>NZ_JANOAL010000188.1:0-43781 GCF_031411155.1 Polaromonas sp. | reverse complement strand
CGCATCACCGAGCAGGGTGAGGTCGTCGCCAACAAGTACGCCGACCCAGAGCTGGCGCGACAAAGTCTTGAGACGCTTGCCTCTGGCGTCGTGTTGGCTTCTCTACGCAAACCAGTGCGCCACCAGCTGGCAGCACCCTACAGTCAGCTTATGGACAGCCTGGCGGAAGGTGCCATGAGCGCATATCGCGCTCTGGTCTACGAGACCCCAGGGTTTGCTGACTACTTCTTCGAGGCGACGCCGATCAACGAGATCGCGGACCTCAACATCGGCAGCCGGCCTGCGTCGCGCCAGGCCAAGCGGACCATCGAGGGTCTGCGGGCGATCCCCTGGGTTTTCTCCTGGTCACAATCACGCGCCCTGCTGCCGGGCTGGTACGGCTTTGGTTCGGCGATTGCGCAGATGCTGGCCCAGGGCGGCAGCCCGGCCAGCCGCAAGGAGGCGCTGGCGCTGCTGCAAAAAATGTACAAGCAGTGGCCTTTCTTTCGCACCCTGCTGAGCAATGTGGACATGGTGCTGGCCAAGAGCGATCTGGCGCTGGCTTCGCGCTATGCCGAGCTGGTGGGCGATGCGCGCCTGCGCAAGAAAATCTTCACGGCCATCGAGGCCGAATGGCACCGCACCGCCGAGGCCCTGGTGCTGATCACCGGAGAAAAGCAGCGCCTGGCCGGCAACGCCGCCCTGCAGCGCTCGATCCGGCACCGCTTTCCCTATATCGACCCGCTGCACCATCTGCAGGTCGAACTGGTGCGGCGCTACCGCGAAGGCAAGGCCGACGAGCGGGTTCAGCGCGGCATTCACATCTCCATCAACGGCATCGCGGCCGGACTGCGCAATACCGGCTGAGGCCGCCACCGGGAAGTAAAACGAGGCAACTGTAGGTCTTGTCCTAGACAAACTACGGCGTCGTCTGATGGCATCGCCCGATGGCTGTCCCTAGCATGAGCTAGCTGCTGCAAATACGCGCGCATTTTGCTGCGCATTGGCAAGCCAAGCTCATTCCCGGGAGAATAAAATCATGACGAGCCTCAAGATCATGGCTGACTTTTCGTCGGCCCATCACGCAGATTTTGTTACCACCGACGCTGCCGAACTGGCGTCGCACATGGACCATTGCGCCAGCGCGCACGGCCGCTTTTTTCCGCTGCAGTCAGCGCTTCAGTCGGTGCACGCCGTGGTGTCGCCGCGGATTGTGACGGTGGGCGTGCTGGCGCTCATCGGTTTCGGCCTGCTGGCACTCGCCTGACGGTGTGATGGCGGCCGTCATAGACCGGCTGGAACCTTTAAGTCCCTACGCCAGGCAGCTACTCACCACCTCCGGGGGCGAGATACAGCAACCGATACGCGCCGAATTGTTCGGTGCGCAGCGGTTCGAGGATCACGGCCGCAGCCTGGCTGCGGCCCAGCCCGTGCGGCCCGCCGACGCACCGGATCGCGGGCCGGCCTTCTTTCCGCGGCTAGAGGAGAACATCGCCGCGCTGCGCAGTGCCTACGACTACATTGCCATCACCTCGCGCAGCGGCCACTATGTCACGCCGGCGGCCGAATGGCTGCTTGACAATTTCCACCTGATCGAGGCGCAGCTCCAGCAAATTCAGGACGGCGTGCCGCACCGCTATTACGCCGACCTGCCGAAACTGGCCGATAAGCCGCTGGAAGGGCTGCCGCGTGTCTACGGCATTGCCTGGGCCTATGTGGCGCACACCGACAGCGTGCTGGACCCGGTGCTGTTCACCGCGTTCCTGCATGCCTACCAGGAGGTCAGCGAACTCAATCTGGGCGAGCTCTGGGCCTTGCCGACGACGCTGCGCGTGGTGCTGCTGGAAAACCTGCGCCGCATGGCCGACCGCATCGCCCGCAACAAGGTCGCGCGCGAGGTCGCGCATGCGGTCTGGGACACCGACAAGACCCTTGGCCTGGACGACCTGGACGCCTTGCATCAGCACATGAAGGACCACGGCCTGGAACGCAGCTACCTGACCCAGCTCTGGCAGCGCATGCCTGGCGAGCGGGTCGAGGCCGACATGCCAGCGTCCGCCGCCACCCGCTGGACCGCACTGCACTGCCCCGATGCCTTGGCCCTGATTGCGGAGGGGCAAACCGTTCAGGTCGCGGCCAACCTGACCGTCGGCAACATCATCACCACGCTGCGGCTGATTGGCCAGGTGGAGTGGGCCGAGCTGATTGAGCCGGTCAGCCACTCGCTGCAGGTGTTGCGGCGCCTGCCGAGTTTTTCCAGGGAAAGCGAGATGACGCGCCAGCAGATCACGCGCGCCATGGAAAGGCTGGCCCAGCAAAGCGGCAAGTCGGAGCGCGCCGTGGCCGAAGCCGTGCTGGCCGCGGCGCGCCAGCCCAACAACTCACTGGTGGCGCGCACCGCGGGCTACTATTTGTTGGGGCTGGGGCGCCCGCTGCTGGAGGCCGCCTTGCGCCCGGCAGACACCGCCAGGCCACCGCGCCGGGCGCGCGCGGCCCGCGCCTGGCGCCTGCCCGCGTATGCGGCGGTCTGGTCGCTGGGCACACTGGGCGCGCTATGGTGGGCCGTGCATCCGCTGGCTGGGCTGAACGCGATGGGCTGGCTGGCGCTGGCCCTGATGGCCTGGCCAGCCTCCGAAGCGGTGGCCGCACTGATTCACCGCCTGATCGCCGAATCGACCCGTATCCAGCCGCTGGCCCGGCTCGATTTTTCTGGCGGCATTCCGGCCGAACACCGGGTGCTGGTGGTGATTCCGTCGATGCTGACTTCGGTCGCGGCGACCACCGAACTGGTGCATAGACTCAGCCTGCACTGGCTGGCCTGCCGCGAAAACCAGGCCCAGTTTGCGCTGCTGACCGACTGGGCCGATGCCGACAGCCAATCGCAGGCCGGCGACCAGGCCCTGCTCGATGACGCGCTGGCGCAGGTGCGCGCGCTCAATCGCTGTTACCCGGCGGCGGCGGGCGCGCCCTCGCGCTTTGTGCTGCTGCACCGCGCGCGCGCCTGGTCAGAAACCGAAGGGCGCTGGATTGGCTGGGAACGCAAGCGCGGCAAGATCGAACTGCTGCTGCGGCAACTGGCCACCGGCTCGGCGTCGGTCTTTGTGCCGGCCGGCACGGCAAGCCCGGACATGCGCCTGGCCGACGGCCTGCGTTACGTGCTCACGCTGGACAGCGACACCGGCTTGCCGCCGGGCTCGCTGCGCGAGCTGGTGTCGATTGCGGCTCACCCGCTGAACACGCCGCAGATAGACCGCAAAACCCGCCGCGTGACTGCGGGCTATGGCATTTTGCAGCCGCAGCTGGTGACGCCGCTGCCCACGCGGCATGAGCGCTCGCCGTTTCATGCCCTGTTTGCCGGTCACACCGGGCTGGACCCCTACAGCAGCGGCACCTCCGATCTCTACCAGGACGTGTTTGGCATGGGCAGCTTCACCGGCAAGGGGTTGCTGCATGTGGCGGCGGTTCATGCCGTGCTGGACGGCCGCCTGCCCGAGGATGCCGTGCTGAGCCACGACCTGCTGGAAGGCAGCATTGCGCGCTGTGGCTATGTGGGCGACGTGGCGCTGATGGAAGACCATCCCCACCACGCCGGGGTGGCGGCATCACGCGTGCATCGCTGGACCCGCGGCGACTGGCAGCTGCTGCCGCTGATGCTGCGCGCCCGGCACTTCGGCATCGATGCGCTGGGCTTGTGGCGCATGGCCGACAACCTGCGCCGCTCCCTGATGGCGCCGGCTTGCCTGGGCTTGCTGCTGGCGGTGATTTTTACCGCCGCCCTGCCGTTGTGGACGGCGCTGGCATTCACGCTGGCGGCCTTTCTGACGGGGCCGCTGATGGCCGCGCTGGCCAGCCTGGTGCCGACGCGGCGCGGCATCGCCTGGCTGCACTTTTTTGATGTGGGCATACGCGACATGGTGCGCGGCGTGCTGGCCAGCAGCTGGCAGTTCAGCCAGCTGTTTGTGCAGGCCGGCTTGATGCTGGACGCCGTCGCGCGGGCGCTCTGGCGCATGGCCTCGAGCCGCAGCATGCTGCTGGAATGGACCACGGCTGCGCAGGCGCAGGCGGCGGCGAAATACGCTCTGGGCGCCTTTGTGCGCCAGCACGCCATCGCGTCCCTGCTTTGCCTGGGCCTGGCACTGGCGGCTTGCTGGAGTCCCCACCCCTGGGCCGGCCCCGCGATTTTCCTGCTCTGGGCGCTGGCACCGCTCACCGCCTGGTGGGCCAGCAAGCCGGCCCGGCTTGAGCCGGCCCTGGCCCTGGCTGCCGGGGACCGTGACTACCTGCTTGAGCTGGCCCGGCACACCTGGCAGTTTTTTGAACGCTGCGTCGGGCCGGAGGACAACCACCTGCCGCCCGACAACCTGCAACTGGACCCCGAGCCGACGATTGCGCACCGCACCTCGCCCACCAATATCGGCCTGTACCTGCTGGCCGTGGCCAGCGCGCGCGAGTTTGGCTGGATCAGCACGGCCGAACTCATTGCCCGGCTACAGGCCACGCTGGACACGGTGGAGCGGCTGGCCAAGCACAAGGGCCACCTGCTGAACTGGTATGACAGCCGCACGCTGGAGGTGCTGACGCCGGCCTATGTGTCCACCGTGGACAGCGGCAACCTGGCCGGCCACCTGCTGGCCACAGCCCGGGCCTGCATTGAGTTGGAGAAGCTGGGCACAACCAGTGCAGAGCAAGGCACCAGCCTACTGCGGCTAGTGGCCCGGTTGGAGCGCCTGTGCATGGCGATGGACTTCAGCGGCCTGTACAGCGCCAAGCGCCATCTGTTTCATATCGGCCTGCGGGTGCACGAGCAGGTGCTGGACGCCAGCTACTACGATCTGATGGCCTCCGAAGCCAGGCTGACCAGCTTTCTGGCGATTGCCAAGGGCGACGTGCCCAGACGGCACTGGCTGTCGCTGGGGCGCGCGTTTCTCACGGTGGGGGCCATGCCGGGCCTCAAGTCCTGGTCGGGCTCGATGTTTGAATACCTGATGCCCGCGCTGGTCATGACGGAGCCCGCGCACGGCCTGCTCCACGTCAGCGGGCTGGCCGCCGTGAAAGAGCAGCAGGCCTTTGGCCGGTCGCAGCAACTGCCCTGGGGCGTTTCGGAGTCGGCCTATTTTGCGCAGGACCATACCCTGGCCTACCAGTATTCGCCGTTTGGCGTGCCCCGGCTGGCGCTGCGCCGCACGCCGCCGGGCGACCGTGTCGTCGCGCCCTATGCCAGCGTGATGGCCTGCATGTTCGCGCCGCAGCCGGCGATCGCCAACCTGCGCCGGCTGGAGCGACTCGGCGCCCGCGGCGACTATGGCTTCATGGATGCCGTGGACTTCACCGTGGCCAGGCAACCCGGCGCGCAGGCGCTGAGCGTGGTGAAAAACTTCATGGCGCACCACCAGGGCATGTCGCTGGTGGCGCTGTGCAATGTGCTGTGCGGCGAGGCGCCGCGCCGCTGGTTTGCGGCGGCGCCGCTGGTACAGGCCTACGAATCGCTGCTGCATGAAAAGACGCCGCGCCAGATCATCGAGAGCGCCGACCCGCGCGCACTGCCGCCGCTGGATGACACCGAGGAGGCCCCGCTCTACCACTCGCGCGGGCTGGACCCGGCAGCGCCCGGCTGGCAGCCGGTGCAGCTGCTGTCCAATGGCCGCTACAGCGTGGCCCTGCGTGCCAATGGCGCGGGCGTGAGCCGCTGGCGCAGCGACAACCGGACCTGCAACATCACGCGCTGGCGCGACGACCTGCTGCGCGACGCCCATGGCAGCTTTATTTACCTGTGCGCGGCAGGCCAGCCGCCGGTGTCGCTGACCCAGCACCCGGCGCCGCACCCCGACTGGCAGTACAGCGCCCGGTTTCTGGCGGACCGGGTCGAGTTTGAGGCGAAATCGGAACAGCTGGAGGCCATGACCACGGTGCTGGTCAGCCCCGAGGACGACACCGAGCTGCGCACCGTCACGCTGTGCAACCTCTCCAGCGCCGAGCTGACCTTTGAGGTGATCTCGTGCTTTGAGGCGGTGCTGGCAGACGCGCGCGCGGACGAGACCCATCCGGCTTTTTCCAACCTGTTCGTGCAGACCGAGTGGCATGCCGAATGGCGCGCCCTGCTGCTGTCGCGCAAGCCCCGCCTGCAGGGCGACCCGGTGATGGCGGTGGCGCATTTTCTGGCCGATTCGGACGCCAACGTGCGCGCCATCGACTTCATCGCGGACCGGCGCGCCTTCCTGGGGCGCAACCGGCTGGCGGCCCGGCCGGCGCTGCAGGTGCAGGCCAAGGCGGCCGATGGCGCGCCCATCAACGGGCTCGATCCGGTCGCCGGTCTTCGCGTGCGGGTGCGGATTGCGGCGGGCGGCGTGGCACGGCTGAGCTTTGCCACTGCCGCCGCCGAAACCACCGCGGAGCTGGTGGAGCGCATCGACAAATACCTGCAGCCCATGCATGTGGAGCGGGCCACCCGCATGGCCGCCACGCTGGCGCAGGTGCGGCTGCGCGACCTGGGTGTGGAGCCGGAAGAAAATGCGGCACTGCAAGACCTCAACACGGCGCTGATGTACACCAGCGCGCGACCGGTGACGGAAAGCGGCCCGGTGGACCAGCGCCAGCTCTGGCGCTTTGGGCTGTCGGGCGACAAACCGATCGTGCTGGTGCGCATTCACGCCAGCGCCGGCCTGGCGCTGCTGCAGGCCCTGCTGCGGGCCCAGACCTGGTGGAGCTTTTGCGGCCTGGCCGTCGATGTGGTGGTGCTCAACAGCGAAGCCAATTCCTACCTGATGCCGCTGCAGCGCGACATCCTGGCCCTGCGCGACCGCACGCTGCAGCAGGCCGAGAACAGCTTTCCGCGCAACGATGCGGCCGGTTTTTACTTGCTGCGCGAGCAGGAGGTGGCAGCGCCCGAAAAAGCCAGCCTGGCGGGCCTGGCCCGCGTGACCTTCATCGCCGATGGCCGGCCGCTGGCGCAGCAGGTGGCGGCGCTGCAGGACAGGCCCGCCCTGCCACGCCGGGCCGAGGCTTCTGCCACGCCAGTCCTGCCCCGGCCGGCAGAACCGGTGCACGGGCAGGCTATGGCCATCGAAGCTCCCGTCGGCCGGTTTGATGCGCAGTCAGGCGAATTCCAGTTTGCCATCGATCCCCAGCACCGCCCGCCGCGCCCCTGGGTCAATGTGATCGCCAACCCGTCATTCGGCTTTCAGGTCTCCGAGGCCGGCGCGGGCTACAGCTGGGCCGTCAACAGCCGCATGCACCAGCTCACGCCCTGGTCCAACGACCCGGTGCAGGACCCCGCATTCGAGCACTACCTGCTGCAGGACCTGGACACCCGGCAGCCGCTGGCGCTGGCCCCCTCCACCGAAAGCGGTGCGCAGCTGGCCTGCCGCGTGCGTCACGGCCAGGGCTACAGCGTGTTCGAATGCCGGCACGGTGACCTGAGCGTGGAAACCACTTTTTTTGCCGACACCCAGGATGCCGTCAAGGTGGTGCAGCTGCGGCTGCACCACCAGGGCAAGGCCAGGCGCAGGCTGCGCGCGCTGGCGATGGTGGAATGGCAGATGGGCGCGGCCCGCCACGAGCGCAGCACCGTGCTGGCCTGGAAAAGCAAAGAGCTGCCGGTGCTGCTGGCGCAGCAGCGCCAAAGCCGTGGCGGGTTTGGCGGCAGCAGTGCCTTTCTGGCCCTCACCGGCTTGCCGGGCGTCCTGCAGTGGACCTGCGACCGCAGCGAGTTCTTTGATGCCACCGGCCGCCTGGTGCTGCCCGCTGTGCTGGGGCAGCAGGCCAGCGGCGGCGCAGACCCCTGCGCGGCGCTGGCGGGCGATTTCAGCCTGGCGCCCGGTGAACAGCTTGAGCTGAGCTTTTTGCTGGGCCACGCCGCCGATGCGGCAGCAGCCGGGCAACTGGCACGCGACTGGCAAAGCCGGG
Source organism: Polaromonas sp. (assembly GCF_031411155.1). GTDB lineage: Bacteria > Pseudomonadota > Gammaproteobacteria > Burkholderiales > Burkholderiaceae_C > Polaromonas. Next base: position 35,900 of record NZ_JANOAL010000188.1, on the reverse strand, counting down.
ATGTGAAGGCGGCGCTGGCCGGGGTCAAGAATTCCTGGAGCACCCTGCTCGGCAAGGTGCAGGTGCGCACGCCCGATCCGCTGTTTGATGCCCTGCTCAACCGCTGGCTGCTGTACCAGACCCTGAGCTCGCGCCTGTGGTCCAGGGCGGGCTTTTACCAGGCCGGCGGCGCCTTCGGCTTTCGCGACCAGTTGCAGGACGCGATGGCCTTTGCGCTGACCGACCCGCAGCGCCTGCGTGAGCAGATTTTGCTCAATGCCTCGCGGCAGTTTCCTGAAGGCGATGTGCAGCACTGGTGGCACGCGCCGGGCGGTGAAGGCGTGCGCACGCATTTTTCGGATGACCTGCTGTGGTTGCCCTATGCCTGCGCGCATTACGTCGAGGTCACCGGCGACCTCGGCATTCTGGACGAAACCGTGGCATTTATTGAGGGCGCGGCCATTCCCGAAGGCGCGGAAGATGCCTACTACGCACCCGAAACCAGCGCGCAAACCGCGTCGGTGTTTGAGCATTGCGCGCGCGCCATCGACCGCAGCCTGGCCACGGGCGTGCATGGCCTGCCGCTGATGGGCACCGGCGACTGGAACGACGGCATGAACCGCGTTGGCCACGAGGGGCGCGGCGAGTCGGTCTGGCTGGCCTGGTTTTTATGCAGCGTGGTGGAGCGCTTTGGCCCGCTGGCGCAGGCGCGCGGCGACACGGCGCGCAGCACCCGCTGGAAGCACAGCCGCGAGGGCTGGATCGCGGCCCTGCACGGCGACGGCTGGGACGGCGCCTGGTTTCGCCGGGCGTTTTTTGACAACGGCGCGCCGCTGGGCTCGGCCAGCAATGCCGAGTGCCGGATTGACCTGATCGCCCAGGCCTGGGCGGTGCTGTCAGGCGCCTCCAGCGACCCCTACACCGTGCCGGCCCTGCAGGCCATGCAGCGCGAACTGATAGACCCCGAGGCCGGCCTGCTGCGGCTGCTGGCGCCGCCGCTGGAAAAGTCAGTCAACAACCCCGGCTACATCCAGGCCTACCCGCCCGGCATTCGCGAAAACGGCGGCCAGTACTCGCACGCCGGGGTCTGGGCCCTGATGGCACAGGCGCAGGCCGGTGACACCGAGGCCGCCTGGGACAGCTTCAGGGCCCTGAGCCCGGCCCACCGCAGCCAGCACCCCCAGCGCGGGCCGGTGTATGAGCTGGAGCCCTATGTCATGGCCGGCGATGTCTATGGCGCGGCGCCCTACGTCGGCCGCGGCGGCTGGAGCTGGTACACCGGTTCGGCCTCCTGGCTGTACCGCGCGGCGCTTGAAACCCTGCTCGGCTTGAGCGTGCGGCAAGGCCAGCTGTCGCTGTCGCCGCGCGTGCCGGCTGACTGGCCTTCGTTTGAGATCACGCTGCGCCTGCAGGAGCGGGTGATCACCCTGCGCTGGCAGCGCGCGGAGGGGCCGGCGCGGGATGGCCCCCAACCCGATCGCACCCTGGCGCCGGGGCAAACCCTGACCCTGGCCGATTTGCCCGCCGAAAGCTGGCTGCTGGTGCAGGCCGTGGCGGAAAGCGTCAGTCCCGAGTTGCTATTAAATAAATAGCATACTATGCAAGTAATATATGGGCTACAGGCCATTTTTACCAAAAAAATGCCGATTTCATCCGGAAAATGGCCGCACCAGGCGCACCAGGCGCGCCAGGCCGCGTTGCCCGAGCCATCCGGCGCTTGCGGGTTCACATCGCCCAGATCCGGGGTTGCACCGCCGCCTTGTTCCACAGCGACTGGCGCCAGGCGGCCCAGACTTGTTTCAGCAAATCCATCGCCGGCTCCACCTGCGGCGCCAGCACGCGCAGCACCAGCAGCTGGGGGTTCGGGCTGGTCGCTCCGGCGCTGGCCTGCAGCGCATGCCCCTGCAGCAGCCGGCGGGCACCGTCCAGCGCCAGCTTGCGGCGCTCGCGGCCCAGCGGGCTGCCTGCCGCAAAAAAGATCGACGCCAGGCAGTGCTGGCCGGCCAGGCCCAGCGGACTGCTGAGCAGGCGCGTGTCCGCTGCGTCCAGCAGCCCGCGCTCCAGCCAGACACCGGGCATCTCGATATGCTGGCAAAAGCGCCCGGCCACGAAAGGCTTGTCGGCATGCGGCAGCCCCAGCGCCGTCACATCCCAGCCGATCAACTCGGCGCCCGGCGCCAGCTCAAAACTCAGCTGGTTTTCCGCCTGGCAACCGCTGTACAGGATCGTTTCCAGCGGCAACCACTCGAGGCGCGCCCCCGCCTCCAGCCGCAGCCGGGTGCGTTGCACGGCGCGGGCGCCGCTTGAGCCGTAAAACCGGGTTGCGCCCGGCGTGGTGATCAGGCCGTGCGCCGCACTGCCCACCGCGACGCGGAGGTCCAGCGTGTCGCCACCGACCAGCCCGCCCGGCGGGTGCACCAGCACGTTGCAACAGGTGGCATCGCCCTCGGGGTACAGGCTTTGCAGCACGCGCAAGGGGCCATGGTGGGCGTGGCGCACGACACTGCGGCCGGATTCAAGCGTGTAATCGAGCGAGAGCGAAGCGTGCCAGGACATGCCGGGATCGTAACCAGTCGCCGGCGGCGCAAATCAGATCGCGACCAGCTGACGCACGCCATGGACCTGCATGTCCTTGCCCAGCCCGCGGGCCAGCACCGAGCCCCGCTCCATCACCACATAGTCATCGGCCAGGGCCGAGGCAAAGTCATAGTACTGCTCGACCAGCACAATCGCCATGTCGCCGCGGTCGGCCAGCATGCGGATGACGCGGCCAATGTCCTTGATGATGCTGGGCTGAATTCCCTCGGTCGGCTCGTCCAGAATCAGCAGCCTGGGGCCCGCCGCCAGCGCCCGGGCAATGGCCAGCTGCTGCTGCTGCCCGCCAGAAAGGTCACCGCCGCGCCGATTCAGCATTTGCCGGAGCACCGGAAACAGCTCAAACAGTTCGGGCGGTATCGGTGTACCAGCCCGCTTGTAGGCCAAGCCCATGCGCAGGTTCTCTTCCACCGTGAGCCGCGCAAAAATTTCACGGCCCTGGGGCACAAAGCCCATGCCGGCGCGGGCGCGCTCATAGGGCGTGGTGTGTTGAACCGGCTTGCCGTCAAGCTCTATGCTGCCGGTCCTGATCGGCACCAGGCCCATCAGGCTCTTGAGCAAGGTGGTTTTGCCCACGCCGTTGCGGCCCAGAATGACGGTGACCTTGCCCGGCGTGGCCTGCAGACTCACATCGCGCAGGATGTGCGAGCCACCGTAATACTGGTTGATGTTTTTGACTACAAGCATTGTGTTTACTTCATCAAGCAATTTTTCGCCGGGCCGCCCCAAGAAAAATTAGCCCCCTCGTGGGGCAGCGACCCGTGTAACGGTGGAGCGTGGGGTAGTCATCTTCCAAGATACACCTCGATCACCCGCTCATCGGCCTGCACCTGCGCCAGCGTGCCCTGCGCCAGCACCGAGCCGTCGCACAGCACCGTGACGAGGTCCGAGATGGTGTTGATAAAGCTCATGTCGTGCTCCACCACCACCAGCGAATGCTTGCCCTTGAGCGTCAAAAACAGCTCGGCCGTGCGCTCGGTTTCTTCGTCCGTCATGCCAGCCACCGGTTCATCGAGCAGCAGCAGCTTGGGGTCCTGCATCAGCAGCATGCCGATTTCGAGCCACTGCTTTTGCCCATGGCTCAGATTGCCCGCCAGCCGCGACACGCTGTCAGCCAGATGAATGGTGTGCAGCACCTCGGCCAGGCGGTCAGCCTGCGCAGAATCGAGGCGAAAAAACATCGACGCCCTCACCGCCTTGCTGGTTTTGAGCGCCAGCTCCAGATTCTCGAACACCGTCAGCTGCTCGAATACCGTCGGTTTCTGGAATTTCCGGCCTATGCCCAGCTGCGCAATTTCGGGCTCGCTGTAGCGCAGCAGGTCAATCGTGCTGCCAAAAAACACCCTGCCCTCGTCCGGCCGCGTCTTGCCGGTGATGATGTCCATCAGGGTGGTCTTGCCCGCGCCATTGGGCCCTATGATGCAGCGCAGCTCGCCGGGGGCAATGTCCAGCGAGAGCTGGTTGATCGCCTTGAAACCGTCAAAACTGACGCTGACCTGTTCCAGATAAAGAATGCGGCCATGGGTAACGTCCACCTCGCCGGGTGTGGCAATGCGCGAGAAGCCGGCCTGCCGGCCGCCTGAGGCGGTCCTGCCCTGAACTGTCTTCTGTACGTGCGCTTCGGCCCGGCGGGCACCCTGCTCCAGCAGATCGGGCGTCATTGAGCGCCCCCTTTGAGCTTCTTGAGCAGGCCGACCACACCGTTCGGCAGGAAAAGCGTCACCCCAATGAATAGCGCGCCCAGAAAATAAAGCCAGAACTCGGGGTAGGTCACCGTGAGCCAGCTCTTGGCGCCATTGACGATGAAGGCGCCGACGATGGGGCCGATCAGCGTGGCCCGGCCGCCCACGGCGGCCCAGATCGCAATCTCGATCGAATTGCCCGGACTCATTTCGCTCGGGTTGATGATGCCCACCTGCGGCACGTAAAGGGCACCCGCGACGCCGCACATCATGGCCGAGATCACCCAGATGGTCAGCTTGTAGCCAACCGGCGAGTAGCCCGAGAACATGACCCGCGTTTCGGCATCACGCACCGCCTGCAACACCCGGCCAAACTTGCTGCCGACCAGCCAGCGCGCCAGCAGGAAGAAGGCCAGCAGCGTCACACCGGTCATCACAAAGAGCAGCATGCGCATGCCCGGCGTGGCGATGGGCATGCCCAGCACGCGCTTGAAGTCGGTGAAGCCGTTGTTGCCGCCAAAGCCGGTTTCGTTGCGAAAGAACAGCAGCATCGCCGCGAAGGTCATGGCCTGGGTGATGATGGAAAAGTACACGCCCTTGATGCGTGAACGGAAAGCAAAGTAGCCAAAGACAAAGGCCACCAGGCCCGGCACGGCCAGCACCAGCAACAGGGTCGCCGCAAAGCTGTCGCTGAAAGTCCAGTGCCAGGGCAGCGTCTTCCAGTCCAGAAACACCATGAAGTCGGGCAGATTGCTTTTGTAGTTGCCATCCGCGCCGATCTGGCGCATCAGGTACATGCCCATGACGTAGCCGCCCAGCGCAAAAAATACGCCGTGACCCAGACTCAGGATGCCGGTGTAGCCCCAGATCAGGTCCATCGCCAGGGCGCAAATGGCGTAGCACATGATTTTTCCGAGCAGCGCGACGGCGTAGCTGCTCATGTGGAAGGCGCTGCCCTCGGGCACCCACAGGTTCAGCGCCGGGGCCACCGCGCACACGGCGATGAGCGCCAGCATGAAAGCGCCCCAGCCGCTACGGCTCAGCAGCGGCGCCCTGGAAGGAAGCAGGGAAAGATTTGCAGCCGTGCCGGGGATGTTCATGGTCATGCTTCGGCGCTCCGGCCCTTCATGGCAAAAATGCCTTGCGGACGCTTCTGGATAAAGATGATGATGAACACCAGCACCGCAATCTTGGCCAGCACGGCACCGGTCCAGCCCTCCAGAAACTTGTTCAATATGCCCAGGCCCATGGCGGCATAGACCGTGCCGGCGAGCTGGCCCACGCCCCCCAGCACCACCACCATGAAAGAGTCCACGATGTAGCCCTGCCCCAGGTCCGGTCCGACGTTGCCGACCTGGCTCAGTGCGCAACCGGCCAGCCCGGCAATGCCCGACCCCAGCGCAAACGCGTAGGTGTCAATCCGCGCCGTATTCACCCCCATGCAGGCGGCGATGGGCCGGTTTTGCGTGACGCCGCGCACAAACAGTCCCAAACGCGTGCGGCCAATCAGCCAGGCCACCCCCAGCAGCACAGCAATGGCAAAACCGATGATCACGAGCCGGTTGTAGGGCAGTGACAGATTGCCCAGCACCTGCACCCCGCCGCTCATCCACGACGGGTTTTCGACCCCGACGTTCTGCGCGCCAAAAAGGCTGCGCACCAGCTGCTGCAGCATGAGGCTGATGCCCCAGGTGGCCAGCAGGGTCTCCAGCGGGCGGCCATACAGAAAGCGGATGACACTGCGCTCCAGTGCCGCCCCCATCAGCGCCGACGCCAGGAAGGCCGCCGGCAAGGCGGCCAGCAGGTACCAGTCAAAGGCAGCCGGCAGGTATTTCTGGAACAGTCCCTGCACCACATAGGTGGCGTAGGCGCCAATCATCATCAGTTCACCGTGGGCCATGTTGATCACGCCCATCAGCCCATAGGTGATGGCCAACCCCAGCGCCACCAGCAGCAAAATGGAGCCCAGGCTGATACCGCTGAACAGGGCGCCCAGCCGGTCGCCCCAGGCCAGCACCCCCTCCACCTGACGCAGACTCGCCTGCAACGCCGACTTGACATCCGGCTCGGTCTCGGTCTGCAGCCGGCCCAGCAACACGGTTTTGGTTGTGGCCTGCGTGCTTTGAGCCAGCAACCTGGCAGCTTCCAGGCGCCTGGCCTGGTCCGGGCTGTTCAGCAGCGCGGCGGCACGCACCAGCCCCAGCTGCTCCCTGATTTGCGGATTTTCCTCGGCCGCCAAAGCCTTCTCGATCAGCGCCAGCTTGCTGTCATCCGCATCGCTTTGCAGCTGCTGGATCGCCGCCCGACGCGTTTTTTCGTCTTTGGAAAAAAGCTTGAGCGCGGCCAACGCTGAATCGAGTTCGCCGCGCATCCGGTTGTTGTTGATCACGTCCTCGGCATCGTCGGGCAGTGAAGTTTGTGCGCCGGAGACCGGGTCGTAGCCCTTGCCATCGCGCACGACAAAGACCCTGTCGCCCTTGGCCTTGACCTGGTCATCGGCCAGGGCCTGCAGGAAGGCCGCGGTTTTCTCATCGGCCGCCAGCATGGCCTGGTTGAGCGCCGCAATGCGTGTCTCGCTCTCCCCCAGGCTGATGGATCTCGCCTCTTCCATCGTCAGGCCATGGGCCTGAGCGGCCAGCAAACAGAGGGCCAGCGCCGTCAATCGGATCCATCGTCTAAGCATTCACAGACTCTCTTGTTGGCGTGGTGTGGCCGCGACGAACCCTCCGGGGCGGACTCCTGCGAGCCCCGTCCCGGACGGCGTGACGGCTTTACGGTTCGCTGAGGACTTACTTTTTCGCCACATCCATCTTGGCCGGCTCATCAGGCTTTTTGTCATTGCCTTCGATATACGGAGACCAGGGCTTGGCCTTGACCGGGCCGGGGGTCTTCCACACCACATTGAACTGGCCATCGGCCTTGATTTCGCCAATGAACACCGACTTGTGCAGGTGATGGTTTTTCTCGTCCATCTTGCTCACGATGCCGCTAGGCGCCTTGAAGGTCTGGCCGGCCATGGCGGCGATGACCTTGTCGGTATCGGTGGACTTGGCCTTTTCTACCGCCTGCTTCCACATGTTGATGCCGATGTAGGTGGCCTCCATCGGGTCGTTGGTCAGTGGCTTGTCGGAGCCGGGCAGCTTCTTGGCCTTGGCATAGGCAGACCACTTCTTGATGAACTCGTCGTTGGCCGGGTTCTTGATCGACTGGAAGTAGTTCCAGGCCGCCAGATGCCCCACCAGCGGCTTGGTGTCCACGCCGCGCAGCTCTTCCTCACCGACCGAGAACGCCACCACCGGCACGTCCTTGGCCTTCAGGCCGGCATTGCCCAGCTCTTTGTAAAAGGGCACGTTGGAGTCGCCATTGATGGTGGAGACCACGGCGGTCTTGCCACCGGCCGAGAATTTCTTCACGTCGGCCACGATGGTCTGGTAATCGGCGTGGCCAAACGGGGTGTACTTCTCGTCGATGTCGGTGTCTTTCACGCCCTTGGACTTGAGGTAGGCGCGCAGGATCTTGTTGGTGGTGCGGGGGTACACATAGTCGGTGCCGAGCAGAACCCAGCGCTTGGCGCCGCCGCCCTCCTTGCTCATCAGGTAATCGACCGCCGGAATGGCCTGCTGATTCGGCGCCGCACCCGTGTAGAACACGTTTTTGGACAGCTCCTCGCCTTCATACTGCACCGGGTAAAAAAGCAGGCCATTCATTTCTTCCACCACCGGCAGCACCGACTTGCGCGACACGGAGGTCCAGCAGCCAAAAATGACCGCGACCTTGTCCTGGCCCAGCAGCTGCTTGGTTTTCTCGGCGAACAGGGGCCAGTTGGAAGCGGGATCCACAATCACCGGTTCCAGCTTTTTGCCCATCACGCCGCCCTTGGCATTGATCTCTTCAATGGCCATCAGCACGGTGTCTTTCAAGACGGTTTCCGAAATCGCCATGGTGCCCGAGAGGCTGTGCAAAATCCCCACCTTGATGGTGTCGGCAGCGTGCACTGCAGCCACCCCCGTCAAGCCAAAACCCAGCACAATGGACGCAGTAAGTGACTTTAATGAGCCGCGACGATTCATGACATTTCTCCAAATGAGTTAGGAACCTGATCCAGACCGGATCTGGTGGAACTCGTGCAAGGGTCGTGCCAGCTGGAATTGCGCGAACCGCACCATGCTGGGTGTTTTTTTGCACCAAGTTGAATCGACTTGCGGCCTGCTGGTGGTGGCCCGGCATTGCAGGCACGGCACGCAAGTTGCAACACAATGCCTAAAGACGAACCCGGAAGACGCCCATGGAACTGACTCCCCGAGAAAAAGACAAGCTGCTGATTTTTACGGCCGGTTTGCTGGCGGAGCGGCGCAAGGCGCGCGGCCTCAAGCTCAACTACCCCGAGGCCCTGGCCCTGATCAGCGCGGCCGTGATGGAGGGCGCGCGCGACGGCAAGACCGTGGCGCAGCTCATGAGTGAAGGCCGCACCATCCTGACGCGCGCGGACGTCATGGACGGCATTGCCGAGATGATTCCCGACATCCAGGTGGAGGCCACCTTTCCCGATGGCACCAAACTGGTGACCGTGCACCAACCGATTGTTTGATTCACCATGCCCTCCCTGATAACTCCCCAACCGGTAACGGCCTTGACCCCAGGCGAAATCATCACGGACGGCCCCGACCACGCGCTGAACCCGGGCCGGCGCACCCTGACCCTGGTGGTGCAAAACAAGGCGGACCGACCGATACAGGTGGGTTCGCACTACCACTTTGCCGAGACCAATGAGGCGCTCGGCTTCGACCGGGCCGCCGCACGCGGCATGCGCCTGAACATCGCCTCGGGGTCGGCGGTGCGCTTCGAGCCGGGCCAGCAGCGCACCGTGGAGCTGGTGGACTACGCCGGCGAGCGCAAGGTGTTTGGTTTTCGCGGTCAAATCCAGGGGGCCTTGTAATGGCAACGATAGGACGCCGCGCCTACGCGGAAATTTTCGGCCCCACCGTGGGCGACCGGGTACGGCTGGCCGACACCGACCTGGTGGTTGAAGTGGAACAAGACTTCACCCTGAACGCCGGCGGCTACGGCGAAGAAGTCAAATTTGGCGGCGGCAAGACCATACGCGACGGCATGGCGCAATCGCAGCGCATGCGCTCAGAAGGCGCGGTCGATTGCGTCATGACCAATGCGCTGATCCTGGACCACTGGGGCATCGTCAAAGCCGACATCGGCCTCAGGGGCGGCCGCATCGTCGCCATTGGCAAGGCCGGCAACCCGGACGTGCAGCCCGGTGTCGACATCATCATCGGACCCGGCACCGAAGTCATCAGCTGCGAAGGCAACATCGTCACCGCCGGTGGCATCGACTCCCACATCCACTTCATCTGCCCGCAGCAGATCGAGGAAGCCCTGGCCAGCGGCGTCACCACCATGCTGGGCGGCGGCACCGGTCCGGCCACCGGCACCTTTGCCACCACCTGCACGCCGGGGCCGTGGAACATCGAGCGCATGCTGCAGGCGGCCGACGCTTTTCCGATGAACCTGGGCTTCCTGGGCAAGGGCAATGCGTCCTTGCCGGCCGCCCTGCATGAGCAGGTCAAGGCCGGGGTCATTGGCCTGAAGCTGCACGAAGACTGGGGCACCACGCCCGCCGCCATCAGCAACTGCCTGGACGTGGCTGACGAAACCGACACCCAGGTGGCGATTCACTCCGACACCCTCAACGAGAGCGGCTTTGTCGAAAACACCATCGCGGCCACCAAGGGGCGCGGGCTTTGTGCCTTTCATACCGAAGGCGCCGGCGGCGGCCATGCGCCCGACATTTTGCGGGTGGTGGGTGAGGCCAATTTCTTGCCCTCGAGCACCAACCCCACCATGCCCTACACCGTCAACACGCTGGACGAGCATGTGGACATGCTGATGGTCTGCCACCACCTGGATGCGTCCATCGCCGAGGACCTGGCCTTTGCCGAGAGCCGTATCCGCAAGGAAACGATTGCCGCCGAAGACATCCTGCACGACCTGGGCGCCATCAGCATGATGTCCAGCGACAGCCAGGCCATGGGGCGCGTCGGCGAAGTCATCCTGCGCACCTGGCAAACCGCGCACAAGATGAAGGCGCAGCGCGGCAAACTCCCTGAAGACAACGAGCGCAACGACAACTTCCGCGCCAAACGCTATGTCGCCAAGTACACCATCAACCCGGCCATCGCCCACGGCATCAGCCACGAAGTGGGCAGCATAGCGGTCGGCAAATGGGCCGACCTGGTGGTCTGGAAGCCCGCTTTTTTTGGCGTCAAACCGGCGCTGATTCTGAAGGGCGGCTTCATCGCCATGGCCGCCATGGGCGACCCCAACGCCTCCATCCCGACGCCGCAGCCGGTGCATTACCGGCCGATGTTTGGCGCATTCGGCGGCGCGCTGGCCAGGGGCTCGCTGACCTTTGTCTCGCAGGCGGGCTTGAATGCGGGCATCCAGGAACGCTTCGGCCTGGCCAAGACCCTGAGCGCCGTCAAGAACATACGCGGCGTGCGCAAGCAGCACATGCTGCACAACAGTTACCTGCCCAAAATGGAAATCGATGCCCAGACCTACACCGTGCGTGCCGATGGCCAATTGCTGACTTGCGAGGCGGCGCAAACCCTGCCCATGGCGCAACGCTACTTTTTATTCTGATGCTCCAGATTTCCAAACTCATGCCGCAAGGCGCCGGACTTGCGCCCGTGCTGATCAAACGCGCGGCCACCGTTGAACTCGACTGGGACGTGCGCCAGAAGAGCCGCTTTGACGCCACCGACTCGGCGGGCCGTCAGATTGGTGTGTTCCTGCCGCGGGGCACCGTGGCGCGCGGCGGCGATGTGCTGCTGGCCGAAGACGGCTCGCTGATCCGGGTCATCGCGGCCGCGCAAGCCGTGCTGCGCATCACGCCTTGCAGCGACCACGGCACGCCCTATGACCTGATACGCGCGGCCTATCACCTGGGCAATCGCCACGTGCCCATAGAACTCAAGCCCGACCACCTGAAGATCGAACCCGACCATGTGCTGGCCGGCATGCTGCGCGCCATGCACCTGATCGTGACGCCGGGCAACGAGGCGTTTGAACCCGAAAGCGGCGCCTACGCCAGCGGCGGCCATGCCCCCCACGACCATGGACACGAGCACTCGCACCACGCCTGAGCCGCGGCAAGCGCTGCATGACAGCAGCCTGATGCAGCTGATGTGGCTGGCCTCCCCGGCGCTGCCGATTGGCGGCTTTTCTTATTCAGAAGGCCTGGAGGCCGCCGTGGACAGTGCCCGGGTTGCTACAGAATCAGGAGCAGCGGCATGGCTTCTGGACCAGCTCCACCTGAGCCTGGCGCGCGCCGACCTGGCCGTGGTGGCGCAGGCGGTGCCGGCCTGGCAGTGCGCCGAACATGCCCGCATTGCCGCGCTCAACGCCTGGGTGCTGCAGACCCGCGAAAGCAGCGAGCTGCGCCAGCAAACCGAGCAAATGGGCCGCTCGCTGCTGGAATGGCTGCGCAATCACACCACCGCCCGGGCGGAGCAAATCGACCTGCTGGCCGCGCTGCAGCCGACCTACCCGTTGGCCTTTGCGCTCGCCTCCAGTGCCTGCCAGGCGCCGGTGCGCGCCTGCCTGCTGACTTACGCCTTTGGCTGGGCCGAGAACATGGTGCAGGCCGCCATCAAATCCGTGCCGCTGGGCCAAAGTGCGGGTCAGCGCATACTTTCTGCCCTGACCGCCCGGATTCCCGCCGCCGTCGACCACGCGCTGGCGCTGGCTGACAGCGAACGTCAGGCTTTTTCCCCCATGCTGGCCATTTTGTCGGCCCAGCATGAAGTTCAATACTCAAGGCTGTTTCGATCATGACCCTGCACCACATCGCCCATCGCACCAAAAAACTCCCTCCCCTGCGCGTCGGCATAGGCGGGCCGGTCGGCTCCGGCAAAACCACGCTGCTTGAAATGCTGTGCAAAGCCATGAAGGGCCAGTATGACCTGGTGGCCATCACCAACGACATCTACACCAAGGAAGACCAGCGCATCCTGACGGTCAGCGGCGCGCTGGAGGCCGAGCGCATCATGGGCGTGGAAACCGGCGGCTGCCCGCACACCGCCATCCGTGAAGACGCCTCGATCAACCTGGAGGCCATAGACCGCATGCTGGTCGACTTTCCCGATGCCGACATCGTGTTTATAGAGAGCGGCGGCGACAACCTGGCCGCCACCTTCAGCCCCGAACTCAGCGACCTGACGATCTACGTCATCGACGTGGCCGCCGGCGAAAAAATCCCGCGCAAGGGCGGGCCGGGCATCACCAAGAGTGATTTATTCGTCATCAACAAAACCGACCTGGCGCCTTACGTCGGGGCCAGTCTTGAGGTGATGCAGGCCGATACCACCCGCATGCGCACCACGGCGCGTGGCCTCAAGCCCTTTGTCATGACCAACCTGAAAACCGGAGCCGGACTGGCGGATGTGGTCGCCTTTATCGAGCAGCGCGGCATGTTGCAGACCGCTTAGCAGCGCCGGCAAAGTACAGCTACGCCCCCAGGAACTCACCAATCGGCTTGAGGTCATCGACCCGGTCGCAGATGGATTTCACGATCATCAGGATCGGGATACCCAGCAGCAGCCCCCACACCCCCCACAGCCAGCCCCAGGCCAGCAGCCCCACGAACACCGCCACCGGGCTCAGGCGGCTGGCGCGGCTGGTCAGCCAGGGGGTCAGCAGGTTGCCTACCAGGGTGTGAATCACCAGCGACGCGCCTCCCACCAGCAACGCCATGTCGAGCGAGCCAAACTGCAAAAAGCCAACCAGTGCGGACGTCACCGCAGTGACCAGTGAGCCCACATAGGGCACCAGATTCAGAATGCCCGCAACGATGCCCCAGACAGCGGCGTTGTGCAGCCCGATGGCCAGCAGGGCCAGCCAGGTCAGCGCGCCGACCAGCGCGCTGGTGAACAATTGGACCTGCAGATAGCGTTGGATATCGCCGGTGATTTCGTGCAGCGCCTGCAGGGTGATTTTTTTGCTGCTCAGGGTCGGGCCGGCCAGCTTGATCAGCTTGCGGCGAAACGCGTCGCCTGACAGCATGAGGAAATAAGTGAGAAAGACGACCGCCATGGTCTGGCCCACCAGGGCGATCAGGCCCAGGGTGCCGGTCCACAAGTAGTCTTTGATATTGAAGCCCGGGGATTCAACCACGACCCGCATCGCGCCCCGGTTGGCACCGGAGGGGCTTGCGCCCTCACGCGCCGCCTGTTCGATTTGCGAGGCGGCTTTCTGGACGGTTTCCAGCGTGCTGTCGGAGGCACCCGCCCTTGCCTTCATCGCCAGCCTGAACTTTTGCGCCGCCGCCGGCAAGGACTCCACCAGTGCGCCAGCCTCATCCCTGAGCGAATAGGCCGCCGAAATGATGGCGCTCACAATCGCCAGCATCAACACCGCTGCGCCCAGCCAGCGCGGCACGCGCCTGAGTTCCAGCCAGTTGACCACGGGCGACAGTGCATAACTGAACAGCACGCCAAGCATCACCGGAATGAACACCGCCTTGGCCCAGTGCAGCACAAACAGGCTGGCCAGCCCCGCCAGCACCACCAGCGACACATTGCGGATGTCCACCGGCATGTGAAGCAGCACGCGGTCGGGCTCGGGCACCACGACCACTTCGGGATCCGCAGACGGCAGGTCGGCAGCGTGTTTTTCAGTCATTGGGGGTTCTCGTATCTCGGCATGGGCTTGAGCGCTGCTGTCCAGCCAATTCAAACCGAAAGACCTGCCAAATCCTGTAGGACACTTCCGCTGGAACCCGGCGGCCGGAATGCCAGAATTCCATCACCCCACAATCGCCTCCCGCACCGCACTGAGCTGGCGGCGTGACACGGTGAGAACTTCGTCAATGCCGTTCAGCCGCACCGCCCAGCCTTCGCCCTCCTCGGGGTCAAAATGCTTCTCAAGCGCACGCACCGCGCGCCGCGCAATCAGCGCGTTGCGGTGAATGCGCATGAACTGCGCGGCATGGCGCTCTTCCAGCTCGCTCAGGGAGCCGTCCAGAATGTAGCTGCGGCTGGCGGTGCGCACCGTGATGTATTTGAGCTCGGCCTTGAGGTAGAGCACATCGGCCAGTGGCACCCGCTCGGTCCGGCCCCGGTCCTGGATGATCAGCATTTCCTGTGCCATTTCTGGCTGTAGCCCACGTCTGGATTGCGCAAGGCGCTCTACTTTTTGTAGCGCCTGCCGCAGCCGATCGAGCCGCACCGGTTTCGTCAGGTAGTCCACCGCATCGACCTCAAAGGCCTGCACCGCATGTTCGGAATGGGCGGTGACAAACACCACGGCGGGCGGCAGGGGCAGGCCGGCCAGGGTGCGGGCCAGCGTCACGCCATCCACGCCCGGCATGCGGATGTCGAGCAGCACCACGTCAAACTTGTCGCGCTGCAAGGCGGTCATGGCCTGCACCGCGTTGGCCGCTTCGGCGACCACGGTCACGGCCGGCGCGGTGCAATCGCCCAGCAGGGTGCGCAGACGCGAACGCGCCAGCGCCTCGTCGTCAACCACCAGTACCTTGAGTGTCATGCGGGAACCTCCAGCCGGACCTGAAACAGGCCATCCTTGAACACCACCCTGAACTGCGCCTGCACATCATGCAGCAAAAGCAGGCGTTCACGCACATTGGCCAGCGCCAGCCCATTGCCGCGCTCGCCCACGCCGGCCGGCGTGGAATTGGTCACCTTGACCACCACCCTGCTGCCGCGCCGCTGGGTCGATATCTTGAGCTGCGCGCCGCTGGCACTGGGCTCCACGCCGTGCTTGACCGCGTTTTCCACCAGTGGCTGCAGCAGCAGCGGCGGCAGCCTGGCCTGGCTGGCGCCGGCATCGAGGCTCCACTCCACCTGCAGGCGCTCGCCAAAGCGGATCTGCTCAATCGCCAGGTAGCGCTGGGCCAGCTCGATTTCCTGGCCCAGCGTGACCGATTCGGTCGGGTCGGCCAGCGCGCTGCGAAACAGCTCGGCCAGGTCTTCCAGCACGGTTTCGGCCTGGGCCGGCTCGGCGCGCACCAGCGCAATGGCGCTGTTGAGCGTGTTGAACAAAAAATGCGGCCGGATGCGCGACTGCAACTCGGCCAGCCGCGCCGCCGTGGCGGCCGGCGTGCGCGCCTTGGCACGCCAGAACAGCCCCGCCAGCACCATGGCCGAAAGCAGCGCGCCCGCCGCCGCGCTGGCGCTCCAGGGCGCGGGCTGCAACAAACCCATCAGCGCCAGCATGCCGCAGCCGTACAGCCCGGCCAGCGCGCCCAGCGCCATACCGGCCAGCCACTGGGGCGAAGGCGGCAAGCGGCCCAGGTACGATTTCAGCGCGCAAGCGGCGATCAGCCAGGCCAGCGTGGCCGGCAACACGCCGCCGGTCAGCAGCGAAAACCGCAGCAGCCAGTCCACCGCCTCACCGGCGCCAAACATGGCGGCCACGCCGACCACCGCCTCCACGAACAGCACCACCCGCAGCACCACCCCGACGTGGCAGGCGTCAAACATGCTGGCCTGCCGCGGCGCGGAAGCGCTCGCCGCATCAACCGTGCTCTCGCCGTCGCCCGGCATCAGGCTGCCCCTGAGCGTGGAATCTGAAAAATGGCGGTGATCGTCAGGCAGTTTCATGGTTTTGGGCAGCAGTTGCGGCGGTTCTCATGGCAGCGCCGCCGCAGATAAAATCTCAATGACGAGTATTGCACCGGGCGTGGCCCCTGAGCCGCGGCCTGACGGGCACTTGCCCAGAATAGCGCAGTTGGCGCCCCGCCTGCCCCGCCCAAACCCTGACCGCTTCCCAACGAAAGCCTGACGTGAATCAATTCGACAAAAAATCCCAAGCCTGGTCCGCCCTGTTTTCCGAACCCATGAGCGACCTGGTCAAGCGCTACACCTCGAGCGTGTTTTTTGACAAGCGCCTGTGGCAGGCCGACATCGCCGGCTCGCTGGCCCATGCCGACATGCTGGCCACGCAAAAAATCATTGCTCCGGGCGACCACGCCGCCATTCAAAAAGGCATGGCGCAGATCACCGCTGAAATCGAATCGGGCGCCTTCGACTGGAAGCTGGACCTGGAAGACGTGCACCTCAACATCGAGGCCCGCCTGACCCAGATCGTGGGCGACGCCGGCAAGCGCCTGCACACCGGCCGCAGCCGCAACGACCAGGTGGCCACCGACGTACGGCTGTGGCTGCGCGGCGAGATCGACCTGATAGTCGGCCTGCTGACGGACCTGCAAAAAGCGCTGGTCGACATCGCGGAGAAAAACGTCGAGGTGATATTGCCCGGTTTTACCCACCTGCAGGTAGCCCAGCCGGTCAGCTTTGGCCACCACATGCTGGCCTATGTGGAGATGTTTGCGCGCGATGCCGAGCGCATGCTGGATGTGCGCAAACGCGTCAACTGTCTGCCGCTGGGCGCCGCCGCGCTGGCCGGCACCAGCTACCCGCTGGACCGCGAGCGCGTGGCCAGAACCCTGGGCATGGTTGATGAAAAAGGCCGGCCCTGCGTTTGCCAGAACAGCCTGGATGCCGTGAGTGATCGCGACTTTGCGATTGAATTCACCGCCGCTGCGTCGCTGGCCATGGTGCACATCAGCCGCATGAGCGAAGAGCTGATTTTGTGGATGAGCCAGAACTTCGGTTTTATCCAGATTGCCGACCGCTTCACCACCGGCTCGTCCATCATGCCGCAAAAGAAAAACCACGATGTGCCCGAACTGGCGCGCGGCAAGACCGGCCGCGTGGTCGGCCACCTGATGGGCCTGATTACCCTGATGAAGGGCCAGCCGCTGGCCTACAACAAGGACAACCAGGAAGACAAGGAGCCGCTGTTTGACACGGTGGACACGCTCAAAGACACGCTGCGCATTTTTGCCGAGATGGTGGGCGGCATCACCGTCAAGCCCGAGGCCATGGAGCAAGCCGCACTGCGCGGTTACGCCACCGCCACCGATCTGGCCGACTACCTGGTCAAAAAAGGCCTGCCTTTCCGTGATGCGCACGAAACCGTGGCGCATGCCGTCAAGGCCGCGATTTCACACAACGTGGATCTGTCCGAATTGCCGCTGCAGGTGTTGCAGGGCTTTAACCCGAGCATCGAGAAGGATGTCTACGCCTGCCTGAGCCTGCGCGGTTCGCTCAATGCCCGCAACATCCTGGGCGGCACCGCCCCGGCGCAGGTGCACGCCCAGGTTTCAAGGCATAGGGCGCGCTTGGGCTGAAGCGGGCTGCGGGTACTTCAGACGCTTCTGCGGGTCATTCTGCAGCCACGCCAGGATGATTTTGATTACTAGGGAAATTACCTAGTAATGATGTCGACAACAATGTTGACATAGATGTTGACCATTTTTTATACTGGAGCCATGCCGTCATGGATCGCCGACGCCTGGGTGGGCCGCGCATCCCATGACCGCAGACCGGACCGGGAATCCTGCGCGCACCGCCAGGCGTTCCGGGCCGCAACATCAACGCATTGAGGCATTACATGACCACGTCCACAACCCTTCACGCCGGGGTGGCCCAGCCATCCCAGACTGAAGTCGATACCACTTACAGCAAGATCACCTGGCGATTGATCCCCTTCCTGGCTTTCCTCTGGCTGCTCGCCTGGATAGACCGCGTCAACGTCGGCTACGTCAAGCTCACCATGCTGGACGAGCTCAAGTGGAGCGAGTCGGTCTACGGCCTGGGGGCGGGGATTTTTTTCATCGGCTACTTCTTCTTTGAAATTCCGAGCAACCTGATGCTGCAGAAAATCGGCGCCAAGAAAACCCTGATGCGCATCACCCTGGGCTGGGGCGCGACCTGTGTGGCCATGGCTTTTGCCAAGACCCCGGAAATGTTCTACGTGCTGCGCTTCATCATGGGCGCGTTCGAGGCCGGCTTCCTGCCGGGCGTGATCGTCTACCTGACCTACTGGTATCCCAGCGGCCGGCGCGCCAAGGTGTTCAGCCTGATCACCGCCGCCTCGGCCCTGTCCAGCGTCGTCGGTGGCCCGCTGGCCGGCAATATTCTCAACCTGATGGGCGGCGTCGGCGGCCTGTCGAGCTGGCAGTGGGTGTTCCTGATCGAGGGCACGCCCACCGTGCTCGCCGGCATCTTCACCTTCTTCTACCTGACCGATCACCCCAAGGACGCCCACTGGCTGACGGCGCGTGAAAAGCAGCTGGTGGCGGCCGAACTCGAGCGCGACCACAAGGCCCTGGGCGAGCGCGAGCACAGCATTTTCGCGGCCCTGAAAGACGTTCGGCTGTGGCTGTTCGTGCTGATTTACTTCTGCATCGTGGCCGCCAATGCGACCCTGAACTTCTACGGCCCCAGCCTGGTCAAGGACCTGGGCTTCACCAACCCCGCCACCATTGGCTGGATCATGTCCGGTGCCTTCCTGCTGGGCGCTGGTGCGCAGATTCTGAACGGCTCCCATTCCGACCGCCAGCGCGAGGTGCGCTGGCACTGCGCCGGTGCCGTGCTGCTGGGCGTGATCGGCATGCTGATCGTGGCCTTTGCGCAAGGACGCAGCCCGGCCATGGTGCTAACAGGATTGGTGATCGCCGTTATTGGCACCAGCAGCGCCTTCCCGGTGTTCTGGCAAATGCCCAACCGTCTGCTGACGGGCGCCGCCGCCGCCGTCGGCATTGCCCTGATCAACTCGATTGCCAACCTGGCCGGCTTCGGTTCGCCCTTCATGCTGTCGGCCATCAAGGCCGCCACGGGCAAGCTGACGTCAGGCCTGTTTGTCATCGCCGCGGTCGAACTGCTGGCCGTGCTGCTGATCATCTGGTTCGTGCCTAAAAACGTGCTGGCCAAACCGAAAACCATCTGAAGAAGATACCCCATGACCCAACGTAAACGCATAGGCGTGCTGACGCCTTCCTCCAACACGGCACTGGAGCCGCTGACCAGTGCCATGGTCAGCAGCCTGCCCGGCGTGACGGCGCACTTCTCGCGCTTCAGCGTGACCGAGATCTCGATGCGCGACCAGTCGCTCAAGCAGTTCGACGACAGCAAGATCCTGGAGGCGGCCCGCCTGCTGGCCGATGCCCATGTCGACGTGATCTGCTGGAGCGGCACCTCCGCCAGCTGGCTGGGTTTCGAGAAAGACCGGCAGCTGTGCGCCCGCATCACCGAGGTCACCGGCATCCCGGCCACCACCTCGGTGCTGGCGCTCAATGAAATCCTGGCCGCGCAAGGGGCGCGTACCCTGGGCCTGGTGTCGCCTTACGTCGAAGACGTGCAGCAGAAAATCATCGCCAACTACCGGGGCATAGGCATTGACTGCGTGGCCGAGCAGCACCTGGGCATCACGGTGAACTTCGCGTTCGGCGAGGTCGAGCCCGACACGCTGCGCGGCATGCTGCGCGAAGCGGCCAAACAGCGGCCGCAAGCCATGACCGTGATGTGCACCAACCTGCACGCCGCGCAACTGGTGCAAGAGCTGGAGGCAGAACTGGGCATCCCCATTTACGACTCGGTGGCGACCGTGGTCTGGAAGGCGCTCAAGACCGTCGGCATGGCCCCGAGCGAGCTCAAGGGCTGGGGCCGGCTGTTCCAGGAAGTGGCGTGATGCCGGCGCCAGGACAAGTCTCCATGAGTGATTCCGCCTTTGATTTGGTCATCCGCAATGCCCTGGTGGCGACGGCCAGCGACACCTACACCGCCGACATCGCCATCCGCGCCGGTCGCATCGTGCAACTCGGCGAAGGCCTGGCGGCGGGCGTCCGTGAAATCGACGCCCGCGGCCGGGTCGTCACGCCCGGCGGCGTGGACGCCCATTGCCACCTGGACCAGCCGATGGAGGCGCCGGCGCGCATGGCCGACGACTTCAACACCGGCACGCGCTCGGCGGCCTGCGGCGGCACCACCACCGTGATTCCGTTTGCCGCCCAGGAAAAAGGCCAGTCGCTGCGCGCCGCGGTCGAGGACTACCACCGCCGCGCCGAGGGCAAGGCCCATGTCGATTACGCTTTTCACCTGATCGTCAGCGACCCCACGCCTCAGGTGCTGAGCGAAGAGCTGCCGGCGCTGATCCGCGAGGGTTACAGCTCGTTCAAGATCTATATGACCTATGACGACCTCAAGCTCGACGACGGCCAGATCCTGGACGTGCTGGACGTGGCGCGCGAACACGGCGCCATGGCCATGATCCACGCCGAGAACGCCGACTGCATCGAGTGGCTGACCAAGCGGCTGGAGGCCGCTGGCCGCACCGCACCGCGCTTTCATGCGCACAGCCGACCCATGCTGGTCGAGCGCGAGGCGACGCATCGCGCCATCGCGCTGGCCGAGCTGGTCGATGTGCCCATCATGGTGGTGCATGTGTCGGGCCGCGAGGCGGTCGAGCAGATTCGATCGGCGCGCAGCCACGGCCTCAAGGTGTTTGCCGAAACCTGCCCGCAGTATTTGTTCCTGACGGCGCAGGATCTGGGGATTGATGACAGCTACCAGGGCGCGCGCTGCATCTGCAGCCCGCCACCGCGCGACAAGCGCAACCAGCAGGTGATCTGGGACGGCCTGGCCGACGGCCTGTTCACGATTTTTTCGTCCGACCATGCGCCGTTCAACTACGACGCGCCCGAGGGCAAGAAGCCGGACGGCGAGGAAGTGGCGTTTCGCCATATTCCCAACGGCATTCCGGGTCTGGAAACCCGGATGCCGCTGCTGTATTCCGAAGGCGTGCTGGGCGGGCGCATCACGCTTAACCGCTTCGTCGAACTCACCGCCACGAATCCGGCCAAGGCCTATGGCCTGCACCCGTGCAAGGGCACGATTGCCGTGGGCAGCGATGCCGACCTGGTGATCTGGGACGAGCGCGAACTGACACTCACCAATGCGGCCCTGCACCATGCGGTCGACTACACGCCTTACGAAGGCCAGCACCTGCGGGCCTGGCCCGCGCTGACGCTGGCGCGCGGCGAGGTGGTGTGGGACGGCCAATCATTCCATCCGCGTCAGGGCGGCGGCCGCTTTCTGCGCTGCGGGACGCCCTCGTTGCTGCCGGGCAAGCAGCCGGACCGCCCGGCTGCCCAAATCTGAGGGCATTGCGCGGTCCATGGGGGGCCGGCGCGCCCGGCCGGCCTTGCATAAACCCGTTTAAGCCCCGTCTAAGCGCCACAACGCATACTGTGTGGCTGCAAGGGGGAAAACGATGCGCTTACTGCTGGTTGAAGACGACGCCATGATCGGCGAAATCGTGCTGCAGGTGCTGCGCGGCGAGCACTACGCGGTCGACTGGGTGCGCGACGGCCCCATGGCCGACGCGGCCCTGCGCAGCGAACAGTACGACCTGGTGCTGCTCGACTTGGGCCTGCCCCAACGCGACGGGCTGGAGGTGCTGCGCGCCCTGCGCAGCCGGCGCAACACCGTGCCGGTGCTGGTGGCCACGGCACGCGACGCGGTGGACGACCGGATTGCCGGCCTGGACGCCGGCGCCGACGACTATGTGGTCAAACCCTATGACACCGACGAGTTGCTGGCCCGCATCCGCGCTCTGCTGCGCCGCAGCGCGGGACGGGGCGAACCCGCCTTTGAGCACAAGGGCGTCAGCCTGAACCCGGCCACCCACGAAGCCACGCTCAACGGCCAGCCGGTGGCGCTTTCGGCCCGCGAGTGGGCCGTGCTGGAGCCGCTGCTGGCCCGCCCCGGCGTGGTGCTGTCGCGCGCCCAGCTCGAAGAAAAACTGTTCAGCTGGAAAGACGACATCAGCAGCAATGCGGTCGAAGTCTATATTCACGGCGTGCGCAAAAAGCTGGGCAACGACCTGATACAGACGGTGCGCGGCCTGGGTTATGTGGTGCCCAAATGACGAATGGCGCGAGTTCGCATTCCCTGAGAAAGAGGCTGCTGTGGTTTGTGCTGGTCGCGATTTTGCTGGCCGCGGTCATGCAGGCGGCCACCGCCTACCGCGGTGCGGTGCAGCAGGCCGATGCGCTGTTCGACGACCATTTGCAGCAAATGGCGCGCTCGCTGCGCAGTGGCGTGCCGCTGGGCGCGCTGCTGGCCGAAAGTGGCGACGACAGCGGCTTTGACCTGTACGTGCAGATCTGGGGCCAGGACGGCACCCAGCTGTTCCGTTCAACGCCCTCGGCGTTGCCGCCGCGCGCGGTGCTGGGCTTTTCCGATGTCGAGGCCAACGGCAACCGCTATCGGGTCTACACCCTGCAGACCGCGTTTCAAACCGTGCAGATTGCGCAGGACCTCAATGCCCGCGCGGCGCGGGCGCGTGCGCTGGCGCTGCGGGCGGTGCTGCCGTTTGCCCTGCTCACGCCGCTGTTGATGCTGGCGGTCTGGTGGGTGATCAGCCGGTCACTGGCGCCGATTGAACGTGCGCGCCGCCAGCTGGCCGGCCGTGCGGCCGAAGATTTTTCGGCGCTGGCCAATGACGGCCTGCCCGACGAAGTCCGGCCGCTGGTGGATGAGCTGAACCTGCTGTTCGGCCGGGTGCGCGGCGCTTTTGATGCCCAGAAAAATTTTGTGGCCGACGCCGCCCATGAGTTGCGCTCGCCACTGACAGCGCTACGGCTCCAGGCGCAAGCCTTGCGCCATGCCAGCGCAGATCCGACCGCCCGCGAAGCCGGCATCGCCCGCCTGAACCAGGGCATAGACCGGGCCATCCGGCTGGTCGAGCAGCTGCTGCTGCTGGCCCGCGAGGAAGCCAGCGCCGGCCAGCCATCCGCGCTGGCCGAACGGGTCGATTTGCGCCAGGTGATCAAGCTGGCGGTGGCCGACGTGCTGCCGCAGGCCGCACTCAAGCAGATTGACCTGGGCCTGGCCGGCGAGCCGGCCCCGACCGTGCCCCCTATTGCGGGTCAAGGTGAAGCGCTGCGCATGCTGCTGCGCAACCTGCTGGACAACGCCGTCAAGTACACCCCCGCGGGCGGCCAGGTCGATGTGTCGCTGCGGCAGCGCGCCGAAGGGCTGATGCTCACGGTCGAAGACAGCGGGCCCGGCATCGCGCCCGAACATCGCGCGCGGGCCTTTGACCGCTTCTACCGCGCGGGCGACGTCGGCCTTGCACCCGGCAGCGGCCTGGGTCTGGCCATCGTCCAGGTCATCGCCCAGCGCCATGGCGCAACGCTTGCGCTGGGCACTTCAGCCCGCCTGGGCGGCTTGAAGGTGGAGATGCTGTTTGCCGCCGCGCTTGTGCCCGCCGCGGCCGGCCCGGTTTAAGACTGGCCTAAGCCTGGCTCCTCATAGTTGGCTCATCGGCACCGGTGCGTGCCTCCAACCGAAGGAAGCCCTCATGAACTCCACAGCATTGAAAAATACCCGGCTGGTCGCGGCGCTGCTGGCCGCCGGCGCCATCGGCGGGGCCGGCGTAGGTGCCCTGAATGCCCTGCATGGTCCGGCAACGGCCGCCGCGCCGCCCGCGCTGGTGGCGGGCAGCGTGGTCAGCACGCCCGTGGCGCTGCCCGACTTCTCCCAGATCACCGAACGCTATGGCCCGGCCGTGGTCAACATCAGTGTGACCGGCACCAGCAAAATCTCGGCCGGCGATGGCAATGACGAGATTCCGGGCATGCCCAACGACCCGTTTTTTGAATTTTTCCGCCGCTTCCAGCAAGGCCAGGAGCAAGGCCAAAGGCCAGGCCTGCCGCAGGAAGTGCCGACGCGCGGCCAGGGCTCGGGCTTTATCGTCAGCAGTGACGGCATCATTTTGACCAACGCGCATGTGGTGCGCGATGCCAAGGAAGTGACCGTCAAGCTGACCGACCGCCGCGAATACCGCGCCAGGGTGCTGGGCGCCGACCCGAAAACCGATGTCGCCGTGCTGCGCATCGACGCAAAAAACCTGCCGGTGGTGATGCTGGGCAAAATCAGCGAACTCAAGGTCGGCGAATGGGTGCTGGCGATTGGCTCGCCCTTTGGTTTTGAAAACACGGTGACGGCCGGCGTGGTCAGCGCCAAGGGCCGCTCGCTGCCCGACGACAGCGCCGTGCCCTTCATCCAGACCGACGTCGCCGTCAACCCCGGCAACTCGGGCGGGCCGCTGTTCAACACGCGCGGCGAGGTGGTCGGCATCAACTCGCAAATCTACAGCCGCAGCGGCGGCTACCAGGGCGTGTCGTTCGCGATTCCGATTGATGTGGCGACCCGCATCAAGAACCAGATTGTCGCCACCGGCAAGGCCGAGCATGCGCGGCTGGGGGTTTCGGTGCAGGAGGTGAACCAGGCCTTTGCCAACTCGTTCAAGCTCGACAAGCCCGAGGGCGCCCTGGTGTCCACGGTAGAAAAAGGCAGCCCTGCCGACCAGGCGGGCCTGCAAGCGGGCGACGTGATCCGCCAGGTCGATGGCCGGCCCATTGTCTCGTCGGGCGACCTGCCCGCCGTGATAGCCATGGCGGCGCCGGGCGACACCGTGAAGCTGGAGGTCTGGCGCCAGGGTGCATCCCGCGAGCTGACGGCGCGCCTTGGCAATGCCGGCGACAAATCGGCCAAGGTGGCCAGCAATGCGGATTCGTCCAGCCATGGCAAGCTCGGCCTGGCGCTGCGCCCGCTGCAACCCGATGAACAACAGGAGGCGGGCGTTGCCAGCGGCCTGCTGGTGCAGCAGGCCAGCGGCCCGGCGGCGCTGGCCGGCGTGCAGGCGGGCGACGTGCTGATCTCGGTCAACGGCGTGCCGGTCAAAAACATCGAGCAGGTCCGCGCCAGCGTGGCCAAATCCGAAAAATCGGTGGCGCTGCTGATCCAGCGCGGCGACACGCGGATTTTTGTACCGGTGAATCTGGGCTGAGGCGGCGGGCGGCAATACCAAGGACGCCCCGCGGTGCCGCCCGAAAACTCGATGGTCGCATCCACGGACCATTTATTTGCTATTATTTCAATAGCACGTAGCACCCGTTCTTCCTGGGCTAGAGCCCAAAAACGCCCAAAAATACCCCCAAACCAGCTCGCTGCAGGCGTTCCGACGGAGCGCTGCTTGCTGCCGCGGCGGGTAGGCGATGCGGCCAGGCCAGGCGCCAGCTTCAAAATAATTTCATTGCCAGATTGCAGGATTCACGCAGCCCGTGGCGGCGGGCCGCTACCATGGCCGGACTCCACCGAAAAGCCCGGACCCCCACACCATGACCGTGATCACCACCATTGAAGACCTGCGCGTGCTGGCGCAAAAACGCGTACCGCGCATGTTTTACGACTATGCCGATTCCGGCTCCTGGACCGAGAGCACCTACCGCGCCAACTCGGAGGACTTCCAGAAAATCAAGCTGCGCCAGCGCGTGGCGGTGAACATGGAAAACCGCAGCACGGCGACCCGTATGGTGGGCGTGGAGGTGAAGATGCCGGTGGCCATTGCCCCGGTCGGGCTGACCGGCATGCAGCATGCCGACGGCGAAATCCTGGCGGCCAAGGCGGCCGAGAAGTTTGGCATTCCGTTCATTCTGTCCACCATGAGCATCTGCTCGATCGAGGACATCGCGGCCCACACCCAGGCCCCGTTCTGGTTCCAGCTTTACATGATGCGTGACCGCGAGGCCATGGCGGCCATGATCGAACGTGCCCGCAAGGCCCGTTGCAGCGCGCTGGTGCTGACGCTGGACCTGCAGGTGATAGGCCAGCGCCACAAGGACCTGAAAAACGGCCTGACCGCGCCGCCCAAGCCGACGCTGGCCAACATCATCAACCTGATGACCAAGCCGCGCTGGTGCCTGGGCATGGCGGGCACCCGGCGCCACACCTTCGGCAACCTGGTCGGCCACGTCAAGGGCGTCAGCGACATGAATTCGCTGTCGGCCTGGACCAACGAGCAGTTCGACCCGCGCCTGTCTTGGGCCGATGTCGCCTGGGTCAAGGAAAAATGGGGCGGCAAGCTGATCCTCAAGGGTATTCAGGACGTGGAAGACGCCAGGCTGGCCGTGCAAAGCGGCGCCGATGCCCTCGTCGTCAGCAACCACGGCGGGCGCCAGCTCGATGGCGCCCAGTCCAGCATCGCAGCGCTGCCCGCCATCGTGCAGGCCGTGGGCGACAGCATCGAGGTCTGGATGGACGGCGGCATCCGTTCCGGCCAGGATGTGCTCAAGGCCTGGGCGCTGGGCGCCCGCGGCACGCTGATTGGCCGCGCCATGGTCTATGGCCTGGGCGCCATGGGCGAGGCCGGCGTCACCAAGGCGCTGCAGATCATCCACAAGGAGCTGGACATCACGATGGCGTTTTGCGGCCACACCGACATCCGCACCGTAGACCAGGGCATCCTGCTGCCCGGCACGTTCTAGGGCCAAGCCGGCCGCTACAGATCCAGCACCAGCTCCCGGCTCTTGCAGCCCGAAACGCAAATCATCATCACCTTGTTGGCGGCGCGCTCCTTGGTGCTGAGGATAGAGTCGCGATGATCGGGTTCGCCCGCCAGCACGCGGGTTTCGCAGGAGCCGCAAATGCCTTCGCAGCAGCTGTGGTCCACCTTCAGGCCGGCGTCGAGCAGCGTATCGAGTATCGACTTGCCCGCGCTGATGGTAAAGCTGCGGCCGCTGCGCCGCAGCTCCACCGTGTAGGTCGCCTGGGCATCGGACGAGGCCGCCACCGCGACGGCGGTGAAACGCTCGATGTGGGCATTTTCATGGCCAAGCTCGGCGCTGATTTTTTCAAAGGCATCGAGCATCACGGTCGGGCCGCAGGCGTAGTAATGGGTCTGGGCGTCGGGGGCGCGCTGCGCCAGCAAGGCCCGCAGATCGGGTGGCCCGCCCTTTTCATCGTCAAAATGCAGCAGCAGCGGCATGCCCAGCGCCTGCAGCTCGTCGACAAAGGCCGCGCCCTGGCGTGAGCGGGCAAAGTACATCACCTCAAACGGCCGCCCCGCCGCTTTCAGGCGGCGCGCCATGCTCAAAAGGGGGGTCACGCCGATGCCGCCGGCAACCAGCACCGTCAGCGCCGCCTCTTCGTGCAGCGGAAAGTTGTTGCGCGGCGCCGAAATCGGCAGCCGCATGCCGACCCGTAACTGCTCATGCACGCAGCGCGAGCCGCCGCGGCTGGCGCGGTCGCGCAGCACGCCCACCACATAGCGGTTTTTTTCGTCGCAGGCATTCGACAGCGAATAGCTGCGCTCCATGCCGTTGGGCAGGTGGAGGTCAATGTGCGAGCCTGCCGTGAAGGCCGGAAACTCGGTTCCCGGCACGGGTCGCAACTCGACGCTGATGACATCATCGGCCTCATGGCGCAGCGTATGGACGAAGGCGTTCAGGGTGGTGGTCATGGCGGTGCTCGGTTAGGACAGGACTCGGGACAGGGCTCAGGGGGCTCAGGCCGCGGCGCCGGACCTGGCCGCCGCCATGGCTTCCAGCTGTTCGTCGGCCAGGTTGCGCAGGTGCCGGCGCAGGCGGACCACGCCAATGTCGTGCTGGTAGAGGTTTTCATGCTGGTTCGCGTCGGGCTCCATCTGTTCCAGCATCACGCGGTCCTGCTCCAGCACGGCCCAGTGGCGGGCTTCGAGCCGGTTGCGGTAGAGAAAGCGCCAGACATCGCGCTGCCAGCTAGAGACCTTGCGGCAGCGCCAGAAGAAGGCCGCCGTGGTGCTGCCGTCTATCGGCGTGGCGCAGGCGATGATGGCGAAGTTGCCGCCGGGGCCGCCGGTTTTGGGGTACGGAATTTCCAGCCGCATCCAGTGAATGCCGGTGCTGGCCCATTCGGTCCAGTCGAAATTGACGCCGCGCTGGCCGGTTTTTTCAAACACAAAACCCGTGTCGGTGGTGCGAATCTGGAACGTCGCCGTGCTTTCGCCCTCGGCCATGGAATGCGACTGCTTGTGCAGAAACGTGCCATGCATCGGGTCCATCACGTTGTCGAGCGCATAGCGGTAGTCGCCCTTCCACTCGGCGTAGCACAGGAAATGAGAGTACTCGGGCGAGGTCAGCTCCTCGGGCATGGTCAGCGGCGGCGGCGTGTCAATATTGACGTCGCTGTTGTAGAGGAAGAGGGTGCCAAAGGCTTCCCGCACATGAAAAGCCAGCGCCGCGCGCGAGCCTTCGAGCTTGCAGCCGGGGCTGCCCGGCACCTTGGTCACGGTGCCGTCACAACGCACTTCCACGCCGTGGTAGGGGCAGGCCAGCCGGTCGCCCAGCACCATCCCCTGCGACAGCGGCGCGCCACGGTGCGGGCAATGGTCTTCCAGCGCATGCGGCATGCCGGCGGCGTCGCGCCACAGGGCAATTTTCTTGCCCAGGCGGTGCAGCGAAATCGCGCGCTCGGCCACAAAGCCGGACGGGCAGATCGGGTACCAGAGGTCTTTGAGGCCGTCCCGCAGCAGCGCGTCGACCGGGTCTTTGGTGAAGGTGATGGTGTCCATGGTTTGTCTCCTTGTTCTCAAGCGCCCAGCCGGGCCATCAGGGTCTGCAGGCCCTGCTCGGTCCAGGGCTGGCCGTTCTCGCTGGACGGCCCGGTCTGGTTGAGGCAGGCCACCAGTTCGGGCAGCGTGTACGCGCCCTGCGCAAAGGCGCGCTCAATCGCGTCACCGAGCAGGTCTTCAAAGTTGGTGGGGGCACGCTGGCGTGCCTGGTGAGGTTGGAGGTAGCGTTCGGTTTGCATCAGGTGTTCCCCTTTATCCTTGCGTGTCAATCAGCCTGGATGTCCAGCTCTTTGATGATCTTGCCAAAACGGGCAAGATCGCCGGCGTTGGACTGCGCCAGCCGCGCGGGCTCTCCGCCAGCCGGCAGCGCGCCAAATACCGCCATCTTGGACGCCACATCCGGCATTTTCAAGATGTCGTTGAGCTGGCCGTTGAGCGTTTTGACAATGTCGGCGGGCAGGCCCTTGGGGCCGAACAGCCCCTGCCAGGCGCCGACGTTCACATCCTTGTAGCCGAGCTCGGCCAGCGTCGGCACATTGGGCGCCAGCGACGAGCGCTGGGGGTCGGCCACGGCCAGCGCCGCCACCTTGCCGCTGGTGATGTGGGGCGCCACCGGGCCCCAGGTGATGAAGGTCACCGGCACATGCCCGCCCAGCAGATCATTGACCGCCGGCGCCACGCCGCGGTAGGGCACATGCGACAGCTTGGCACCGGCAGACTTGTTGAACATCTCGCCCAGAATGTGCATGGGCGAGCCGCTGCCGGGGCTGGCATAGGACAGGGGCTTGGTTTTGGACAGGGTGACCAGTTCCTTCACATCCTTGATGCCGGCGCCCGTGCTGGCGGCAATAAACAGCGGCTGGACGCTGGTCTGCACGATCGGCGTAAAGCCATTGAGCACGTCATAGCTCGTGGCGGAGCCGGCCTTGAGCACCAGCTGGGCAATCGAAAACGTGCTCGGGGCCAGCAGCAGGGTATAGCCGTCCGCCGGCGCCTTGGCAACGTAGGTGCTGCCAATGGTGCCGCTGGCGCCGGGCCGGTTGTCCACGATCACCGGCTGGCCCAGGCGGGTGGACAGTTTTTCGGCGTACAGGCGGGCCATGGCGTCGGTGTCACCACCGGCCGGGTAGGCCACCACCAGCGTGATGGGTTTGCTCGGATAAGCCTGGGCCATGGCGCTACCGGTGGACAGCGCCGCACCCATGCAGGCAGCGATGGCGAATGCTTGACGACGTGTGAATTTCATGAAGGTCTCCTAAAACTACAAACAAAACCCGGTATCACCGGAACTGGGGAAAAACTGGAATAGCGCTGTATCAGCGGGGTGTCGGTACCGGGGCTGGTTCAGTGCGGCATGGCTCATTGGGCTTCGATCTTTCTGCTCTTGATGATGGGCGCCCAGCTTGCGGTCTCCTTGCGGATGACCTCGCCAAACGCCGGGCCGGTCGTGATCCAGACAGTCAGACCCTGCTTCTCAAGCTGGGCCTTGATGTCCGGGTCGTTGAATATCTGCGTGATGTCGCGCGCCAGCTGCGCCAACACCGGTGCCGGCGTTTGCCTCGGTGCCACCACGCCATACCAGGAGGTCACGGCCACACCGGGCACGCCGGCTTCGGCCAGTGTCGGCACCTCGGCCAGCGCCGGAGCGCGGGTTGGATCCGTCACCGCCAGCGCGCGCAGCTTGCCCGACTGAATGTGCGGCAGCAGCGCAGGCAGGTTGCCGATGATCATGGGCACGGTGCCGCCCAGCACGTCGTTGAGGCCTGGTGCCGAGCCCTTGTAGGCGACATGCAGGATGTCGGCGCCGCTTTGCTGCTTGAACAATTCGCCCGCCAGATGCAAACCGCTACCGACACCGGGCGAGGCGTAACTGACCGAGTTCGGTTTGGACTTGGACAGGGCGACCAGCTCCGCCACATTTTTGGCAGGCACCGACGGGTTGACGGCCAGCACGTTGGGCGCCTTGGCGAGCGACGCCAACGGCGCGAAGTCAGTCTCGACCTTGTAGCCGAGTTTGGGCATCAGCGTGGGATTGATGGTGAGGTTGCCGGCGGGCACCACCAGCAGCGTGTGGCCTGTCGGTGCTGCGCGTTTGACCTGGTCAATGCCGATGTTGCCATTGGCTCCCGCTCGGTTGTCCACCACGGAGGTCTGCTTGTAGCGCCCGGCCAGGCCCGCAGAGAGAATACGGGCCAGTGTGTCTATCGGCCCGCCGGGCGGGAAGGGGGCAATGATCCGGAAAGGTTCTGATGCAAGCGACTTTTCCGCAGGCGTCTGGGCTACAACGAGGCCAGAACTCAGCACCGCCAAGGCGGCCAACAACAGCCGTGCAACACCGCTCTCGAGACGGCGACAGGCCGTGAGTTCAAGTGGCAGAAAGGTCAAACTCATGTAGCCTCCGGTAAAAGTTATCGACATCGGCCTGCGCCTGCTCGCGCATGCGGGCGTTTCGGGTAACACAGGTATTGGCGTTTTCCATGCCACCGGCCTCGCCCACGCGGCGCGACACATCCTGCACAAACTGGCATTTGGGCTGGCGACGTGCACCGAATTCCAGCAACACCCGCGCAACATCCTGGCCCTCCTCGAGCATGCTGGCCAGCACATTGCTGTCTTCGATGGCCATCGTGCCGCCCTGGCCCATGAAAGGCGTTGAAGCATGGGCCGCGTCGCCAATCAAGAGCACCCGACCTTTGCTCCATGGGAGGGGCAGCCGGATCTCTTCAACTGCGGTGTAAAAAACCTGCGAAGGATCACGGATGTCATTGAGCAGCGGCGTGGCCGGGCCGGCAAATTCGGCGAACTTTTCACGCATGGTCAGGTGCAGGCGTGCAGGTTCATAGCGCGGATGGCCGGGCTCGTTGCTGGTGGCATAGACGTAGAGCTGGTCTTGGCTGATGGGCATGATGCCCAGGCGCTTGCCAACACCCATCATCATTATTTTTTCGCGCAGCTCGGGCGGCCGGCGGTGGATACTGCGCCAGACACCAAAGCCGGTGTCCTCGGGCTCAAGGATGCCAAACAGCATGGCGCGAATCTGCGAGCGGATGCCGTCTGCGCCCACCATCAGGCTTGCTTCCATCCTGCTTCCGTCATTCAGGGTCGCAATCACGGCACCGCGCTCGGGGCTGTCCTCTATTGAAGCCACGGTGGCGCCCAGGCGTACTTCCACGCCAAGCGAACGCATGCGGTCCGCGAGAACCCTGTGCATCTCGGAGCGGCGGACACCCAAAATAGGCGCTAGCGTGGTGCCGGGCGCACTCGGGTAATGGGTCTCGGTAATCAGCTCGCCGTGTTGGTCAAAGTAGAGGTTGCGGCCCTGCTCGATGGTAAAACCACTCTCCAGAATCCCGGGCAGTACGCCAAGTTTTTGCAGCTCCGCCAACCCATTGCTGTAGACAAAAATGCCCGAGCTGTGAAAATTCCAGACATCAAGCTTTTCCGCTACCGTCACGCGTATCCCGCGTTGCGCCAGCGCTATCGCGAGTGAACACCCGGCAATGCCACCACCAATAATCAGGACACCGCGTTCCAGAAGTTTCATGTCAAGCTTCCTTTGCCCCGCGCCGAACCACTGGGCACGATGGACGGTTTTGTATCGGTGAGGAACCCACTGCCGGGCTTCACCTTGGACTGGCGACGTGTATTGCCATCGATGCCGCCCTCGATCGCCCATTCGGCGAACACCGTGGGGCCGGGCTCGAAATCGCGCGGCTGCCAGTCGGCGGTCAGCTGATCTTCGTCGGCGTAGTACTCGACGAGCGCGCCGGCCGGGTTGCGGAAATACCAGAAATAGGCCGATGACACCGGATGGCGGCCCGGGCCGAGCTGGGTTTCCCAGCCGCAGCGCGAGATGTGCATGCCGCCGCCAAACACCTCGTGAATGTCGCGCACGGTGAAGGCCACATGGTTCAGCGCCGAGTCGCCAGCCGGGCGCTGCAGCAAAAAGATGTCGTGATGGCCGCCGTCGGGGGCGCAGCGCAAAAAGGCGCCGCGGCCCGGGTAATGGTCGGAAGCGGCAAAGCCGAAGCTCTCCAGGTAAAAGCGCTCGCAGGCCACCACGACCTTGACGAAGAACACCACATGGCCCACCTCAATCGGCGTGGCGCGCTCATAGGCCGGGCTGGCCTTGTTGATGCGCTGCCTGCTGGTCCAGGTGTTGTGCTCGGCGCATTCCACCTCAATCTCGCGCTTGCGCGTGACTTGCAGGAGCACCGACAGACCGTTGGGGTCGGTGCAGCCGATGCGGCCCTCCTCCTGCATAAAGCCGGGCTGCAGGCGAATGTTGTCGGCATAGCGTGCCAGGTCGTCGGCGCTTTCGACGCCCCACACCACCTGGCGCAGGGTCGGACCGGCTTCCATCGCCGGCGGCAGGCCGGCGCGGCTGCTGGCGGCCACGATCACACGGCAGCCATTGAGGGTTTCAAACACCAGTTGATCGGCCTCCTCGCTGACCAGGGACAGCCCCCAGTCCAGGAAGAAACGGCGGCAGGTCGGCAGGTCGTCCGCGCCGTAGGTGATTTCGTCGATGCCCAGTACGCTCATGATGTCAGCCCTTCATGTGATATCGATGGCTCCACTCGTCAAGCGAAGCGAGGCCCATTCGGGGAACACCGCGGAACCGGCTTTGCCGGGCCGCTGGTGTTGCCCCCTTGAGGGGGGAGGCGGCTACACGCAGTGAGCTCGCAACGGGGGTGGTTTTCATTCTGCCCACGCCAGCGGTTGTTCGTTAAGGCCCCAGTACAGGCTTTTTTGTTCCATGTACTGCAGGATGCCGAGCCGCCCTTTCTCGCGGCCCAGGCCGCTGTCGCGCCAGCCGCCAAACGGCGTGGAGATGGAAAACTGCTTGTAGGTGTTGATCCACACGGTGCCGGCCTGCACCGCACGGCCGATGCGCCAGGCGCGCTTGTAGTCGCGCGTCCAGATGCCCGCGGCCAGCGCATACAGGCTGTCGTTGGCCTGGGCCAGCAGGTCGTCTTCATTGTCGAAAGGCATGGCCACCAGCACCGGGCCGAAGATTTCCTGCTGGCAGATCTGGTCGGTGTTCTTGATGCCTTCCAGAATCGTGGGCGTGTAGTAGTAGCCGCGCTCGTACAGTCCGCCTTGCGGCCGCACACCGCCGGTGCGCAGGTTCGCGCCTTCGCTCAAGCCCAGTTCCACATAGCGCTCGACCGATTCGCGGTGCCTGGCCGTGATCAGCGGACCCATCTGGGTGCGCTCGTCGGCCGGGTCGCCCACGCGCAGCACAGCGGCGCGCGCGGCCAGGCGCTCCATGAATTGCCCATACAGCTTGCGCGCCACGAACAGCCGCGAACCGGCGATGCAGGCTTCGCCCGATGAGCTGAAAATGCCATAGAGCACGCCGTTGATCGCGTGGTCCAGGTCGGCGTCATCGAGCACCATGGTGGCCGACTTGCCACCCAGTTCCAGCGACACCGGCATCATCTTGTCGGCCGCGATGTGGGCGATGTGCTTGCCGGTGCTGGTGCCGCCGGTGAAGGACACGCGCTTGACCAGCGGATGCTGGGTGATGGCATCGCCAATCACCGAACCCCGGCCCGGCAGCACGCTGATCAGGCCCCTGGGAATACCGGCTTCCTCGCAGATGGCGGCCAGTTCCAGCGCCATCAGCGGCGTCGCCTCGGCCGGCTTGATCACCACCGCGTTGCCGGCCGCCAGCGCCGGCGCCACCTTTTGCGCCTCGCTGGCAATCGGCGAGTTCCACGGCGTGATGGCCGCGACCACGCCCATCGCTTCGTACACGCTCATGGTCATGTAGTCGCCACGCGAAGGCGTGATGGTTTCTTCCAGCGTTTCGCAGGCGCTGGCAAAAAACTGGAAGGTGCCGGCGGCACTGGCCACCAGATTGCGTGTTTCAGTAATCGGCTTGCCGTTGTCCAGCCTTTGGCGCTGGGCCAGCGGCTCGGCGCGCTCGCGAATCAGCGAGGCCACGCGGTACAGCACCGCCGCCCGCTCATGCGGTTTGCGCTGGGCCCAGCCGCTGGTGCGAAACGCATGGTCGGCGCGGGCAATGGCTTCATCCACATCGGCCAGGCTGGGCGCGCGCAAACGGGCCACCACTTCACCCGTGGCCGGGTACAGCGTGGCCGATTCATCGCCACGCCCCAGGCGCATCTCGCCGCCGATGTTGATGGGAAGCAGCTCTTTTGATTCGGTGATGAGTGACTGGAATGGCATGACAGGTTTCCTCAGATGACGAGCGCGCGGCCGTGGTTGAGCAGTGCGCGCACCACGCTGTAAACGGTCAACGCAGAGGTTTTGGGATTGGCCGGCAGCGGCTTGCCGCGCAGGGTCAGTTCAAAGCTGCCAAAGGCGCCTCGCGCCTCGACATGGTGCACGTTGTCGCTGACCCCCGGATCGGCAAACAGCTGCACCTGCGTGCGCTGCAGCCCCAGCCCGGCCAGCGCCAAGGTGGCCGCCACGTTGGCGTTCTTGGGGTAGAGCTGGGCGGCCTGCTCGGCGCTGCCGTCAAAAATGCAAAACGCCGTGGTCAGGCGGTCCAGGTCGCAGGCGGCCTCGGCCGGGGTATCTTTCCAGGCGCCGGGCGGCTTGCGGCCGGTGTAGATCACCGAATCGAGCCCACCCACGCGCGCCGCCGCCAGCGCGTCGATGCCGCCTATGGCGCCCGACAGCAGCTGCACCTGGGTGTTGCCGCGCCGCGCGGCCTGCTCCAGCATCTGCGCCATGCCGGGCACGCTCAGCGCGCCTATGGAGGCCACGACGCAGGGGATACCGCGCTCCAGGGCTGGCAGCACATGCCGCTCAATCGCGCTGTGACCGGCGCATTCGACGACCAGGTCCGGTGCGTCATCGGCGGCCAGCGCCTCCAGCACCCGCGCCTGCGGTGCCCAGCGCGCCACCGTGGCTTCGGTCTGGGCGCGGGCATTGGCCACGGTCACCACGCGGTCCACCGCCACGTCGGCATCGCCGTGCAGCAGCTCCAGCACGCTGGCGCCAATCGCGCCGCAACCAATCATCGCTATTTTCAGCATGACGCTACACCCTTCAGGCGACGGTCGCGACTTTGGTCGGCGGGCCGGCAAACGCGGTCTTGAAGCTGCCGATCGACAGCATGTCGATCTCCAGGATGAACGGGCCTTGCGCGGCCACGGCCTTGTCGAGACCGGCCGCCAGCTCGGAAAGCTGGCTGACGCGGGTGTGGCCGAGTTTGAGCGACGCGCACAGCTGGGCGTAGTCCGGCGTGTGCAGGTCGACATAGCAGCGCCGGCCGCCGTACTGCGCGTCCTGGATGTTCTGGATCACGCCATAGCGCTGGTCGTTCATCAGCACGTAGACCACGTTGGCCTTTTCCTGCACCGCCGTGGCGAGCTCGCCCAGGTTCAGGATAAA
>NZ_JANOAL010000187.1:0-5395 GCF_031411155.1 Polaromonas sp. | reverse complement strand
AATCTTCAGGCCCTGGCGCTGCTCCAGCGTGGCGATGAACTGGCTGGCGTCGAGCAGGCTGTCGTGGGTGCCGGTGTCTAGCCAGGCGTAGCCGCGCCGCATGATCTGGACATTGAGCTGGTCTTTGTCCAGATAAGCCTGGTTGACGGCGGTGATTTCAAGCTCGCCGCGGGCGCTGGGTTTGACGGCCTTGGCAATGTCAACCACCTGGTTGTCGTAGAAGTAAAGGCCGGTGACGGCAAAGTTGCTTTGGGGCTGGGCCGGTTTTTCTTCAATGCTGCGGACTTTGCCGCTGGCGTCAAAGGCGACCACGCCGTAGCGCTCGGGGTCTTGCACATGGTAGGCAAAGACGGTGGCGCCGCCGGGCTGCGCGTCTGCGTTGGCCAGCAGGTTTTCCAGGTCATGGCCATAAAAGATGTTGTCGCCCAGCACCAGGGCGCTGGGGGCATTGCCGACAAACTGCTCGCCGATCAGGAAGGCCTGGGCCAGGCCGTCGGGACTGGCTTGCTCGGCATACTGCAGATTCAGGCCCCACTGGCTGCCGTCGCCGAGCAGCTGGGCAAAGCGGGGCGTGTCTTGCGGGGTGCTGATGATGAGCACGTCACGAATGCCCGCCAGCATCAGGGTGCTGAGGGGGTAGTAAATCATGGGCTTGTCATACACCGGCAGCAGCTGCTTGCTGATGGCCAGCGTGGCCGGGTGCAGCCGGGTGCCGGAGCCGCCGGCGAGGATGATGCCTTTGCGTTGGGGAGTGTTTTGCGTCATGGGGTCAATTAATAGGGCGTGGTGGCTTGCCAGGGGTTGGCCAGCGTCAAACCGTCAATGTTTTCAAAGTCTTTGGTGTTGCGGGTGACCACGCTCAGCCCGGCGGCCAGCGCAATCGCTGCAATTTGCGCATCTTCTGTCGAGATGGGTTGCCCCTGCCGGGTGCGGTCTGCCACAAGAACGGCATAGTTTTTTGCGGCAGCCGCATCAAATGCAAGGCAGTGCCCGGCAAAGTCCTGCTCAAACATCTGCTCGGCAGTCACCGCCAATGCCGTGCGGCGTTTGCCTGCTGGCAGCAAGGCGATACCGGTGAGGATTTCGGCCTGGGTAATGGTGCTGGTGTGCATGGCGGCGTGCGTGTTTTGGGCAAACCAGTCAAGCACGGCGGCGGCTGGATGCTCGCGCATCAGCTCGGAAAGCACATTGGTGTCAAGCAGGAAGCCGCGGCTCATGGTTTCTCAAGCGCTGGCGGTGTGCGGGCGATTTGCCGGGGCGGAATGGGAAGGGATTCGACTTTCAGGCTGGCAAACCGGCGGTTCACGCGCTCGGCAAAGCTGACCTGCCCGGCTTGCTCGGGGGCCACGGTTTGCTGAAGAATTTGCCTGACTTCCTGTTCCATGGACCAGCCATGGCGGGCGGCCCGCACCCGCAAGCTGTTTTTGACAGCTTCGTCAAGATTTCGAACGGTAATGCTGCTCATGAATCGGGTCCGGATGATTGCAATGAAATCATTGTAATCAATAGTCCTAGGCCATGAACCATGCCAATGGTCGCTTGTTACTCATGATTTCTGCGCGACGTACCACGGCATGGCCAGCGCCAGCCCCTGGCCAATGCGCTGCGTGGGCGCGTAGCCCAGGCGGGTGGCGGCCTTGCTGATGTCGGCCAGGCTGTGGCGCACGTCGCCGGAGCGAAAGTCGCGGTACACCGGCTGGGCGCCCTGCAGGTGCGGGTAAAGCGGCAGCAGGTTGCGCCGTAGCTGGGCATACAGCTCGTTGAGCGTGGTACGGTCGCCGACGGCCACGTTGTAGACCTGGTTGGCGGCGTCGGGGGCCTGCGCGGTGGCGGCCAGCAGGTTGGCCTGTACCACGTTGGCAATAAAGCAGAAGTCGCGGCTGGTTTCGCCGTCGCCGTTGATGTGCACCGGCTCGCCCCGGATCAGGCTGGCAATCCATTTGGGAATGACGGCGGCATAGGCCCCGCCGGGGTCTTGCCGGGGGCCAAAGACGTTGAAGTAGCGCAGGCCTATGCTTTGCAGGCCGTAGGATTTTCCAAACACATCGGCGTACAGCTCGTTGACGTATTTGGTGACGGCGTAGGGGCTCAAGGGCTTGCCGATGTTGTCTTCGACCTTGGGCAAGGCCGGGTGGTCGCCGTAGGTGGAACTGCTGGCGGCGTAAACAAAGCGTTTGACCCCCTTGCCGCCGTTGGCGTCGCGCGCGGCCACCAGCATGTTCAAAAAGCCGCTGATGTTGGTGGCGTTGGTGGTGATGGGGTCTTGCAGGCTGCGCGGCACGCTGCCGAGCGCGGCCTGGTGCAGCACGTAGTCAGCGCCCTGGCAGGCTTGCTGGCAGTCTGCAAGCGTGCGGATGTCGCCTTCAATGAAACAGAAGTTGGCCCACTGGGCGGGGCTGACCAGCGCCCGCACCTCGTCGAGGTTGCGCTGGTGGCCGGTGGCAAAGTTGTCCAGCCCCACCACGCGCTGGCCCAGCTTGAGCAAGGCTTCCAGCAGGTTGGAGCCAATGAAACCGGCCACGCCGGTGACGAGCCAGCTGGCGGGTTCTTGGGCAAGACGGGTCTGAAGCGCGTGGTAAGCAGTCATTTTTACTATGATTTTGATAGCTGCCTATGCACGTAACATATGGGATAGAGCGGGTTTTTATGGGTAAATGTCGGCCAAACCGGTGTTTTACAGGCGCAGGTCGCTGGCTTCGGCGGGCAGCACGTATTTCAGGTCATACAGCACATGCTGGGGCTTGCCAAGGGCGCGCAGGGCGGGTGCGCCCATGGCCTTGAACTGGTCATGGGCGACGGCGATGATGATGGCGTCGTAGGCGGCGGCCTCCAGCTGGCGCACCGGAGTCAAGCCGTACTCGTGCTGCGCTTCCTCGGCCGACGCCCAGGGGTCGTAGACGTCGGCCTGCACGTCGTACTCGCCCAGCTCCCTGACGATGTCGACCACGCGGGTGTTGCGCAGGTCGGGGCAGTTTTCCTTGAACGCCAGGCCCATCACCAGCACGCGCGCACCCTGCACCGGGATACGGCGCTTGGTCATCACCTTGACCAGCTGGGTCACCACGTAGGCGCCCATGCTGTCATTCAGGCGGCGGCCGGCCAGGATGATTTCGGGGTGATAGCCGATGGCCTGGGCCTTGTGCGTCAGGTAGTACGGGTCCACGCCAATGCAGTGGCCGCCGACCAGACCGGGGCGAAATGGCAGAAAGTTCCACTTGGTGCCGGCGGCCTTGAGCACGGCCTCGGTGTCTATGCCCAGCCGGTTGAAGATCAGGGCCAGCTCGTTGATGAGGGCGATGTTCAGGTCGCGCTGGGTGTTTTCGATGATCTTGGCGGCCTCAGCGACCATGATGGACGGGGCCTTGTGGGTGCCTGCGGTGACGATTTCGTTGTACAGCGCGTCAACGAAGTCGGCCACTTCGGGGGTGGAACCGGAGGTGACCTTCTTGATGTTGGTGACGCGGTGGGTTTTGTCGCCGGGGTTGATGCGCTCGGGGCTGTAGCCGGCAAAAAAATCGGTGTTGAAGGTCAGGCCCGAGTGCTGCGCCAGCACCGGCACGCATTCTTCTTCGGTCGCGCCGGGGTAGACGGTGGACTCATAAATGACGATGTCGCCTTTTTTGAGCACCTTGCCGATGGTGGTGCTGGCCTTGATGAGGGGGCTGAGGTCGGGCCGCTTGTGCTCGTCAATCGGGGTAGGCACGGTGACGATGAAGACAGTGCAGTCGCTCAGCGCGGCGGGGTCGGTGGTGTAGCTCAGGTGGGCGGCCTGCCGCAGCTCTTCGGCCTCGACTTCCAGCGTCTGGTCGTGCCCGGCCTGGAGTTGGGCCACGCGCTGGGCGTTGATGTCAAACCCGATGACCTTGCGCGTTTTGCCGAACTCGACGGCCAGCGGCAAGCCGACATAGCCCAGGCCAATGATGGCAATGGCACGGTTGGAGGCGATGTTTTTCATTTCTTTTCAGCGGCGGAATGACGAAGGGTAATGGAGGCGGGGCGGCGGATTTGCAGCGTGGCAGGCCGCACGCACCAGCGGAACTGGGTGAGCCGGGTGTACACCACCGAGTAAAGCAGTGCACAAGCGGCAAAACCCAGCACCAGGACGGGCGTGCGGGTGGACCAGCTGACCGCAATGGCAGCGGGCAGCAGGGCGGCGACCCACATGATCGCGCCGGTGACGGAGTTGCGCACCAGGCGGCTGGCGTGCGGCAGCAGCGCCCGCACCACGCGGCGCTTGACCAGGCTGTGCAGGTGCATGCGATCGGCGTCGCCGGGGCTGCGGCCGCGACGGCGGCGCCGGGCGATGCTGAAAAAGACCTCAAGAATCGGGTAGCCGCACGCCAGCATGGGCGCCCAGGCCGACACCCCGGGGTGGCGCGCCAGCAATAGCACGGCCATCCAGGCAATGGCAAAGCCAATGAAGTAGGCGCCACCATCGCCGAGAAAAATCTTTCCCAGCGGCCAGTTGACCAGGCCAAAGCCCAGCATTGCGGCCGCCAGAATCAGGCTGACACGCGCCAGGTCGGCATCGCCCTGGCCGGCGGCCATGATGCAAAAGCCACCCAGGATGACGATGACGGTGCCAGCGGACAGGCCGTTGAAGCCGTCAATGATGTTGATGGCATTGGCAATGCCGCCCACGGCAAACGCGGTGAAGGCAACGGACAGCACGGTAAAGCCCAGCAACCAGTCCAGTCCGGGCACATTGGCGTCGGTAATCGATTGACCCGTGATGAACCAGCCCAGCACGCCACAGGCCATGGTCGCCAGCAGGCGGGTGCGCACGCTGACGCCTTTGGTCAGGTCTTCCACCAGGCCAAAGGCAAACGCAGGGGTACCGGCCAGCAGCAGCGGCCCCAGCAGGTATTGAGGGCCGGGCGGGGCCAGTGCCAAACCAGCCAGAACACCGGACACGATGGCAATCCCCCCCACACGCGGCGTCGGCTCGGTGTGGAACTTTTGCACGCCATAGATGCTGTCCATGCTCAGATGCCCATGCCAGTGCTGGGTCATGACCAGCATGACGGCCACCAGAAAAGCGACGCCGCCGGCGGCCAGCAGGGGCCAGGAGAGAACGCTCAGGCCGTTTTGCATGGGAGCCTAGCGGGCCGCCAGGTGCGGCAGGCCCGCCGCATCGGCAGCGGCCTGGTCGGCGCCAAAGCGGCGGTCACGCTGGGCGTACCAGGCCAGCGCCTGATCGAGCGATTCGGGGCTGAAATCGGGCCACAGCGCGGGGGTGAAATACAGCTCGGTGTAGGCGCTTTGCCAGAGCATGAAGTTGCTGATGCGCGACTCGCCGCCGGTGCGGATGAGCAAGTCGGGCTCGGGCGCGTCGGGCAGGCTCAGGTGCGGGCGCAGGGCTTTTTCGGTCAGCGCGCTGAGCGGCGCGCCGGGG
>NZ_JANOAL010000186.1:0-2442 GCF_031411155.1 Polaromonas sp. | reverse complement strand
ATCGGCTGGACCGTGAAAGACGTGGACCTATGGGAAATCAACGAAGCCTTCGCCGTCGTCCCCATGGCCGCGATGACGGAGCTGGGCATCAGCCACGACATCGTCAACGTCAACGGCGGCGCCTGCGCGCTGGGCCACCCGATTGGCGCCAGCGGCGCCCGCATCCTCGTGACGCTGATTCATGCGCTGAAGGCGCGCGGCCTCAAAAAGGGCGTGGCCACGCTCTGCATTGGCGGCGGCGAAGGCACCGCGCTGGCGCTTGAAGTGCTATGAAAACAATAGCTGCTGGCGCTTGTAAACCGTGGACTGGAGGTCGATTTGATACTTAATCAAGAGCAGGAAATGATTCGCGACGCGGTGCGCGCGTTTGCAAAGGAAGAACTCTGGCCCCACGCCGCGCGCTGGGACAAGGAGCATCACTTTCCGGTCGAGGCGCACCAGGGCCTGGCCGCGCTGGGCGCCTACGGGATTTGCGTGCCGGAAGAGTTTGGCGGCGCCAACCTCGACTACGTCACGCTGGCGCTGGTGCTCGAAGAAATCGCCGCCGGCGACGGCGGCACCAGCACCGCCATCAGCGTGACCAACTGCCCGGTCAACGCGATCTTGAT
The DNA here is from genome assembly GCF_031411155.1 of Polaromonas sp. GTDB lineage: Bacteria > Pseudomonadota > Gammaproteobacteria > Burkholderiales > Burkholderiaceae_C > Polaromonas. The sequence continues at coordinate 1,834 of NZ_JANOAL010000186.1, read as the reverse complement.
GCGCTACGGCAATGCGGCGCAGAAAAAGCAGTGGCTGATGCCGCTGGCGCAGGGTCAGATGCTGGGCGTGTTTTGCCTGACCGAGCCGCATGTGGGCAGCGATGCCTCATCGCTGCGCACCACGGCGGTCAAAGACGGTGACGGCTATCTGCTCAACGGCGTCAAGCAGTTCATCACCAGCGGCAAAAACGGCCACGCCGCCATCGTCATCGCCGTCACCGACAAGGGCGCCGGCAAGAAGGGCATGAGCGCCTTCATCGTGCCGACCAACGCGCCCGGCTATGTGGTGGCGCGGCTCGAAGACAAGCTGGGCCAAAACAGCAGCGACACCGCGCAGATCAACTTTGACAACTGCCGCATTCCAGCCGAAAACCTGATTGGCACCGAGGGCGAGGGCTACCGCATCGCGCTGGGCGGTCTTGAAGGCGGGCGCATCGGCATCGCCGCGCAAAGCGTGGGCATGGCGCGCAGCGCGTTCGAGGTGGCCGTGGCCTACGCCAAAGAGCGCCAGAGCTTTGGCACCGCCATCCTCAACCACCAGGCGGTCGGTTTCCGGCTGGCCGAGTGCGCCACCAAGATTGAAGCGGCGCGCCAGCTGATCTGGCACGCCGCCAGCCTGCGCGATGCCGGTTTGCCGTGCCTGAAAGAAGCCGCCATGGCCAAGCTGTTTGCCAGCGAAATGGCCGAACAGGTCTGCAGCGCCGCCATCCAGACGCTGGGCGGCTACGGCTACGTGAACGACTTTCCGGTCGAGCGCATCTACCGCGATGTGCGCGTCTGCCAGATTTATGAAGGCACGTCCGACGTGCAGAAAATCATCATCCAGCGCGCGCTGGCTTGACGGACGCTGGTTCTGCTTTCTCGCAGGCGGAAATTAGTTTCCGGGCCAGCGGGCCGGGCTGCGACGGTGATGCAGGCAGGCCAGGACGGAGACGCTCTGATCGCTTAACAGTTCAAAGTGCAGGGCATAGGGAAAGCGCCGAAGCAAAATGCGGCGGAACCGCTCTCTGGTGGGCGGAAAGGCCTCCGGGTTGCGCGCCAGTTGCTCTTCGGCTGCGGCAACCACACGCAAAAAGTCCCTCCCAGTCCGTAGGATTTTTGTTCGTACCAGTCGAAGGTTTCGGCAATTTCGGCTTGTGCCGCTGCTTCAAAAATAACCCGCCAGGTCACAGGCGAACGCCAAGCGATTGCGCGATCTGGGCCAGGCTTTTACCCTGAGCCGGGTGGGCGCCACGCCAGGCCGCTCGGCGTTCAAGTTCGTCCAGAACGTCTTTCCGGGTTTCCGGGCCAGTCTCAGCGGCAAATTCGTCCCACAAATCTTCCACCAACTGAAGTCGTTCAAACTTGCCAAGGTGTTCAACGGGTTGCAATGTGGCTTTCATGCGGCAAAGTCTAGCACTCCCGCCCCGTAGCAACCCACCCGATATTCCGGCCAGAATTGTGGGTAATGCCCTTGTCGATGGCGCGGTCCAGGAAGCGGCAGGCGATGAGTTTTGTTACCGTGTTTGGAGTGAGACATGCCCAAAAGATTTCACTGCAACGCCGCCCATATCGACGGCGGTTACGCCGAATGGCTCAAGCAGGGCGCGCCGGCCGAAACGATGGATGAACGCAAGGCAGCCAAGGGCCGCGAGGGCTGATGGGCATGAAGCCAGCCTTGAAAACTCAAACCTGCCCCTGCGGCCGTCTGGGCGCGCTGAAAAAGCCGCTCGCGTTTCCGGCGTGCTGCGGCCGCTACCTGGACGATTTTGCCGGCACGCCCGCGCCCGATGCCGAATCGCTGATGCGCTCGCGCTACAGCGCCTTCGTGCTGGGCCGCAGCGACTACCTGCTG
>NZ_JANOAL010000185.1:0-17717 GCF_031411155.1 Polaromonas sp. | reverse complement strand
CAAACCGGGCGCCGGGCGCGACGCGATCGGCAAACCCAGGGGCTCGCAACTCAAGATCAGCGTCACGGCAGCCCCGGTGGCGGGCAAGGCGACCGACCACATGCTGCGCTTTCTGGCGCCGCTGTTCGGCGTACCGGTCGGCAATATCGAAGTGGTGTTTGGCCAGGAAAGCGTCAACAAGCAACTGCGCATCACGGCGCCCAAAAAACTGCCCGCGGTGTTTACGGCGTGCAGCAGTCCACCGAGCTAGCCTGCCATCCACGACCCGCCTGGGTCGTCCATTGAGGCGCTAAGGAAGCGCTAAACACCGGGCAGCAGACGGATCAGCTTGCCATTGCTGCTGTCGGTCAGCACGTAAAGCAGGCCATCGGGGCCCTGCCGGACGTCGCGAATGCGTTCCCCTAGCTCGGCCAGAAGTTTGCTTTCGCGAACCACCTTGCCGCTGTAGGGCGCAGCCAGTTCAATCCGGTCCAGGTAGGAAAACTTGAGCGAACCGACAAACAGATTGCCCTGCCAGGCCTTGCCGTAGCGCTCGCTGGTCAAAAAAGCCATACCCGAGGGCGCAATCGAGGGCACCCAGTAATGCAGCGGTTGCTCCATGCCGGCTTTGCTGCTCAGGCCTTCGCCTATCTTGCCGCCGCCATAGTTTTCACCATAGGTAATCACCGGCCAGCCGTAGTTGGCCCCCGCCTTCGGGATGTTGATTTCGTCGCCGCCCTGCGGCCCGTGTTCGTGCATCCAGAACCTGCCGTCGGGCGCCAGCGTGGCGCCCTGGGCGTTGCGATGGCCGTAGCTCCAGATCTCGGGCAGGGCACCGGCCTTGCCGACAAACGGGTTGCTATTGGGCACCGTGCCGTCCTTGTTGATGCGCACCACCTTGCCGTGGTGGTTGTCCAGCGTCTGCGCATCTTCCTTGCGCGAAAAACGCTCGCCCAGCGTCAAAAACAGCATGCCATCGGGCTGGCCGCCAGAAGCCCCGTTCGCGCCCGGGCCGCGGCTTTCCACGATGCGGCAGCCGAAGTGGGCGCTGCTGGCAAATTTGGGCTTCTGGCTGAAGATGACTTTCACCCCTTCCAGCCGCGACTCGTCGGCGCTCAGCGTGGCGCGGGCCAGCGCCGTGCTGTTGCCGCTGCCGCTGGCCGCCGGCTCGGAAAAGCAGAAATACAGGCTGCGGTTGCGCGCAAAGTCGCTGTCGAGCAACACATCGAGTAGCCCGCCCTGCCCGCCCGCGGCAATGTCGGGCAGCCCGGCCACCGGCGCGCCCAGCTTGCCGTCGGCCTGCACCACCCGGAGCCGGCCCGGCCGCTCGGTGACCAGAAAACGGCCCTCCGGCAAAAACGCCACGGCCCAGGGATTTTGCAGCCCGCTGGCCACGGTTTGCGGCCGTACCGATTGCGCCTGGGCGGCGTGGCCCAGCAGGCAAAACGCTATTAAAACAATAGCTGACTGCGCACGTTGTATATGGGCTAGCGGCATATTTGGCTCCTTAAATGGCTTCGCCGGCCGGCGGCTTGACGTTTCATGGCTTCCAGCCGGCAAATATCCCACGTCAGGCCCCCATTTGCCGGCTCCCGGCCGTCTGCCCAATGGCGATCATCCGGGGCGTGCCCTGCAGCGTTTAGCCAGAAACCCGCCATGACTGCTTTCGCGCAATGTCAAGACCCGAATTAAGCTTTACAAATCAATGGCTTGAAATATCAATCTAGAAACAACATAAATTGACGTAGGACGATTCTTTCAAGTATCCTAGCGACCATGCGAATGAATGCCCCTGCCCTCGTCATTGCCTCTGCCGCGTTGCTGGCCCTCAGCGCCCAGGCAGCGCCAGGCAACACCGGCGACGACATGGACAAGCTGCTGGCCGACAAAGGCCTGCTGACGCAAATTGACCAGGTTCGCCAAAACGTCAGCCACAAGGCGTCCGAGCTGGTGGTCAACGCCATGGGCTTTTTGGGCGTGCCCTACAGGCGCGGCGGCAACACCGCCGAAACCGGTTTTGACTGCAGCGGCTTTGTCCGCGCCATCTACGAGCAAAGCGTGGGCCTGCTGCTGCCGCGCCGCGCCGAGCAACAGGCTGCGGCCACCCAGAGCATCGACAAAAATGATCTGCAGCCCGGCGACCTGGTGTTTTTCAACACCCTGAGGCGCACCTTCAGCCATGTCGGCATTTACGTCGGCGACGGCAAGTTCATCCACTCGCCCAAACCCGGCGCCGAAGTGCGGGTTGAGAGCATGACCGTCAGCTACTGGCAAAGCCGGTTTGACGGCGCCCGCCGCGTCGCCGCCCAGGCGCGCGAGGCCCTGCCTTTCCGCCAGTCCCAGCCCACGGCGGCTGACATCCAGGCGCGCCTGCTCATGGAGCAGGAACAAAACCGGCGCTAAGCTGGCCCGGCCGCTGTCAACAGCAGCCTAGACCCGGCGCGATGCAGCGCCACAAACTCCCCGATGGCTACTGGAAAAATTCGTTTGCGCAAGACTCCGCGAGTCAGGCTGGCGGCCGCTTTGCTATTGATTCAATAGCTGGTTGTACCCGCAGTTAGTGGGCCGCAGGTGTTTTTGGCACCCAAGGCCGCTGAAAATGCCATTTCCGGGCTTGGCGACAAGTCGCTGGTTCTGCCATGGCATGGTCCAAACCGCCTTACCGAATTCAGGCGTTTTCAGACCATTTCAGGGTTTCTTCAAGACTTATCCGGCCACGTTGGCCACAGTGAAGGAGTTGCGGCTTCCAGCAACGTTTGACCATTCACCAAGGAGTCACCATGAACCGTGTGCGGTTTTCAGGCGGGTTGAATCATTTCCGACGTTGACACCCTGATCCAGCGTCTGAATTCAGCGCAATTCACGCTTCTTTCAGCCCATTTTCAAGACTTCTGCCTGGCTCGCAAGCATACTTTTTTGCACCACTTTGCGTGCCGAATTTTTCTTTAACCAGCCTTTACCAGGAGGACACCATGTACAAACTGTCAGAAGTTCAGATCGACGGCCAGATCAAAAAGAATCGGGCTCTTTCATCAATCAAGTCAGACACCGGAGCCACAAAGCTTGTCACCTGGGCTGCGGGTCTGGCGCTCAGCCTGACCCTATTGGGCGCCTATGCCGCGGATGAGCTGCCTGAGGGCGCCGTCAGAATAACCACCGAGGAACTGACATGGAAACCGGGACGGGTCCCCGGACACGAGATTGCCGCCTTGATTGGCGACTCCAGCAAACCCGGGCCGTATGTCGAGCGGGTCAAGTTTCCTGCCAACAGCATTTCGCAGGCTCATTCCCATCCGGAAGCCCGGGCCTACACCATCATTTCAGGCACCTGGTACGTGGGCTACGGCGACAAGTTCGATCCGGCGAAACTCAAGGCGCTGCCAGCGGGGAGCTTTTATACCGAGCCGGCCAATGTAAACCATTTCTCCCAGATCAAGGAAGATGATGTGGTCGTTCAAATCGTGGGAGGTGGACCGACCGCAACCCGCTTCGTTGACCCGGCCAACGCGCCTAAAAAGTAGTGCTAGCAGGGAAGGCGTGGCCTCAAGGTTGCGGGGCCTTTTCCGGCAGCCCGGCCAGCTTCAGGCCGCGCAGGTATTCGGCGTGCCGGGCGGTGAATTCAGGCCGCGCCGGTGGCCACTCGGACTCGCCCTGGGCGACGGTGAAGGCTGGCCAAAGCTGCAGTAGCTTGGTCGCTGCAGCCTGCGCGCAGGGCTGGTCACCCGCCAGTGCGCAGACGGAAGCCAGCATGGCCCAGGCGGTCCGGTCAACCAGGGGCACCTGGGTCGCGGCTTTGGCGTGCGCCACGGACGATGGCAGGTCGCCATCGTGCAGGTACGCCAGGGCCAGATAGCGCTGGAAGCGTGACATGCGCGGGTCGCGTGGACTGATGGCCAGCGCACGTTGGTAAAGCGCGATGGCCTCCCTGTCTTGCCCCCGCATCAGGTGCGACAGGCCGAGGTAGTAATAGGCTACCGGGTGCGAGGGGTTGGTGGCGATTTCATGTTCCAGCGCCTGCTGCGCTTCTTCATGCCGGCCGCGCAAGGCCAGTGCCGCGCCATACACCGTGTGCACCAGGGGATGGTTGGGGTCGATTTCCATGGCACGCCGCGCTGCGGCTTCAGCGCCGGCGATGGCTGCCTCGGCGGGAATCGTCTGGCTGATTCTGGCGCGCAGATGCCAGCTGGCCATGGTTTTCCAGGCGAGCACCGAACGGTCATCCAGTAGCAACGCCTTCTTGGCGAGTTCCTTGGCGCGTGCCACATCGGCGGGTGAGCCGCGGTTCCAGGCGGCCCAGGCTTCCAGGGCTAACTCATTAGCTGCCGGATTGCGTTCTGGATGGCTTTCAATGCGCTGTGCCTCTGCCGCCACCAGCCGAACGTGCAGGGTGTTGGCGACGCGGTCTGCCACCTGCCGCTCGGCGACGTGCAGATCGGCCAGCTTGGTATCGAAGCGCTCAGTCCACCGGATGGCGCCACTGTCGGTGTCGGCCAGGTAGAGGTTCATCGTCACCTGATCGCCTTCCCGGTCGACGCTTCCAGCGACCAGGTAGCGCACGCCCAACTCGCGCCCGACCCTGCGCACATCGGTGCCAGCGGCCGAGTAGGCCTGGGTGGAGACGCGGGCAATGACGTGGGAGCCAGGGATTCGGGACAGGTTGGTGGTGAGGTCTTCGCCCACATTTTCGGCAAACCAGGCCTGGTCAGACGCGGCGGCACGGCTCTGGAACGGCAGAACGGCCAGCGAGAGGCGCACCGGTTCGGAATGAGGGACAAGTTGCAGGCCCAGCCAAAGGGCCGCACTGAGCAAGATCCCGAGGGCAGCTGCGCCAGCGAGCAGCCAGCGCTTTGACTTGATGTCTTTTGGCCCGTCGTGGCTATCGGGAGTAGCGCCTTGACGCGTTGCAGCGGCAGCCGCTTGGCCATCGCCCCCCAACGCCAGGGAGCCCGGCAGCTGCGCTCCCAACACGTCACGAACCACAGTCACCCGGACGATATAGCCGCGCCGGGCCACGGTTTCAATCACATGACCGTGCGCTGGCCCGAGCATGCCACGTATCTCCGAAATGCACTGCGCCAGGGAGTTGTCAGTGACGACAGTTTCGCCCCACACCGATTGGGTCAGTTTGTCATGGGTCAGGAGGTGCCCGGCGTGTTCCAGCAGTTGCGTCAGCACGGCCGCAGTTTGTGGACGCAAACGCCGTTCAAGGCCCGCTGTTCGCAGCGTTCCGCTCAACTGCTCGAACTCTGCGTCGGCAAAGCGAAAAACAACAGTCGGCAGCAACTCCATGAATCCGGTCCTTCCGCAGATAGGAAATCCAAGCGTCCCGTCCAAGTATCGTATCCCGATGCTGTCGTGAAAACCAAAGTTGTTGTGTACCTGCGGCGCAGACGGCACAAAGCCCGGACCTGTGAAGGTCCGGGCCTTTGCAAGTAGCTTGCCGCGTGTTTACTTGCGCGCCGGTGGCAAATCCGTACAGCTGCCGTGCGCCACCTCAGCCGCCATGCCGATGCTTTCGCCCAGCGTCGGGTGTGCGTGAATGGTCTTGCCGATGTCCACCGCGTCGGCGCCCATCTCAATCGCCAGCGCAATCTCGCCAATCATGTCGCCGGCATGGGTACCGACGATGCCGCCACCCAGAATCTTGCCGTGGCCATGCGCTTCGGGGGACTCGTCAAACAGCAGCTTGGTGAAGCCTTCATCGCGGCCGTTGGCAATGGCGCGGCCCTAGGCCGTCCACGGGAACAGGCCTTTTTTGACCTTGATGCCTTGCAGTTCACCGGCAATCACTTCCGCAGCCACATGCGCTTCATGCACCGCCTTGTGCGCCAGCATGGACTGGCCCACGATGTCGCCGATGGCGAACTGAGGGGCCTTGGCCATGCGGCCAGCCTCACAAGCTTGCGTTTGAATGCCGTGCTGTGTCTGCGTTGGGTGGTTTTGGCAGGATTTTGGGGAGCTTCCATGGTGTGCACTTATCCGGGTTGAGTGCACACCATCAGGGAGTGCAGCTCCTCGGATACTGCCTGGCCCATCAACTACGCGCAAGAATGGTATCCGTCGGAAGCCCACTTTTTGTGTTCGGCGGCAAGCCTTTTTCGAACCTGGTCAGCGGTGACAGCTCGCGACGGGTCAGCTTTCAGGGCGTCATAGGCGGGGCCTACTTGCTGGTGAAGCCAGTTCTCCATGGCTCGGTCGCGGGCCATCAGGGCGCGCAAACCGTCCCGTATCACTTCGCTTTCAGTTGCGTAGGCACCAGTTGCGACTTTGGCTTTCACAAGACCTGCCATCTCATTTGGGAGCGTGATACTCAATTGCTGGGTCGTGCGCATGATGGGCTTTCGTTGAGGCAAGTAGGATTAAATCATACGCTTTTGATACTCTAGTTTCAACAGGCTCCTGCGGGCCGTGCCTGACAAAAATGCCGGGCGGTGGCGGCAATCAAAAAAACAGCAATTGATCCAGCCTCAGACCAGCTCTTCCCCTTGCATGTGCGCGCCCATGAAGTCCAGAAAGCTGCGCACGGCCGGCACCTGGCCGCGGCGCGACGGGAACACCGCGTGCACCATGCGCGGCCGCAGCGACCAGCCCGGCAGCACCGGCACCAAAAGCTGGGCCTGCTGCTCGGCTTTGCTCACCATGTCGGGCAAAAAGCTGATGCCGGTGCCGGCCAGCACCGCCAGCTTCAGCGTTTGCAGGTCATCGGCCACGTAGCGCGGCTGATGCGCAAACTCAAATTCCTGGCCCTCGGGCCCCACCAGCACCCAGGCGCTGCGACCGTCGCTTGACGACATGGCGACCGTGTCAAGACTGGCCAGGTCTTGCGGCGTGGCGGGCGCGCCCTGCCGGCGCAGTTGCCCGGGGCTGGCCAGCAAATGGCCGCAGGTGGCGCCCAGTTGCTTGACCACCAGGCTGCCGCTGTCGTCCAGCGTGGGCCGCACCCGCAGCGCAATGTCGAGGCCCTCTTCCACCAGGTCCACCACCCGGTTGGTCACCCGCATGTCCACCCTGACCTGCGGGTACAGCGCCATGTAGCGCGGAATCAAATAGCCCAGCGTGCCCTGCGCCAGCGTGACCGGGCAGGCAATGCGCAGGGTGCCGCGCGGCTCCACCTGCATGTGGGCCACCGCCTCGGCGGCGGCCAGCGCCTCGTCGCGCATGGCGCTGCAGTGGCGCAGGTAGATTTCACCGGCCTCGGTCAGCGATAGCTTGCGCGTGGTGCGCTGCAGCAGGCGCACCCCCAGCCGCGCTTCGAGTTCGGCCACACGGCGCGACAGGCGTGACTTGGGCAGGCCCAGCGCCCGCCCGGCAGCGGCAAAACCGCCGCGCTCGGCCACTTCGGCGAAATACAGCATGTCGTTCAGGTCCAGCATCGGGCGTCCTCCTTGTGTGTCAAATTGTCCTACGGGCAGGACAATCTATCGCGATTTTGCCAACTTATCAAGCAATCGCATCACCGGCACAATCTATCCCATGGCAAGCGATGAGGTACACGCCAAGCCATCCCTCCGATTCCCTCAATTTAAGGATTTCACCATGAGCAAGCTTCTTCACATCGACTCCAGCATTCTTGGCGGCAACTCGGTTTCGCGCCAGCTCACGGCCCAGATCGTGGCCTCCTGGCGCGCCAGCCACCCTGGCGTCGAGGTCAGCTACCTGGACCTGGCGGCTGACACCCCCAGCCACCTGTCGGCCGAGTCGCTGGGCTTTCGCCTGCCCGCCGGCACCGACCTGAGCGCCGTGCAGCAGCGCGAAAACGCCGTGTCGGAAGCGCTGGTCGCGCAGTTTCTGGCGGCCGACGTGATCGTGGTCGGCGCGCCGCTGTACAACTTTGCCATTCCGAGCCAGCTCAAGGCCTGGATTGACCGGGTGGCGCAGGTCGGCCGCACCTTCAAATACACCGAAAAAGGCCCGGTCGGCCTGGCCGGCGGCAAAACCGTGATCGTGGCCTCGACCCGTGGCGGCGTCTATTCGACCAGCGATGCCGGCAAGGACATGGAGCACCAGGAAAGCTATTTGCAGACCGTGTTCGGCTTTTTTGGCATCACCGACGTGCGCTTTGTGCGCGCCGAAGGCCTGGCCATGGGCGAAGCGGCCAAGGCTGACGCACTGGCCGCCGCCGAGCTTGAAATCACCGCGCAAACCCGGACTGCGGCCAACCAGCCGCAAGTCACTGTGGCAGCCTGAAGTTTTTCAGCGCCCCCAAGAAAGCCCGCAACTGCGGGCTTTCTTGCGTCAGGTGCCAGCGCTTCAAGCCCGCCCGAAAAATGAAAGGCGCATCCGCGCATGGCTGCGCTGGTGGCTTTCAACTCGATTCAGAAAGCAGGTCGGCGATGACACGGCGCAACCATTTGGTGCCCGGGTCGTTGTGGTAGCGCTCGTGCCAGTGTTGCTTGACCTCATAGGCCGGCAGCGGAAATGGGACGGGGAAAGTGCGCAGCGCGCCACGGCCATGCAGCACATGGCCCAGGCGTTCGGGAATGGTGATGATCAGGTCGGTGTGTTCGACCACCAGCGCCGCCCCAATATAGTTGGGGATTTTGATGGAGATGCGACGTTTGAGCCCCATGCTCGCGAGTTCCTGGTCGATGATCAAGGGCGCGGGGCCGGAAGAGCTGATGACGGCGTGGTCCTCCGCTTCAAATTGTTGCCGGGTGAGTCCGTCAACAATCCGCGGGTGCTGCGCACTGACCATGCAAACAAAATTCTGTTTGAACAGGACGGTCTGGTAGAAGCCCGCCTCCAGCTGCGGCATGTAGCCCAACGCCAGATCCGCCTCCCCGCTCTCCAGCAAACGTGCCACGTCATCTGAGAGTGGAATGATTTCGATGTGAATGTGGGGCGCTGTCACACGAATCTTTTCCCACAGCTCGGGCAAGAGCACCAGTTGGCTGATGTCGGTCATGCAGATGCGAAAAGTCCGCTCTGACGACACCGGATCAAAGTCATTGCGATGCCCCATCACCACGTCGAGCGCTTCCAGAACGCTGCGCACGGGACGGACCAGCCCCTCGCCAAATGGCGTCGGCTCCATGCCTGTGGACGTGCGTACGAAAAGCTGATCCCCAAAATGGTGGCGCAACTTCGATAGCGCAACGCTCACGGCGGGTTGACCCAGGTCGAGTGCGGTTGCAGCTCCGGTCACACTGCGCGCCTTGTAGATTTCATCAAATACCGACAGCAGGCGAATATCGATCGAGTTCATGGTGGTGGCACTATTCGAATTGTGAATACCACATATTAAGGCCATTGCATTTACAGCATGTTGACCGCCTTTTACGATTCACCCCATCGCAAAATTGACACCCGATGGAGAAGGAATCGTTATGCAAGAACTGGGTCGACTCGAAGATTTACCGGACGAATACCGCGCTGCGCTGACCGCGCAAAACCTGGTTCCCCTGTGGCCCAGCCTGCGGGCCGTGTTGCCGCCCGGCAAGCCGATGCCGCGGACGCGTCCAACCTGCTGGCCTTACCAGGACCTGCGCGCCCTGCTGCTCAAGGCCGGCGAGCTGACGCCGATTGAAAAAGCGGAGCGCCGCGTGCTGGTGCTCGCCAACCCGGGCCATGGCCTGGAAAAGATGCAGGCCTCATCGACCATTTACCTGGGCATGCAGTTGCTGCTGCCAGGCGAATGGGCGCCGGCCCACCGGCATACGCCGAACGCGGTGCGGATGATTGTGGAGGGCGAAGGCGCTTACACCACCGTGGATGGCGAAAAGTGCACCATGAGCCGGGGCGACCTGATTCTGACGCCGACCGGACTCTGGCACGAGCATGGCCACGACGGCGACAAGCCGGTGGTCTGGCTCGACGTGCTGGATTTGCCTCTGGTCTATTACATGGAGGCGTCCTATGTGACCGAAGGCAAGGCGCAGACGGTCACTGGCGTGGCCGCTGATCAGTCTTACCAGCGCGGCGGCGTGGTGCCCGCGCCGGTGTTCACCCGCGCCGAGCAGCCGTTTCCGATGCTGCGCTACCCCTGGGTGGATGTGCGTGCGGCCCTGCAGGCACTGGCGGCCAGCCAGCCAGCCATCGAGGCGGTTCAGGTGGCCTATGTCAACCCGGAAACCGGGGCGGACTGCCAGAAGATCCTGGGTTTCTCAGCCTTGATGCTGCGCCCCGGCGAACGTCTGGCCCTGCCGGCCCGATCCACGGCCATGGTGTTCCACCAGATCGAGGGCGGCGCCGATGTCGCCCTGGAGGGCCAGCAGTTCAGCCTGGTCGAAGCCGACACCTGCTGCATCCCCGGCTACACGCCCGTGACCCTGAGCAACCGCTCCGCCGATCAGCCCGCCTTTATTTTCATCGCGGACGACGCGCCGCTGCAAAAGAAGCTCGGCGTCTACGAAGTTCGCAACTAAATATCAAGAAAGCACCCCATGACACAAACCAACTACCTTTGGACCCCTCCCCTGCTGTCTTCGCTGCCGGTGCGCGGCATTGTTGCCCGTTTTCCCATCAACCGAATTTTCTGCGTGGGCCGCAACTACCACGCCCACGCCGTCGAGATGGGTAGGCCGGTGGACAAGAGCACGGCCAGGCCTTTTTACTTCACCAAGTCACCGTCCACCCTGGTCGAGTCAGGCGCTACCGTGCCATATCCGGCCGGCACCAGCAACTACCATTTCGAGATGGAACTGGTGGTCGCCATAGGCGCTTCGGGTTTCCGGGTCAGCGAAGCGGATGCCCCGCGCCTGATTTACGGTTACGCCGCCGGTCTCGACATGACGCGCCGTGACCTGCAACTGGTGGCCCGTGATCAGGGTCGCCCGTGGGATCTGGGCAAGGATTTCGAGAAGTCCGCCGTGTGTGCCGAGATCGTGCCCGTGGGTGATCTGGGCGTGCTGAGCAGCGGTGCCATCAAGCTGCAGGTCAATGGCGAAACCAAACAGACCTCGGATCTGAGTCAGCTGATCTGGAACATCCCGGAACTGCTGGCCGACCTCTCCCAGTTTTATCACCTGGAGCCGGGCGACCTGATTTATACCGGCACACCGGAAGGCGTGGGCGCAGTCAAGTCGGGCGACACGATCACCGGCCATGTGGACAAGGTGGGTGATGTGTCACTCACCATTGGCCCAGCGGAATAAGCAACACACGACATCGCAACCCACGGAAACCAGGAGACAAAGAAATGACACAGCAACTTCCCGTCATCGTCGCCGGCGGCGGCATTGGGGGGCTGGCCACCGCGCTGGCCCTGGTGCGCCAGGGGTTTACCGTCAAGGTGCTGGAGCAGGCGCCCGAGATTGGTGAAATCGGTGCCGGCATCCAGCTTGGCCCCAATGCCTTCCACGCCTTCGATGCCCTGGGCATAGGCGACAAGGCACGCAGCCGCGCGGTTTTTACCGACGAGATGGTGATGCATGACGCGCTCGACGGATCGCTGGTCGGCCGTATCCCGACGGGCGAGGCTTTTCGCAAGCGCTTCGGCAACCCTTACGCGGTGATCCACCGCGCTGATGTGCATCTGTCGTTGCTCGAAGGCGCGCAGGAAACCGGTCGCGTCGAATTCCTGACCTCGACCCGGGTTGATCGCATTGAGCAGGACGCCGACAGCGTGACGGTTTACGACCAGCACGGCACAGCCCATCGCGGCGTGGCGCTGATAGGTGCCGACGGCGTGAAGTCGGTGGTGCGCCAGCAATTCGTGGGTGACCCGGCGCGTGTGACGGGCCATGTGGTTTTCCGCGCCGTGGTCGACAAAGCAGATTTCCCGGCGGACCTGCAGTGGAACGCGGCCAGTATCTGGGTCGGCCCGAACTGCCATCTGGTGCACTACCCGCTGCGCGGCGGCGAGCAGTACAACGTGGTGGTGACCTTTCACAGCCGCAACCAGGAAGAGTGGGGGGTGAGCGAAGGCAGTGCCGAAGAAGTGCAAAGCTACTTCCAGGGCCTCTGCCCGCAAGCCCGTCAGTTGATTGACCTGCCCAAGAGCTGGAAGCGCTGGGCCACCGCCGACCGGGACCCCATTGCGCAGTGGAGCTTTGGCCGTACCACCCTGTTAGGCGATGCGGCCCACCCAACGACCCAGTACCTGGCACAAGGCGCCTGCATGGCCATGGAAGACGGTGTGACGCTGGGCGAAGCGCTGCGGGTCAACAACAACGACTTCATCAAGGCGTTTGACCTGTACCAGCGTTCACGCATTACCCGCACGGCCCGCATCGTGCTCTCAAGCCGCGAGATGGGTCGCATCTACCACGCCAAGGGTGTCGAGCGACTGGTCCGCAACGACCTGTGGAAGGGCCGCACGCCCGAGCGTTTTTATGACGCGATGGAGTGGTTGTACGGCTGGAATGTCACTAACTGCCTGGCCGCAGGCTGACTTAAGGCGCAATGATGCAACTCCATAATTTTTTCCGCAGTGGCACTTCGCACCGCCTGCGCATCGCGCTGAACCTGAAGGGCTTAGCCTACGAGTACGTGGCGGTTGACCTGCGCACCGAGGAACATCTCGGCGCCGCGTTCAAGGCGCTCAACCCGCAGGGCCTGGTGCCCGCGCTGGTGGAGGGCGATCTGGTGCTGACACAGTCTCCTGCCATCATCGAGTGGCTGGAAGAACGCTATCCCACGCCACCGCTATTGCCCCCTGATCTGGAAGACCGGGCCAGGGTGCGGGCCATGGCGGCGCTCATTGGCTGCGACATCCATCCCATCAACAATCGCCGCATTCTGGAATACCTGCGCAAGACGCTGGGCGGCGATGAGGCCGCTGTGCTCGCCTGGTGCGCCACCTGGATCAATGATGGGTTCAACGCGCTGGAAGCGATGCTGGCCGCCGACAAACAACGCGGTGCCTTCTGCTTCGGCAACACCCCGACCTTGGCCGATGCCTATCTGGTGGCGCAAGTGGAAAGCGCCCGTCGTTTCAAGCTCGATCTGACGCCGTTTCCGAATATCGTTGCCATCGACCAGGCCTGCTCTGGACTGGACGCCTTCCGGCGCGCCGCCCCTGCCGCACAGCCAGACGCCAAATAGTCTGAGCAATCGTTAACCACAGTTTCAAACCGGCGGAGCAATCCCGCCCCGCCTTCCCTGCCTGCCTGCCACTAAAGAAAGAAAGAGACAAATCATGCAAGTTAAAAAATTCAATCTCCGCCTGGCCACCCTGGGTGCCTGCGCCCTCAGCCTGGCCGCAACGCTGGCATCCGCTGCTGAACCTTTGAAAATCGGTCTGGTGCTGCCCATGTCAGGCCCGTTTGCCTCCTATGGCAAGCAGATCGAACACGGTGCGCGGCTTTATCTGGCACAAGCCGGCGGCTCATTTGCGGGCCGCAAGGTCGAGCTGATCATCAAGGATGACACCGGTGTTGCGCCCGAGATCAGCAAGCGCGCAGCGCAGGAGCTGCTGGTCAAGGACAAGGTCGATGTGCTGGCCGGCTTCGGTCTGACGCCCTCGGCCTTCGCCGTGGCGCCGATTGCGACCGAAGCCAAAACGCCGATGATCGTCATGAACGCGGCCACCTCATCGATCACGACCAAATCCAATTACATCCTGCGCGTGTCGCACACGCTGCCGCAGGTCACCGCGCCAGTCGCCAGCTGGGCGGTCAAAAACAAAATCAAAAAGGTCTACACCCTGGTCGCAGACTTTGGCCCCGGCCATGACGCCGAAGCCCAGTTCAAGAAAACCTTTATAGCCGCAGGCGGCGAAATCGTCGGCGAGGTGCGCACCCCGGTGAAGAACCCTGACTTCGCGCCCTTCCTGCAGAAAATCAAGGATGCCAAGCCCGAAGCCGTGTTTTTGTTTGTGCCGCCCGGCGAGCAGACCATCGCCTTCATGAAGGGTTTCGTCGAACGCGATCTGGCCAAGGCGGGCATCCGCATCATCGCCACCGGCGACCTGACGGACGAGGATGTGCTCGAAGGCGTGGGCGACAACGCCTTGGGCATTGTCAATTCCTTCCATTACTCCGAGGCGCACAACTCGCCTGAAAACAAGGCCTACGTCCAGGCCTATTACAAGGCCTACCCGAAAGACCGGCCCAACTTCATGTCGGTCAGCGGCTATGACGGCATGCAGCTGATTGCCAAGACGCTGGAGAAAACCGGTGGCGACGCCAGCGGCGACAAGTTTCTCGCGGCGGCCAAGGGCATGGCCTGGACCAGCCCACGCGGCCCCATCAGCATTGATCCGGCGACCCGCGACATCGTGCAAACCATCTACATCCGCAAGGTCGAGAAGGTGGCGGGCAAGCTGCAGAACGTCGAGTCCGAGCAGACCCCCAACTTCAAAGATCCGGGCAAGCCCTAAGCGCAGCCACCTCTGCTGCCACAGCTACACAGGTCATCAACATGACAGTTCTATTTGACGGCATCGCCTCGGGGATGCTGCTGTTCCTGATCAGCGTCGGCCTTTCGGTCACACTCGGGCTGATGAATTTCGTCAACCTCGCCCATGGCGCTTTTGCCATGGTCGGTGGTTACGTCTGCGTCACCCTGCTCAACCGGTTTGGCGTGCCTTTTCTGGCGTCATTGCCGCTGGCGGCCCTGCTGACGGCTGCGGTCGGCGTGCTGCTGGAACGCACGCTGTACCGCCGCCTGTATGCGGCGACCCACCTGGACCAGGTGCTGTTTTCCATCAGCCTGGTCTTCATGTCGATTGCTGCGGCGCATTACTTCTTCGGGGCCCAACAGCAGCCGCTGACCCTGCCCGAGTTTTTGCGCGGTCAGATCAAGCTGCCGGGTCTGGACATGGGCGTTTATCGCCTGTTCCTGATCGTTGTCAGTCTGGCGATTGCGGTGGGCCTGCAGCGCATGGTCGGCGGCACGCGTTTTGGCGCCCAGTTGCGTGCGGCGGTTGACAACCCGCGCGCCGCCCGTGGC
The DNA here is from genome assembly GCF_031411155.1 of Polaromonas sp. Taxonomy (GTDB): domain Bacteria; phylum Pseudomonadota; class Gammaproteobacteria; order Burkholderiales; family Burkholderiaceae_C; genus Polaromonas. The sequence continues at coordinate 2,906 of NZ_JANOAL010000185.1, read as the reverse complement.
GTCGGCATCAACGTCGAACGCATCTTCACGCTGACCTTCGCGCTGGGCTCGGCGCTGGCCGGACTCGGCGGCGCGATGGGCGTGGAAATGCTCGGGCTGGATCCCAGCTTTCCGGTCAAGTACATCGTTTACTTTTTGATCGTGGTGGCGGTGGGCGGCAGCGGCAGCATCGCGGGTTCGCTGCTGGCCTCGCTGATTCTGGGCGTGGTCGATGTGGCCGGCAAATACTACGTGCCGCAAGTCGGCGCCTTCCTCATCTACGCCGTCATGGTGGTGATGCTGGTGGTGCGCCCGCAAGGCCTGTTTGGTCGCCGTGCAACGCGTTAAGTACCGTTAAGGACATCAACATGACTCATCCCACCCTCAACCTGTCGCCGCTCAAGGCGGCTGATCGCTGGCGTCCGGCAGAGCTGGCGTTCTGGCTGCTGCCGGTGCTGGGCTACTTCGTCTTTCCGGAAAATCTGGTGTTGCTGACCCAGATCGCCATCACCGCCCTGTTTTGCCTGTCGCTGGATCTGATCCTCGGCTACGCCGGCATCGTCTCGCTCGGCCATGCCGCTTTCTTCGGGGTCGGCGCCTACGTCGCCGGTCTGCTGGCCGCCCATGGTTTTGGCGAACCCCTCATGGGCCTGGGCGTAGCGGCAGTCATCAGCGCCCTGCTGGGCTTTGTCACCAGCTTTCTGGTGCTGCGCGGGGCCGACCTGACCCGCTTGATGGTGACGCTGGGCGTCGCGATGATGCTGTATGAGTTGGCCAACAAGCTCACCGCCATCACCGGTGGCGTGGACGGCCTTCAGGGCATGGAAATGCAGCCCATCTTCGGCCAGTTCCGCTTTGACCTGGTCGGCAAGACCGCCTACTGGTATGCCATAGCGGTCCTGTTCATCCTTTTTTGGGTGGCGCGCAAGCTGGTGCACAGCCCCTTTGGCCTGAGCCTCAAGGGCATACGGCTCAACGTCGGACGCATGCCGGCCATAGGTGCGCCGGTCAATGCCCGGCTGTCTGCGGTCTACACCCTGGGTGCGGCTTATGCCGGTGTGGCGGGTGCGCTGATGGCCCAGACCACCCAGTTTGTCGCCCTGGATGTGCTGGCCTTCAACCGGTCCGCCGAACTGCTGCTGATTCTTGTTTTGGGCGGCTCCGGCTGCCTCTATGGCGCGGTGATTGGCACCATTGTTTTCATGTCGGCCCACCATGTGCTGTCCGACATGAACCCCGAATACTGGCAGTTCTGGCTGGGCGCACTGCTGCTTCTGATCGTGCTGTTCGCCCGCGATGGCGTGATGGGTGGCCTGCGCCGTCTGGAGCGTTTGATCAGCCGCGTCAAGGGAGGGACCGCACCATGAGCTACGCCCTGCAAACCAAAAACCTGGTGAAGAAATTCGGCGGCTTCGTGGTTACCAACGATGTCAGCCTGAATGTGGAGGCCGGGGCGCGCCATGCCCTGATTGGCCCGAACGGCGCCGGCAAAACCACGCTGATCAACCTGTTGACGGGTTTTCTGGAGCCGACCAGTGGACAGGTCATCTTTCAGGGCCATGACTTGACCCATCTCAGCCAGCACAAACGCGTCAAGCGCGGTCTGGCACGCACCTTCCAGATCAACCGGCTGTTTGCCGACCTGACCGTGCTCGAATCGGTGGTCATGGCGGTCAATGAGCGCCTGGGCCTGGGGGCCAGGTTCTGGAAGCCGGTGGGGGCCTATGCCCAATCGGTGGACGAAGCCGCCACCTTGCTGGGCACCCTGCGACTGCTCGACGTGGCCCATGAAAAAACCCGCAACCTGGCCTATGGCAAGCAGCGCCTGATCGAAATAGCGCTGGCGCTGGCGGCCAAGCCACGGGTGTTGCTGCTGGACGAGCCGGCGGCCGGTGTGCCCACCAGCGAAAGCCGGGAACTGTTTGAGTCCATCGCCGCGCTGCCGCGCGACGTGACCATTTTGCTGATAGAGCACGACATGGATCTGGTTTTCCGCTTCGCCGACCAGATTTCGGTGCTGGTTAATGGCGCGCTGTTGACCCAGGGGACGCCGCAGGCCATCGCCAACGACCCCCAGGTGAAAGAAGTTTATTTGGGGGAGGCCGTCCATGACTGAGCTGTTGCGTCTTGAAAAAGTATGGGCCGGCTACGGCGAGGCCGTGGTGCTGGAGGATATTTCCTTCACCCTGAATGAGGGCGACAGCCTTTCCTTGCTCGGCCGCAATGGCATGGGCAAGACGACGCTGCTCTCCACCCTGATGGGCGCGGCCAGCTACCGCTCCGGGGTCATGCGTTTTGCCGGTCAGGACCTGGCCAGCGTGCCGGCCCATGCGCGGGCCCATCTGGGGCTGGGCTGGGTGCCACAGGAACGGGACATCTTCCCGTCGTTGACGGTCCAGGAGAACCTGACGGTCGTGGCCAGCCTCGGCCCCTGGAACCTGAAAAAAGTTTTCGAAATGTTCCCGCGTCTGAACGAGCGGCGGGGCAACATGGGCAACCAGCTTTCAGGCGGCGAACAGCAGATGCTGGCCATAGGGCGGGCCCTGATGCTCAACCCCAAATTGCTGTTGCTTGACGAGCCGCTGGAAGGCCTGGCACCGCTGATCGTTCAGGAGTTGCTGGCTATCATCCAGAAGCTGACCGAGGAGAGTGGCATGGCGGTCATTCTGGTGGAGCAGCATGCGCGGCAAATCCTGCCACTGACCCGCCAGGCGCTAGTGCTGGAGCGCGGCAAAGGCGTTTACCAAGGCAGCAGCGAGACCCTGCTGAATGACCGCGCCCTGCTCGATGGCTGGCTGGGCGTCACGGCCCACTGAAAAATAGCCCGTACTACAGACTATTTTTTTGATGCCTAGCGGGCGTCAAGCGTGTTTTTTCACCCAAGCCACGTAGTCATTGACCCAGCCCTGCAAAAACTTGTGGCTGGC
>NZ_JANOAL010000184.1:0-9833 GCF_031411155.1 Polaromonas sp. | reverse complement strand
TCATTCGCTGTCACCCCGGTCCAGCGAGCGCTGCTCGGTCCACTCGGGTGCAAAGCGCTCGATCAGCGCCTGCATCAGGCCGCGTGCCCGGGCCGGCTGGTCGCCGTCCAGGGTGCACACCGACACATCCAGCGTCACCGCTTTTTCGGCCGGCCAGGTGTGCACGCAAACATGCGAGCCCGCCAGCAGCACCGTCGCCGACACGCCGCCGGGGCCGTGCGCCGTGGCGGGCGCGGCGTGAAACAGCTGCTTGACCGGCTCCAGGCCGGCCGCCCGCACCGCCTGCACACACCACGGGCCCAGTTGCGCCGCGTCGGTCAGCCAGGCCGCGTCGCAGCGGCAATGGTGCAAATCGGCAGTCAGGTGAAGTCCTTGCATGCCCCAGACTTTAGACCATGCGCGGGCCGCGGCACCGGGCTGCCAAAACGGCCCGCGGCCCGCGCCAGTGGCCGAACTGTAAAATACCGGGTTTTCCCCCGCTTCCCCCTTTCTTTCCCCCTCCCGGAGCTGCCTACATGGCCAACACCCCACTGATGGCGAATGCGATACGCGCACTCGCAATGGACGCCGTTCAACAAGCCAATTCAGGCCATCCCGGCGCCCCCATGGGCATGGCCGACATGGCCGTTGCCCTGTGGGGCCAGCACCTCAAGCACAACCCGCAGAATCCGCACTGGTTCGACCGCGACCGCTTCGTGCTGTCCAACGGCCACGCCTCCATGCTGCTGTATGCGCTGCTGCACCTGACCGGCTACGCGCTGCCGATGAAGGAACTCAAAAACTTTCGTCAGCTGCACAGCAAGACCCCCGGCCACCCCGAACTCGGCTACACCCCCGGCGTCGAAACCACCACCGGCCCGCTGGGCCAGGGCCTGACCAACGCGGTCGGCATGGCGCTGGCCGAAAAGCTGCTGGCCAAGGAGTTCAACCGCGACGGCCATGCGGTGGTCGACCACCACACTTATGTCTTCATGGGCGACGGCTGCCTGATGGAAGGCATCAGCCACGAGGCCGCCGCGCTGGCCGGCGCCTGGAAGCTGGGCAAGCTGGTGGCGCTGTACGACGACAACGGCATCTCGATCGACGGCCAGGTCGCGCCCTGGTTTGTCGACAACACGCCGCTGCGCTTTGCCGCCTATGGCTGGAACGTGATCGGCCCGCTCGACGGCCACGACAGCGATGCCGTGTCGGCCGCGATTGCCGAGGCGAAACAGAGCAGCGACAAGCCCACGCTGATCGTCTGCAAGACCCACATCGGCAAGGGCAGCCCGAACCGCGCCAACACCGCCAAGGCCCACGGCGAGCCGCTGGGCGCCGAGGAAATCCAGCTCACGCGCGACGAGCTGAACTGGCCGCACACGCCGTTCGAGATTCCGCCCGAAAGCTATGCGGCCTGGGACGCCAAGGCCGCCGGCCTGGCCGCCGAGACCGCCTGGGACGTGAAATTTGCCGCCTACCAGGCCGCGCACCCCGAACTGGCCGCGGAATTGACGCGCCGCATGAAGGGCGAACTGCCCAAGCGCTTTGCGCAGCTGGCCGTGGATACGGTCATCGGTGCGCACACCCGGGCCGAAACCGTGGCCTCGCGCAAGGCCTCGCAGATTGCGCTCGAAGCCTTCACCGCCGGCCTGCCCGAGATGCTGGGCGGCTCGGCCGACCTGACCGGCTCCAACCTGACCAATACCAAGTCCACACCCCCCCTGCGTTTTGACCTGGACGGCGTGGTGGTGCAGACCGTGGCGGCCAACGGCAGCAAGATTGGCGGGCGCCACATCAACTACGGCGTGCGCGAATTCGGCATGGCCGCCATCATGAACGGCCTGGCGCTGCATGGCGGTTTCATTCCCTACGGCGGCACCTTTTTGACCTTTAGCGACTACAGCCGCAACGCCATCCGCATGGCCGCGCTGATGAAGCTGCGCGTAGTGCATGTGTTCACGCACGACTCGATCGGCCTGGGCGAAGATGGCCCGACGCACCAGTCGATCGAGCATGCCGCCAGCCTGCGTTTGATTCCCAACCTCGACGTCTGGCGCCCCGCCGACACGGCCGAAACCGCCGTGGCCTGGGCCGTGGCGCTGCAAAACAAAGACAAGCCGACGGCCTTGCTGCTGAGCCGGCAAAACCTGCCTTACGCACCTAAAAACGACCTCGGCGAGATCAGCAAGGGCGCTTACGTGCTGGCCGAGCCGGCCGAAGTGGGGCTGAACAAAAAGGCCCAGGCCGTCATCATTGCCACCGGCTCCGAAGTGCAGCTGGCGCTGAAGGCGCAAGAGCTGCTGGCCGCCCGCAAGATCGCGGTGCGCGTGGTCTCCATGCCCAGCAACACCACCTTCGACAAGCAGAAAACCGCCTACAAGAGCGAAGTGCTGCCGGCAGGCATTCCGCGCATCGCGGTCGAGATGGGCGTGACCGAGGGCTGGTGGAAATACGGCTGCGCCGCCGTGGTCGGCATCGACAGCTACGGCGAATCGGCGCCGGCGCCGGTGCTGTTCAAGCACTTTGGCTTCACGCCAGAGAACGTGGCCGACACCGTGCGCAAGGTGTTGAAGAAGTAAGCTGGGTTTGGCAATCTGGGTTTTGACGTTTTCGTATTAACTTTTCTGGAGATACAGCATGACAATCAAGGTAGGCATCAATGGTTTTGGCCGCATCGGCCGCAATGTGCTGCGCTCGGCCGTGCAGAGCTTTGGCGATATCGAAATCGTCGGCATCAACGATTTGCTCGAGCCCGGGTACCTGGCCTATATGCTGCAGTACGACTCGGTGCATGGCCGCTTCCAGGGCGAGGTTTCGGTCGAAGGCAACACCCTCACCGTCAACGGCAAGAAAATCCGCCTGACGCAGGAACGCGACCCGGCGGCGCTCAAGTGGGGCGACATCGGCGCCGAGGTCGTGCTCGAATGCACCGGCCTGTTTCTGGACAAGGCCGGCGCGGAAAAGCACCTGGCCGCCGGCGCCAAAAAAGTCATCATCTCGGCCCCGTCGAAAGACGACACGCCGATGTTTGTGTTTGGCGTGAATGACAAGAGCTACCAGGGCGAGGCCATCATTTCCAACGCCAGCTGCACCACCAACTGCCTGGCCCCGGTGGCCAAGGTGCTCAACGACAAGTGGGGCATCAAGCGCGGCCTGATGACGACGGTGCACGCCGCCACCGCCACGCAAAAAACCGTGGACGGCCCGAGCAACAAGGACTGGCGCGGCGGCCGCGGCATTCTGGAAAACATCATTCCTTCATCCACCGGCGCGGCCAAGGCGGTCGGCGTGGTGATTCCCGAACTCAACAAAAAGCTCACCGGCATGTCGTTCCGGGTGCCGACCTCCGACGTGTCGGTGGTGGACCTGACCTGCGAGCTGACCAAGGAAGCCACGCTGAAGGAAATCTGCGCCGAGATGAAGGCACAGAGCGAAGGCGCGCTCAAGGGCGTGCTGGGCTACACCGACGACAAGGTGGTCGCCACCGACTTCCGCGGCGACACCCGCACCTCGATCTTTGACGCCGACGCCAGCATCGCGCTCGACGGCACCTTCGTCAAGATCGTCGCCTGGTACGACAACGAATGGGGCTACTCCAACAAGTGCCTGGAGATGGTGCGGGTGGTGGCGAAGTAATTGCTGCCTGTTTCAATAAAAAAGCGCCTTCGGGCGCTTTTTTATTGCTAGACGAGCCGAGAACTTACACTCATCCTCTCCGAGGAAAAATGCAAGCAAGGCCATGGACATTGCCCCCCTCACCGAAGCCCTGCAGCGCGACGCCGTCTGGGTCGTGTTCGTCAATGTGCTGCTGCAGCAATTGGGGCTGCCGATCCCGGCGGTACCCACGCTGCTGATTGCGGGCAGCCTGGCAGGCGCTTTCGGGCCGGCGGCGCAAATGCTCATGGCCGCCGTGCTGGCGTCCCTGATCGCCGACGGTTTCTGGTATTCGGCCGGGCGCGCGTTTGGCTATCGCGTGCTGTCCGGTTTGTGCCGGCTGTCCATCAATCCGGGCTCGTGCGTCTCGGAGACCGAGGGGCGTTTCATGCGCTGGGGCGCCTGGTCGCTGGTGATCGCCAAGTTCGTTCCCGGCTTCTCCACGGTGGCGCCGCCCATCGCCGGCTCGCTTCGCATGCCACTGGCGGGCTTCATGGCCGCCGCCGGTCTTGGCGCCGCGCTCTGGGCCGGCGCTGCCCTCCTCGGCGGATGGTTGTTGCGGGCCCAGCTTCAATCCGTGCTGGCGGTCATGAGCCGGCATGCAGGCACCGCCATCGCCGTGATCGCGGCCGGCCTCGGTGCCGGGCTCGCGTGGAAACTGTGGCAGCGGCATCGCTTCAAGCAGCTGGCCGTCATGCCTTACATCACCCCGGTGGAGCTGATGGCAGCACTGGAATCGGACACGCCGCCTTTGCTGCTCGACTTTCGCGGCGCCGCGCTGCTGGCCCAAACCGGGCCCATCGCCGGTGCGACACCGGCCCACATGGACGATTTGCCCCGCACGGTCAGCCATTGGCCCAGGGACCGGCCCGTCGTCACGCTTTGCGCCTGCCCCGACGACGCCACCGCCGTGCGCGCGGCGCTCAGCCTGATGAAATTGCGTTACACCTCGGTGCGCCCCCTCAAGGGCGGCTACGATGCCTGGCTGCGGCACCTGGACCAGCAGGCGCGATGACGGCGGACTTCAAACAGAACGCACCGAAAAGGCAGACGGTTTTGGCTTTCTTGACGCTGAAAAAACTGAACGAGCAGGTGGTGGCCGTCCATCTGGAAAACGGCGAGCATGTCGGCAACCTCAAGCTGATAGGCGGCGTGTGGAAGTTCAAGGCCATTGGCTACGACGCTGAGGGCCGCGTGATTCCGGGCGGCGGGCCGCTGACCGAGCGGCACAACCTGCGCTTTGCGGCGCTCGACGAGACTCTGATCAGCGTCCAACTGATGCTGAAATAATCTATTCTTGATTGATGGCAGGTTATTGATTAACCTAAAATAAATGCGTATTTAATCTATTCAATCAATAATTCATTCATTCATTCATGACGCCTCTTTCTCCCCTGGCTGAAAAAGTGGTGCTGGTCTTGCGCCAGCGTGGCGGCGTGGTCACGGGCGCTGAACTGCAGACGCAGCTGGGCGTGAGCCAGCCAACGGTTTCGCGTGCGCTGGCGCCGTTGATCCAGTCGGGCCGGGTGCAAAAGGTCGGGGCGGCTCGATCGCAGCGCTATCTGCTGCCGCGCACCGTGGCTGGCGTGGGCCGCAGCATACCCATCATGCGCGTGGACGCGCAGGGCCAACCCAGCCCGTTTGCGCGCCTGGTGCCGCTGGAAGGCGGCGCCATGTGGGTGGATGAAGAAGACGGCCTGAGCAAGCGCTACGACGGCTTGCCCTGGTTTCTGGACGACATGCGGCCCCAGGGCTTCATGGGTCGCACCTTTGCCCATGCGCACCCGGAACTGCACCTGGGCACCGACCCTGGCCGCTGGAGTGCCGACGACGTGCTGCGCGCGCTGGCGCTGTTTGGCGATGACCTGCCGGGCAACCTCATCGTCGGTGAGGCCGCGTTTGCGCGCTGGCATTCGCTGCCCGCACGGGCCTCGCGCGCCGATTCGGAAGCCGACTACCCGCGCCTGGCCGAAGCCGCCATGCAGGGCACGCTGCCCGGTTCGTCGGCCGGTGGCGAGCAACCGAAGTTTTGCACCCTCACGGCGGGCCGCCACGTCATCGTCAAGTTTTCACCCGCCGGCGACGCGCCGGCAGACCAGCGCACGCGCGACCTGCTGGTGTGCGAACACCTGGCGCTGCAGACGCTGGCCCATGCCGGCGTGCCCGCCGCCCGCACCCGGCTGTTCACCGGGGCGGGGCGCGTTTTTCTGGAGTCCGAACGCTTTGACCGCGCGGCACACGGCGCCGTGCAGGGTCGTATCGGCATGGTGTCGCTGCTGGTGTATGACGCCGAATACGTTGGCCAGATGGACAACTGGGCCGCCACGGCAGATCGCATGCTGGCGCGCGGCCTGATCACCGCGCCGGATGCACACCACCTGCGTTTGCTGGAGGCCTACGGCCTGCTGATCGCCAACACCGACCGACACTACGGCAACATCTCGTTTCTACTGCAGGATGACGACTGGACGCTTTCGCCCACCTACGACATGCTGTATGCGCCGGTGGCGGGTGAGCTGGTGGCGCGGGACTTTGCCGCGCGCAGTCCGCAGCCGCTGGCGGCGATGCTGCCTGAATGGCCACAGGCACGGGCGCTGGCGCTGGCCTTTTGGGCGGCAGCGGCGGCCGACGCGCGCATCTCGGCAGGCTTTCGGGCCATTGCGGCTGAGAACCGCGATTTTTTGACGGCAAAATGACGCTGCAGCCCAGGTGTGGCGGGCGCCTACAGCTATAAAAACAATAGCAATACACGTCCATTCCACGCCACTTGCCCGCTGACCGTTACCTGCCACCCGCCGTCACGGCAGCGCAATCACCATCCACGACACGCCAAAGCGGTCGGCCACCATGCCGAAGGACGAGGCAAAAAAGGTTTTCGTCAGCGGCATCTGCACCTGGCCGCCCTCGCTGAGGGCGTTGAACAGGCGCTTGGCTTCGGCGTCATTGGCGGCCGTGATCGACAGCGACATGCCCTTGAAGTCAGCCTTGCCGCTGGCCATGCCGTCGGAGGCCATCAAGGTGGTGTCGCCAATGCTGAAGCTGGCGTGCATCACCTTGTCGGGTGGCGGCGCCGAGCCGTCGGCGCAGCCCGCGCCGGCCTGCGGGTCGGGGTTGTCCTTGAAGTGCATCAGGTCGATGACCTTGGCGCCCACGGCGGCGCCGTAAAACTTGAGGGCCTCTTCGCAGCGACCTTCAAAAAACAGGTAGGGTTGAACTTGCATGGTGCTCTCCTTGGGGTGGTTGGTTGAGGTTGAGGGGGATTCGCGAGGCTTATCCGGCAAGCGCGCGCTGCAGCGCGGCCAGGTCGATCTTCTTCATCTTCAGCATGGCGCTCATGACGCGGTTCGACTTGGCCGGGTCGGCGCTGCTCATCAGTTCGCCCATGGCGCGCGGCACGATCTGCCAGGACGCGCCGTACCGGTCCTTGAGCCAGCCGCACTGCTGGGCCTCGGGCGGGCCGCCGGCCGACAGCTGGTCCCAGTAATAGTCGATCTCTTGCTGGCTGTCGCAGTTGACCTGGAACGACACCGCCTCGTTGAACTTGAAGACCGGCCCGCCGTTGAGCGCGGTGAAGCTGTGGCCGTCGAGTTCGAAGGCCACCAGCATGACGCTGCCGGGCTTTTGCCCGTGCACCTCCTGGCCGGCGTCGCCGTAGCGCGAGATGTGGGTGATCTTTGAGTTTTTGAAGACGCCGGTGTAGAAGGTGGCGGCCTGTTCGGCCTGCTGGTCGAACCAGAGGCAGGGCGTGATTCTCTGAACGCTTGGCATGGGCTTAACTCCTTGGGGGTTTCAGTTTGAGGTGTGACCCGGCACGGCGTTCGGGTCCATGTAGACCAGCTCCCAGAGGTGGCCGTCCAGGTCCTGGTAGCCGTGCCCGTACATGAAGCCGTGGTCCTGCGGCGGGCGCGGCGTGCTGGCGCCGGCCGCCACCGCCTTGCGCACCATTTCGTCAACCGCCGCGCGCGAGTCGCAGGACAGGCACACCAGCACCTCGGTGCTCTGGCGCGCGTCGGCCACCGGTTTGGTCGTGAAGGTCTTGAAAAAGGGCTCGACCAGCAACATCACGTAAATGTGGTCTTGCGACACGATCATGCAGGCGGCGTTCTTGTCGGTGAACTGGCGGTTGAACTGGTAGCCCAGCGCGGTGAAAAAGCCCATGGCCCGGTCGAGGCTCTTGACGGGCAGGTTGACGAAGATCTGTGTAGCCACGGCGATGGCTCCTTTGCAGAAATGTTAATGACAGGGCTGGCAAAACGGCATCAAACAGGTTTCGACATGTTTTGTGTACGCCGTCCACAAAAGAATATCAAAGATAATGGACACTGTCCACATAAAAAAGTAACCAGGCATGACAACCGCGCCCCCACCCCTTGCCGCGCGCAGCACCTACCGCCACGGTGACCTGCGGCGCGCGCTGCTGGAGGCCGGCATGGCGTTGGCGCGCAGCGGGGGGCCCGATGCGGTGGTGCTGCGCGAAGCGACGCGCCGCGCCGGCGTGGCGCCCAATGCCGCCTACCGCCACTTTGCCAGCCGCCAGGCGCTGCTGCAGGCGGTGCGCGCCGCCGCACTGGCGGCCGTGGCCACCGCCATGGAGGCCGAACTGGCCCGCCTGGCGCCCGGCCTGGCGCCGGCCGACAGGGCGCGCGCCAGTCTGCGTGCGGTGGGCACCGGCTACCTGCGCTTTGCCCAGCGCGAGACCGGCCTGTTTCGCACCGCCTTTGCCGCCTCTGATCGGATGATTCAGGCCACCCCCGAGTTGCCCTCGGCGGGACCGGGCGGGCTCAACCCGTTTGAACTGCTGGGCAGCGCGCTCGACCAGATGGTCGCGGCCGGCGTGCTGGCGCCCGAGCGCCGCCCCGGCGCGGAGCTGCTCGCCTGGTCGGCGGTGCATGGCCTGGCCGTGCTGGTGGTGGACGGGCCGCTGGCCAGCGTGGTCGGGCCGCAGATGGAGCCGGTCGGGCAGCGCCTGCTCGACATGGTGGAAAAAGGCCTGCCTTAGCGCGGCGCCGGCCCGCCGGTTGTGTCTGCCGTTCGCCCTGAGCTTGTCGAAGGGCCTGCCGCTGATGGCCAGGCTTGGACAGGCTCAGCCCGAACGCGGGCTGAGTAGCTGCTTTTGACCATCAAACTGGCCGCCAGCCCAGCTAATACGCGCGCTGGCAGCTATATTTTTAATAGTATTGAAGGCGCCCACATCAGCGCGCCGGCCCGTCCTTGCGACCGTCCGGGTGTTTTGCAAAGCGTGTCGCGTCACGCCCATGCACCGGCGCCTGGCTGGGCCAGGGCCAGCCGCCGAACTGCGTGCGCTGGTAGTCCTGCAGGGTTTGCGCAATCTCGGCCTCGGTGTTCATCACAAACGGGCCGTACTGCACCACCGGCTCGCCAATCGGCCGGCCCTGCAGCAGCAAAAATTCGCTCACTTCGTCGCCATTGACCAGCTCCACCGCCGCATCGGCGCGCAGCTCGACCGCCGCGTGGCCGCTGACGGCCTGCCCGGCAATGCGCACCGACTCGCCCTTGAAGAAATACAGCATGCGCCGCGTGCCCCCCGCCGCTTGGCCGCCAGTGGCTGCCGGCAGCGTCCAGCGCGCGCCCGGCGCCATGCGCAGCGTCCAGATCGCCACGTCGGCTTCGGCCTGCGCCGCCCACGAATCCGGCGGCGGCGCCAGCGGAGCCGGCGCTTCATCCGCGCCATCGGCCGGCGTCAGCCGCCCGGCAATCAGCGCCACCTCGGTCGTGCGGCCCTGCGCGTCGGTGGCCCGATGACGCGGAATCTGCCCGGACCAGAACATTGTGAAATGCGGCGCCACCATCTTGTTGCGCGCGGGCAGGTTCAGCCAGATCTGGAACAGCTCCAGCGGATTCGGCGCGGCGCGGTCGAGCAGCGGAAACATCTCGGCATGCACCACGCCGCTGCCGGCGGTCAGCCATTGCACATCGCCGCCGCCAAAGCGCGCCGCCGCGCCCAGCGAGTCGGAATGGTCGATCAGGCCCTTGCGCACAATCGTCACGGTTTCAAAGCCGCGGTGCGGATGGCCCGGAAAGCCCGGCACGGCGCTGCCGTGGTACATGCTCCAGCCGTCCTGGCGGCTGAAGTCCTGGCCGATGTCGCGCCCCGCCAGCGAGGCGGCCGGCCCCATCTCGGCATTGGCCGCCGGGTAGGCGTCGTCGTGCCAGACGCAAAACAGGAACGGGTCCAGCGT
>NZ_JANOAL010000183.1:0-9633 GCF_031411155.1 Polaromonas sp. | reverse complement strand
ATTTTCAAAACCGACTACGCGCAAGACATCAAGCTGGCCAAGCACGCCGGCCATGTGTTCTGGTACGGCGCGCTGATGCTGCTGCTGCTGGCCGCGCCCTGGCTCATTGCCGAATACTGGCTGGCGCAGCTGACCTTTGTGCTGATCTACGCCATCGCCGGGCTGGGGCTGATGCTGCTGGCGGGCTTTACCGGCCTGTTCTCGCTGGGCCATGCGGCTTTTCTGGGCGTGGGCGCCTACACCCAGGCGGTGCTGACCAACGCCGGCCTGCCGTTTCCGCTGGCGCTGGCCTGCGCCGCCGGGCTGTCGGCCGCCGTCGGCCTGGTGGTGGGCCTGCCGGCGCTGCGCGTCAAGGGCATTTACCTGGGCATGGCCACGCTGTCGTTCGGCTTTATTGTGGAAGAGGTGTTTGCGCGCTGGGAAAGCGTCACCGGCGGCAACGCCGGCATTCACATCAAGGTGCCCGACCTGTTTGGCTACAAGCTGGCCAGCGGCGAGTCGTTTTATTTTCTGTGCTTGACTGTCACCGTGTTTGCCACGCTGGGCATTTTGAACCTGCTGCGCTCGCCCACGGGCCGGGCCTTTGTGGCGATCCGCGATTCGGAGATTTCGGCGCAGAGCATGGGCATTCACCTGGCGCGCTACAAGACGCTGTCGTTCGCGCTGTCGGCCGCGCTGGCCGGTGTGGCGGGCGCGCTGTACGCGCACAAGCTGCAGTTCATCTCGCCCGACCAGTTCAATATTTTGCAGTCGATCGATTTGCTGCTGATGATCGTGATTGGCGGCGTCGGCTCGGTGCACGGCGCTTTTCTGGGCGCCATTTTCCTGATCTCCATGCCGCAGGTGATTGCCCTGACCAAGGACTACCTGCCACCCGTCATCGGCCAGGCACCGGGCCTGCAGGCGGCGGTGTACGGCATGGTGCTGATTGCCTTTGTGCTGTTTGAGCCGCTGGGCCTGTATGGCCGCTGGCTGAAGATTCGCACCTACCTGCAACTGTTTCCGTTTTACCGCAAGGGCCTGTTCAAGCGGCAAAAGTCCTTCCAGAAATCGGATCGCCTGAAATGATGCCCCCACGCTTGTCGCTTCGCGTACTGCGCTGCCCCCCGAGGGGGCCCTCACGCCTTGGGGCGGCCCGGCGGCGCTCAAGGAGGTCTCATGGATAACATTTTGCTGTCGGCCAACAACCTCAGCGTGCGCTTTGGCGGCGTGCTGGCCGTCAACCAGGTCAGCTTTGACGTCAAACAGGGCGAGGTCTTCACGCTGATTGGCCCGAATGGCGCGGGCAAGACCACCGTGTTCAACCTGATCAGCCGCATCTACACGCCGACCACCGGCGAGATTGTCTACTGCGGGCAAAAGCTCACCGACCAGCCACCGCACAGGATTGCCTCGCTGGGCATTGCGCGCACCTTCCAGAACATCGAGCTGTTCGAGCACGCCTCGGTGCTGCACAACCTGCTGATAGGCCGCCACACGCACCGCCAGACCGGGCTGCTGCGCGACCTGTTTTTTACCGGCAAAACCCGCGAGGCAGAACTCAAGGCGCGCGAAAAAGCCGAGCAGGTGATTGACTTTCTCGACCTGCAGCACCAACGCGACGCCATGGTGGCGGGCCTGCCCTACGGCGTGCGCAAGGTGGTGGAACTGGCGCGCGCCCTGTGCACCGAACCCAGGCTGCTGCTGCTGGACGAGCCCTCCTCCGGCCTCAACGTGGAGGAAACCGACGACATGGCCTTCTGGATTCAGGACATCAGGAACGAATTGGGCATTACCGTGCTGATGGTCGAACACGACATGTCGCTGGTGTCCAAAGTGTCGGACCGCGTGCTGGCCATGAACCAGGGCGAGGTGCTGGCCATGGGCACGCCGCGCGAGGTGCAGACCGACCCCGGCGTGATCGAGGCCTACCTGGGCTCGGTCGATGAGGTGTCGTCACTCAGGAGAATGAGCGCCGACGGGCCGCCCCTAGGCGCGAAGGCCCCCTCGGGGGGCAGTGCTGCGGCTTTAGCCGCAAACGTGGGGGCTGATTCCGCATGAGTACGATGCCGCCGCCAGTGAGCGACCAGCCCGTTCTGAAACTTCTCAACGTGGAAAGTTCTTACGGCCCGATCAAGGCGATACGCGGCGTCAGCCTGCAGGTTCGGCGCAGCGAAATCGCCACCGTGCTGGGCTCCAACGGCGCGGGCAAGTCGACCATTCTCAAAACCATTTCCGGCATCATCGACCCGCGCAAGGGCTCGATCGAGTTCAAGGGCGAAGACATCACCGCGCAGGACCCGGCCCACATCGTGCAGCAGGGCCTGTCGCATGTGCCCGAGGGGCGCGAGGTGTTTGCGCTGCTCAATGTGCGCGACAACCTGCTGATGGGCGCCTACACCCGCCAGGACCGCGACGGCGTGGCGCGCGACATGGAGGGGGTGTATGGCTACTTCCCGATTCTGCGCGAGCGGGCGCTGCAGGATGCGGGCCTGCTGTCGGGCGGGCAGCAGCAGATGCTGGCGATCTCGCGCGCGCTGATGGCCTCGCCCGACCTGATTTTGCTCGACGAACCCAGCCTGGGCCTGAGCCCCAAACTGACCAAGGAAATTTTTGAGATCGTGGTGCGCATCAACCGCGAACGCGGCACCACGATTTTGCTGGTCGAGCAAAACGCCAATATGGCGCTCAATGCCTCCGACTACGGCTACGTGCTGGAAAACGGCCGCATCGTGATGGAAGACACCTGCGCCCGCCTGCGCGAGAAAGACGACATCAAGGAGTTCTACCTGGGGCTGAAGGAAGAAGGCGTGCGCGGCGAGCGACGCTGGAAAAAGAAGAAGAACTGGCGATGACAAAACGCCCCCCCGAAGCGGCCTGCGGCCGCGTCCCCGACTTGATTTGGCTGGCGCGCTGCGGCCTTGGAGCTTGGCATGAGTAACTTATGGGATCTCTCCCACATCCAGCCCGAGACGAATATCGTTCTCGACGGTGAAACCATTCCCGCCATTTTCTGGAATGCGGTGGAAAAGCGCGGCAGCCAGGTCTGGATGCGGCAGAAAAAGCTCGGCCTGTGGCGCCCCATGAGCTGGGCCCAAACCGGCGACGCGGTGCGCGACATTGCGGCCGGCCTGCTGAGCCTGGGTTTTGCGCACGGCGAATGCGCCTCCATTTTGGCCAACACCGTGATCGAATGGGTGCTGGCCGACCTGGCGGTGCTGAGTTGCGGCGGCGTCTGCAGCGGCATTTACCCGACCGATGCCGCCTCGCAGGTGCACTATTTGTGCGAGGACTCGCGCACCACGCTGCTGTTTGTCGAGGACGACGAGCAGCTCGACAAGGCGCTGGAGGTTCGACCGCAGCTGCCGCTGCTGCGCAAGGTCATCGTGTTTGACATGGAAGGCCTGCGCGAGCTGAACGACCCGGACGTGATGGGCCTGGACGAGTTGCGCGCGCTGGGCCGCGCCTGGCTGGCGCAGCACCCCGATGCGGTGAAACGGCGCGCGGCCGCCTGTCAGCCCGACGAGCTGGCGATACTGGTCTATACCTCGGGCACCACCGGCAAACCCAAGGGCGCGATGCACAGCCACCGCGGCCTGGTCTTTAGCGCGCGCGGCTACAACACGCTGGTGGCACAGGACGCGCGCGACGAGCGCATGTGCTTTTTGCCGCTGTGTCACATTGCCGAGCGCATGGGCGGCGAGTATTTTTCGCTCTACACCGGCGCCAAGCTCAACTTTGTCGAAAACCCCGAAACCATTCCCGAAAACGTGCGCGAAATCGCGCCCACCGTATTTACCGCGGTGCCGCGGGTCTGGGAAAAGTTCTATTCCGGCGTGATGATTGCGCTGAAGGAAGCCAGCTGGCTGCAGCAGGCCGCCTACACCTGGGCCATAGGCGTGGGCACGCGGATTGCCGACCAGGTGCTGGCGGGCCAGCCGGTCAGCGCCGGGCTCAAAGCCCGGTTCACGCTGGCACGCTGGCTGGCGCTGAACAACGCGCGCAAACTGATCGGCATTCACCGCGCCCGCTTTTGCGTCACCGGCGCGGCGCCGATCTCGCCCGATCTGGTGCGCTGGTACATGGCGCTCGGCGTGCCGATGCTGGAGGTCTGGGGCATGACCGAGACCTGCGGCGCCGCCACCGGCGTGCCCGCCAGCCGCATGAAACCGGGCTCCATCGGCCCGGCCGCCGGCTTCAACGAAATCCGGCTGGATCCGGCGACCGGCGAGATGCTGGTGCGTGGCACCAACGTCTTCATGGGCTACCTGAACCAGCCCGAGAAAACCGCCGAGACGCTGGACGCCGAGGGCTGGCTGCACACCGGCGACGTGGGCACCATGGACGACGAAGGTTTCTTCAGGATCACCGACCGGATGAAGGACATCATCATCACTGCGGGCGGCAAGAACGTGACGCCCAGCGAACTGGAAAATGAACTCAAGTTCTCACCCTACATCACCGATGCCGTGGTCATCGGCGACAAGCGCGCCTACCTGACCGTCATCATCATGATTGACCAGGAGAACGTCGAGAAATTTGCCCAGGATACGGACATACCCTTCAGTAATTACGCCAGCTTGACGCGCGCCCCTGAAGTGCAAGAATTGATTCAGTCGGAAATTGACCGGGTCAACCAGAAGTTTGCGCGGGTCGAACAGATCAAGAAGTTCTTTCTGCTCGACACCCAGCTCAGCGCCGAAGACGAAGAGCTGACGCCGACCATGAAGCTCAAGCGCAAGCTGGTCGAAAAGAAGTACGCCCCGCAAATCGATGCCATGTATTGAGCCTGGCAGTTCAATAATTTTTACAGGAGACAACCCCATGAAACTGAAGTCAACCGCCCTTCTTGCCGCGCTGGCCTGCGCGGCCAGCCTGTGCGCGCCACTGGCGCAGGCGCAAAGCCAGGGCATCAGCAAGACCGAAATCACGCTCGGCTCGATTCAGGACTTGTCGGGGCCGCTGGCCGGCTTTGGCAAGCAGATCCGCAACGGCATGACCTTGCGCGTCAACGAGCTCAACGAGCAGGGCGGCATCAACGGCCGCAAGATCAAGCTGATCGTCGAAGACTCCGGTTACGACCCGAAAAAAGCCGTGCTGGCGGCGCAAAAGCTGGTCAATCAGGACAAGATATTTGCCATGGTCGGCCACCTGGGCACGGCGCAAAACCTGGCCGCGATGCCGGTGCAGTTCGAGAAAAACGTCATCAACTTCTTCCCGGTGACGGCCGCGCGCGAGATGTACGAGCCCTTTCACAAGCTCAAATATTCGTTTGCCGCCACCTACTACGACCAGATGAAGGCGGCGGTGCCCAAGCTGGTCAAGGAGAAAAACGCCAAGAAGGTCTGCTCCATGTACCAGGACGACGAGTTCGGCCTGGAGGTGCAGCGCGGCGCCGACGACGGCCTCAAGTCCCTCGGCATGACCATGGTCGAGAAAACCTCGTTCAAGCGCGGCGCCACCGATTTTTCATCGCAGGTCGCCAAACTCAAGGCTTCTGAATGCGACCTGGTGGTGCTGGGCACCATCATCCGCGAAACCATAGGCGGCATCGGCACGGCCCGCAAACTCGGCTACAACCCGGTGTTCCTCGGCTCCAGCGCCTCTTACACCGACCTGATCCACAAGCTGGGCGGCAAGGCCATGGACGGGCTGTATGCCACCATGACGGTGCAAAACCCCTACCTCGACGAGGCCTCGCAGCCTATCCGCTTCTGGGCCAACAAATACAAGACCGCCTTCAACGAAGACCCGACGGTGTTCTCGGTCTACGGCTACACCGTGATCGACGCCTTCATCCGCGCCTCGCAAAAAGCCGGCGGCAGCCTCTCGACCGACAGCTTCATCAAGGCCATGGACAGCATGGTGATTCCGGCCGACATGTTTGGCGGCGCCGAAGGCAAGTTCGGCCCGCAAAAACGCCTGGGCAACAACCAGTCGCGGCTGTCGCTGCTGCAGGATGCGCGCTGGAAAGTGGTGTCGGACTACATCACCGAGTAAGCCGGACCCACCTTCATTGAAAAAAAACGCCCTCCGGGGCGTTTTTTTATGCCGGCCGGCTTTTCAGCCGACGCTTCACGGCGTCAAACCTTGGTGCGCTGCGACACCAACTCGCCTTCGTAGTCCTTGGCCAGCGAGCGCTTTTCGGCTTCCGTCAACACCTTGCCCGCCAGCTGGAACACGCTTGTTTCCTCGTCTTCGAGGTGGTGGAATATCTTGTGGTGCAGTTCCTTGGCGGTGGCCAGCCAGCCCGGTGAGCTGAAGTCGGTTTCTTCCAGCTGCTGCACCAGTTTGTCCATCTCGTGGTGCTCCGCGATGCCGTGGCGCGACGGCTCCTGCGTCATGTCGTGGGCAATCAGCGGCACATAAAAAAAGCGCTCCTCGGCCGCCGCGTGGGCCGCCAGTTCGAGCTTGAGCTCCCTGAACAGCGTTTCCCTGTCGGGGCTGTCGCCGGCCGTCTTGATCAGGTGATCGGCCAGGCTTCGCTGGGTTTCATGGCTGACGCGCAGGGCTTCGAAAATATTCATTCGCCGATTATGCGAAGCGGCGCGGCCAGCCGGTGTAGGCCAATGCCGGATTGTTGTGCCATTGCCAGCCTGCTTCATGCTATCAAATTAATAGCTACACAAGCATATTCCACGCTGGACAGAGCTAGAAATTGCCGTAAAAATAGCTTTTTTTAAAGGCAAGGCGCCGCAAACGCGCTAAATTCAGGCCCATGAATAAAGTACTACTCCTTGGTGGCACCGGCTTTGTGGGCCGGCATGTCTGCGAAAAACTGGCCCGGCTGCAATGCCGCGTCACGGTCGTCACGCGGCGCCTGGACCATGCCCGGCATCTGCTGATGCTGCCGCTGGTGGATGTGCTGGAAATCGATGCGCACGACAGCGTCTCGCTCACGCCCCTGCTGGCCGGGCATGACGCGGTCGTCAACCTGGTCGCCATCCTGCACGGCAGCGAAGCCGCATTTGAAAAAGCCCATGTGCAGCTGCCGCTGGCGCTGGCGCGTGCCTGCGAGGCCAGCGGCCTGCGCCGCATCGTGCATGTCAGCGCGCTGGGCGCGTCGCTGAACTCGGCCTCGATGTACCAGCGCAGCAAGGCGCGCGGCGAGGCGGCGCTGCTCAGCAGCGGCCTGGACCTGACGGTGCTGCGCCCGAGCGTGATTTTTGGCAACGAAGACAAATTCCTCAACACCTTTGCCCGGCTGCAGCAGCTGTTTCCGGTGATTCCGCTGGCCGCCAGCAACGCGCGCTTTCAGCCGGTCTGGGTCGAAGACGTGGCCAGCGCCGTGCTGCGCTGCCTGCAGGACACCAGCACCATAGGCCAGACCTTTGAACTCTGCGGGCCCGAGGTGCTGACCTTGCGCCAGCTGGTGGAGCTGGCCGGCCGCTGCGCCGGTGTTAATGGGGGCCAGGGCCGCCCGGTGCTGGCGCTGCCGGCGCCGCTGGCACGGTTGCAGGCCTGGCTGATGGAACTGGCGCCCGGCGAGCCGATGATGAGCCGCGACAACCTGGACGCCATGCAAACCGACAACGTGGCCAGCGGCAAGCTGCCCGGCCTGCAGGCGCTGGACATTGCCCCCACGCCGGTCGGCGCCATCGCGCCGGGCTACCTGGGCGCACGCGGCCTGCGCAGCAATTTGATGGCCAAGCGCAAAACCGCGGGCCGGTTTTAGTGCCCCCACGCTTGTCGCTTCGCGTACTGCGCTGCCCCCCGAGGGGGCGCTGCGCCTGCGGCCCGGCAAAGCCGGTTCCGCGGCCCCTGCTGGCCTAAAGAGCAAGCCCGGCGCTGGTGGCATGAATTTGACGGATTTTTTGCATCGATCGGCTGCCCGGAGGGCGGTAGGATGGCAATCGTTTTCATCCATTCCTTTTTTCATGCCCAGGCGGTCTTCATGCTCAAGCTCTACATCGGCAACAAAAACTACTCCTCCTGGTCGATGCGGCCCTGGGTGCTGCTGCGTCAGGCCGGCATTGCGTTTGACGAGGTCATGGTGCGTTTCGGCGAAGATACCTTCGCCGCCAACTCCAGCTTCAGGCAGGCCATCCTGGCGGTGAACCCGGTCGGGCGCGTGCCGGTGCTGGTGGACGACGGCCTGGCGGTGTGGGACACCCTGGCCATCGCCGAGTATGCGGCCGAGCGATTTCCCGAAAAACAGCTCTGGCCGCAGGATGTGCAGGCCCGCGCGCGCGCGCGCAGCGTGTGCGCCGAGATGCACGCCGGCTTCACCGCCCTGCGCAACGCATGTCCCATGAATATCGAGGCCTTCCTGCCTCAGGTTGGCGCCATCGTCTGGCGTGACCAGCCGGCCGTTCGCGCCGACGTGCAGCGCCTTGTCGCCATGTGGACCGAACTGCTGGAACAGCACAAGGGACCCCTGCTGTTTGGCGAATTTTCCATTGCGGACGCCTATTTCGCCCCGGTTTGCATGCGCCTGAAGAACTTCGCGCTGCCGGTGCCGGCGCACATCACCGACTACATCCAGCGCGTCTGCGCCCTGCCCGGCGTGAAGGCCTGGATAGAGGATGCGCTGGCCGAAGCAGACTTTGTGATTTTCGATGAGCCTTACCGAAGCCAGCGCTGATCCGTCGAAAGCCAGCCCCCCATGGTCACCATTTACCCGCGCTACGTACTCGATACCAGCAAGCTCAAGGAATTTGAGCGCTACGGCAAGCTGTGGATTCCCCTGGTCGAAAAATTCGGCGGCCGGCACCATGGCTATTTCATGCCCAGCGAAGGGGCCAACAACATCGCGCTGGCGCTGTTCACCTTTGACAGCCTGGCGGCCTACGAAAGCTATCGCCAGCGTTCTTTTGAAGACGCGGAGTGCCAGGCGGCTTTCAGGTACGCCGAAACCACGGGCTGCATCATCAGCTACGAGCGCAGTTTCTTCCGGCCGGTCTTTTCCTGAGTTGCAAGGCGGGTGCTGGCCCGGCGACTAGCCGCTAAACTGCCTGGATGCAGATTTACATGGTCGGGGGTGCGGTGCGCGACGCCTTGCTGGGGCTGGCGGTGCAGGACCATGACTGGGTGGTGGTGGGGGCCACGCCGCAGCAACTGGTGGCGCTGGGCTACGTGCCGGTGGGCAAGGACTTTCCGGTGTTTTTGCACCCCGAAACCCGCGAAGAGTACGCGCTGGCCCGCACCGAACGCAAAACCGCGCGCGGCTACCACGGCTTTGTGGTCCATGCCGAGCCCGACGTGACCCTGGAGCAAGACCTGGCGCGGCGCGACCTTACTATCAATTCAATAGCTGCTCCCGCACTATCCATAAGGGCTGGAACCGAATTTGAGCCTGATTTCAAGGCCTTGATCGACCCCCATGGCGGCCAGCAGGACCTGCGCGACAAGGTGTTGCGGCATGTGACCAACGCCTTCCGCGAGGACCCGGTGCGGATTTTGCGGCTGGCGCGCTTTGCCGCCCGTTTTGCCGACTTTTCCATTGCACCCGAAACGCAGGCGCTGATGCAGCAGATGGTGGCCGATGGCGAGGTCGATGCGCTGGTGCCCGAACGCGTGTGGCGGGAACTGGCCCGCGGCCTGATGCAGGCCCAGCCTTCGCGCATGCTGGCAGTGCTGCGCCAGTGCGGCGCGCTGCAAAGACTGCTGCCCGAGGTGGCCAGGCTGTGGGGCGTGCCGCAGCGCGCCGACTAC
>NZ_JANOAL010000182.1:0-4106 GCF_031411155.1 Polaromonas sp. | reverse complement strand
TCATTGAGCTGCTTGCGCGTCACGCCGGGCTGCACCGTCACGGTCAGATCCTCGGCGTTGATCTGCAGCACGCGGTTCATGCGGCCCAGGTCGATGCTGATGCCGCCCTGCACCGCCAGCAAATGGCCTTCGAGCGAGGTGCCGACGCCGAACGGAATCACCGGCACGCCGTACTGGCCGGCCAGCGCCACCGCATCGGCCACGTCCCGCGTGCTTTCGGCAAACACCACGGCGGC
Source organism: Polaromonas sp. (assembly GCF_031411155.1). Lineage (GTDB taxonomy): Bacteria > Pseudomonadota > Gammaproteobacteria > Burkholderiales > Burkholderiaceae_C > Polaromonas. The sequence goes on along the minus strand of NZ_JANOAL010000182.1, from coordinate 3,870 downwards.
CGGTGGCGGCGCGGCAAACGAGGACTCGTCGCGCCCGTGCTGCTCGCGCACCACCAGCGCGGTCGAGCAGCGTTCGGCAAAACGGGCCTTCAGCGCAGCTAGCAGGGCGGCGGGGGTGTCGCGCTGGGCAATGCCGGGCAGCAAAGGGTCGGGCAGGGGGGCGTTCATGGCGGGCTCCGAAGCTTGAGAAGGGGTTGCCGCACAGTTTACGGCGTGGCGGTGAATAATGGACAGCTTGCAAATCGGGCCATGGCCCGCCACGGGGAGATGGAGTGAACAAGCTGATCGCCATGCAGGCTTTTGTGCGGGTGGTGGAGGCCGGCACCTTCACCAAGGCGGCCGAATCGATGGACCTGCCCAAACCGTCGGTCACCCGCATGATCCAGGCGCTGGAAAAGCAGCTCGATGTCAAGCTGCTGAACCGCACCACGCGCCGCGTCACGCCCACGCCCGAAGGCTCGGCCTACTACGAGCGGGTGTCGGCCCTGCTGGGCGAAGTGGACGAGCTGGAGTCGAGCATGATGCGCGCCAAGGCCAGCCCGCGCGGGCGGCTCAAGGTGGTGATGCCGGCGGCGCTGGCACTGGCCGTCATTATTCCGGCCCTGCCCAAGTTTCACGCGCGCTACCCCGACATCCAGATTGATCTGGGCGTGGGCGACCGCCGCGTCGACCTGATCGGCGACAACATCGACTGCGCGATCCGGGCCGGGCTGCTGCACGACCAGTCGCTGGTGGCCCGCCACGTCGGCGAAATCCACTTGATGGCCTGCGCCAGCCCGGACTACCTCAAGCGCCATGGCATGCCGCGCCAGGCGCGCGACATCGAAAACGGCCACACCGTGGTGGGCTTTTTCTCGGTCCAGTCGGGCCAGCTGTCGCCGATTGATTTCGATGACGAGGGCCAGCCCTACAAGGTGATGGGCCGCTATGTGGTGTCGGTCAACGATGCCAACGCCTACGTGGCCGCCGGGCTGGCCGGGCTGGGCATTGTGCACGCCCCCAGCTTTCTGGTGCAGGCCCATATCAGCAGCGGCGCGCTGGAGCCGCTGCGGCCGCAGTGGCAGTCCGAGCCGGTGCCGGTGCATGTGGTCTATCCGCCCAACCGCCACCTCAGCAACAAGGTGCGGGTGTTTGTCGACTGGGTGGCCGAGCTGTTTGCGCGGCATGACCTGATGCAGCGCAAGAGCACTTTTCCGCGCGTTTGAACGTCTGGTGATGGCGCCCCGGGGCGCAGGCGGGGATTTCAAGCCCCGGATTGTTATAAAAATCGTAATTCACTATTCGCGGCAAAGCTATTTTTCTTATCAATCAGGCGTTTTAAAGTTCACCCATCGATGAGACGACAGCCAAACAAGACGCCGCATCGAGGCTGGACACCCGAGAAAAACCTTTTCCCCCGTCGCCCAGAAATTAACTTCATTTTTAAAGGAAATTTCATGTTGAATACCAAACTCGCCTCTGCCCTCGTGATCGCCGCTTCCGCTTTTGCCGCCGGTGGCGCCATGGCCCAGCCGGTCTTTGCCGAGCAGGCCCTGACCTCGGACCAGGCCGCGCTGCTGGCCAAAACCAACCGCCAGTCGCCCTTCGTCACGGCCGGCGGCACGGCCAAGGCCCGCGCCGACGTCGTGGCTGAACTGCAGGCCGCCCGCGGCAATGGCCAATACGCCGCGCTGGAGAGCGACAGCTATGCGGTGTTCTTCACCCAGACCGGTACCTCGGGCGTGAGCCGCGTCCAGGTGCGCAACGAGGCGTCCGCCGCCCGTGCCAGCGGCGAGCTGGATCGCCTGGACAGCGACAGCGCGTTCGCGTTCTTCCCTGCCAGCAAAGCCAGCAAGGGCTGATCGTTGGCGAAAAAGCGGGCCAAGGCCCGCCTTGAGGCCCACGCCCCAAGCCAAAAGCCTCCCGTCGCGGAGGCTTTTTTGTGGGCGCGCCTCAATGCGTCAGCGCGTTGTCAAACTCCTCGCGTGACAGGAACTGGTCCTTGTTGAGGTCGAACTGGTCAAAACGCAGCGAAATCGCCGGCAGGCGCTCGGCCTCGCTGCGGCTGAGCTTGCCGTCGTGGTTGCTGTCCGCGCGCGCAAACGCGGCATCGACCTGGCGCAGCGGCGCCTTGCCGGGCGGCGACTCCGCTGCCGCGGTGGTCACCGCGCCGTGCGGCTGAGCGGTGGCGGTGGCCGACGGCTGGGCCGCCACGCCCGCGCCCAGGGCGAGGCAAAAGGCTGCCAGCAACAAGGGCAAAGTGGTTTTAGGGGCACACATAAAATGATCCGTGGCAACTCGTCAAACAAGCTTGCTGAAGTTGAAAACACCCTGATTGCACCGCATTTGGCGACAGTAAGCGGGTACTTTTTCAGGATGTTGCGTCGCTGACATCTGGTGTGACCGGCGCACATCTGCTTTCCTCATGTAACCTGCGGGTTGCTTCACCACACCGCACGGACTTCACACCATGGCCAACCGACTCTCACAAATTGCCACGCGCACCGGCGACAACGGCAGCACCGGGCTGGGCGACAACACCCGCGTTTCCAAAGACAGCCTGCGCGTGCACGCCATGGGCGATGTCGACGAGCTGAACTCGCAGATCGGCCTGCTGCTGTGCGAGGACATGCCGGTTGGCGTGCGCGAGCTGCTGGTCGAGGTGCAGCACCAGCTCTTCAACCTGGGCGGCGAGCTGTCGATTCCGGGCTTTGAGCTGCTCACGCCCGAAGCCGTGGCCCAGCTCGACGCCGCGCTGGCCGAACACAATGCCCGGCTGCCGCGCCTGGCCGAATTCATCCTGCCGGCCGGCTCGCGCGCCGCCGCGCTGGCCCATGTCTGCCGCACCGTGGCGCGCCGCGCCGAACGCGCCGTGGTGGCGCTGGGCGCCGCCGAGCCGCTGAAAGACGCGCCGCGCCAGTACCTGAACCGCCTGAGCGACCTGCTGTTTGTGCTGTCACGCGTGCTCAACCGCATGAACGGCGGCGACGATGTCTACTGGAAGAGCGAGCGCAGGGCAAAGCAGGGGTGAACCCCCCTGTTGCGGCTCACTGCGTGGAGCCGCCTCTCCCCTTGCAGGGGACGCCGCTGGCGGCCCGGCATAGCCGGTTCCGCTGCGGCCTTGAACGAGAGGCGTGAAATACGATTGCTATTAAATCAATAGCTGTATACGCTCACTACACTTGGGCCAGCGCTTATTTTGGCTGCAAAACTGCCATGGTAAGGCGCGACACGCAGGTCAGCTCGCCGGCGTCATTGTGCAGCTCGATCGACCAGACCTGGGTGCTGCGGCCTATGTGCACCGGGCGCGTGATGCCGGTGACCCAGCCGCTGGTGCTGCCGCGCAGGTGGTTGGCGTTGATGTCCAGCCCGACGGCGCGGTGGCCTTCGGGGGCGGCGTAGTGCGCACCGCAGGAGCCCAGCGTTTCGGCCAGCACCACCGACACCCCGCCATGCAGCAGGCCGTAGGGCTGCAGCGTGCGCGCGTCGACGGGCACGCGGGCGCTGATGAAATCGTCGCCGACCTCCAGAAACTCGATACCCAGGTGGGTGACGGCGGTGTTGACGTTGGAGGCGGTCAGCAGGTCGACGGAGATGGCTTGTTTCCAGATGCGCATGAGGGCTCCAGCAAAGTGTGTTGAGGGGGTGTCGAGGGGGTATTGACGGGCGATGACGGGGCACTGCGGGGGCAAGGCCTCCACTATACGGTGAGCGCCTACAGCCGGTAGGCCGCTTGCCCGGCCCACGGCAGCGGGTGCGCGCGCTTACGCTGTGACAAATGGTGATGAAAGCACGGCTGCAATGACACGCGCCCGCAAATGGCTGCTGGGGCTGGGGCTCGTCCTGGCCGCGCTGGGGCTGCTGGCCTTCGCCTTGTCACGCCTGCTGCCG
>NZ_JANOAL010000181.1:0-5296 GCF_031411155.1 Polaromonas sp. | reverse complement strand
GCCACCGGCCGCTCCAGCGCCCAGTGGCACAGCAGCGACAGCAGGCCAGACACCAGGCCAAACAGGCCGATCGCGGCGGTGGGGATTCGTTTGCCGGTCAGCACCGCGCGCTTGGTTTGCAGCGAATAGTTGGCCCAGATCAGCGCCGAGCCCAGCGCCAGCAGGTAACCCAGCGCTGCGCCGCCGCCGGCCGGGCCGGCCGGCGTGGCGGCGGCCGCGTCACGCCCGCCCAGAATCGCCAGCGCCGCACCGGCAAAGCCGACCAGCGCGGCGGCCAGATGCACGCCGCGCAATTTGACGCCCGGCAGGTACAGCGGCGCCAGCACCACCAGCAGCAGCGGCCACAGGTAGTTGACCAGATTCACCTCGACCGCCGGGGCCAGGCGCAGGCCGATGAACAGCAGGAAGTGAAAGCCGAACAGGGTGAACACCCCCAGCCCCAGCGTGCCGGGCGCTACCTGCCACTGGCGCCGGTCTTTCAGCACGGCCGGCAGGGCCAGCACACTGCCGATGACCAGGGCCAGACCGGTGAGCAGAAAGGGCGGCACATGGCGGAGCGACACGCCGAGCGAGGCCAGCGCGGCCCAGAGGGCAATCGCGCCCAGCGCGTAGAAATTGGCGCGCATGGCCGGTCAGGCCAGCCGCTGGTCGGTGGAAGGGCGCTTCCACAAATTGATGCCGCCGTCGACGGCGTGCTGGTCAATCGCGGCCAGCTCCTGCGCCGTGAAGCTCAAATGCCTGAGCGCGCCGGCCAGCTCGACGAGTTGCGCCGGGCGGCTGGCGCCTATCAGGGCCGAGCTGACGCGCGCATCGCGCAGCACCCAGGCGATCGCCATCTGCGCCAGGCTCTGGCCGCGCGCCTGCGCCAGATCATTGAGGGCGCGCACATGGCTCAGGTTGGCCTCGCTCAGGTGTTCGGCCTTCAGCGAGCCGCCGCCGGGGCGGTTGATGCGCGCGTCAGCCGGCATGCCGTTGAGGTATTTGTCGGTCAGCAGGCCCTGCGCCAGCGCGCTGAAGGCAATGCAGCCCATGCCGGTGTCGCCCAGCGCATCAAGCAGGTCTTGCTCGATCCAGCGGTTCAGCAGGCTGTAGGACGGCTGGTGAATCAGCGCCGGCACCTTCATCTCGCGCAGCAGCGCCGCGGCCTCGCGGGTCTTGGCGGCGGAATAGCTGGAGAGGCCGACGTACAGCGCCTTGCCCTGCCGCACCGCGGTGGCCAGCGCGCCCATGGTTTCTTCCAGCGGGGTGTCGGGGTCGAAGCGGTGCGAATAAAAAATATCGACGTAGTCCAGCCCCATGCGTTTCAGGCTCTGGTCCAGGCTGGCCAGCACGTATTTGCGCGAACCCCCGCCCTGGCCATAGGGACCGGGCCACATGTCGTAGCCGGCCTTGCTGGAGATGATCAACTCGTCGCGGTAAGGCCTGAAGTCGCGGCGCAGGTGTTCGCCAAAATTGGTTTCGGCGCTGCCGCCGGGCGGGCCGTAGTTGTTGGCCAGGTCGAAATGGGTGATGCCCAGATCGAAGGCGGCGCGCAGCATGTCGCGCTGCTGCTGCATTGGCGTGGCGTCGCCGAAGTTGTGCCACAGGCCCAGCGACACGGCGGGCAGCGTCAGCCCGCTGCTGCCCACGCGGCGGTAAAGCATGCTGTCGTAACGCGGGGGGGCGGCGGTGTACATGGTCTGGATCCTGATTTAAAGGGTGGCGGCCAGGTTGGCGGCGGCCGCGGTGGCCTCGGCGGCGGCATGGGCCTGCTCATCGGCGTGGTAGCTGCTGCGCACCATGGCGCCGACGGCGGCATGGCTAAAGCCCATTTTGTAGGCTTCTGCCTCGAACATCTTGAAGGTGTCGGGGTGCACATAGCGGCGCACCGGCAGGTGGCTGGTCGACGGCGCGAGGTACTGGCCTATCGTCAGCATGTTGATGTCGTGCGCGCGCATGTCGCGCATCACCTGCAAAATCTCCTCGTCGGTTTCGCCCAGTCCGACCATGATGCCGCTCTTGGTCGGCACGTCGGGGTGCAGCGCCTTGAACTTTTTCAGCAGGTTCAAGCTGAACTGGTAATCACTGCCGGGGCGCGCTTCCTTGTACAGGCGCGCCGTGGTTTCCAGGTTGTGGTTCATCACATCGGGTGGCGCGGCCTTCAGAATTTCGAGCGCGCGGTCATCGCGGCCGCGGAAGTCGGGCACCAGGATTTCAATCGTGGTGGCGGGGGACAGTTCGCGAATCTTCTCGATGCACGCCACAAAATGGCCGCTGCCGCCGTCGCGCAGGTCGTCGCGGTCGACGCTGGTGATCACCACGTACTTGAGTTTGAGCGCGGCAATGGTTTTGGCCAGGTTCAAAGGCTCGTTCACGTCGAGCGGATCGGGCCGGCCATGGCCGACATCGCAGAACGGGCAGCGCCGCGTGCACTTGTCGCCCATGATCATGAAGGTCGCCGTGCCCTTGCCAAAGCATTCGCCAATGTTCGGGCAGCTGGCTTCCTCGCAGACGGTGTTGAGCTTGTTCTCGCGCAGGATCTGCTTGATCTCGTAAAAGCGCGTGCTCGGGCTACCGGCCTTGACGCGAATCCAGTCCGGTTTTTTCAGCAGCGGTGCCTGCTCGACCTTGACCGGAATGCGCGACAGCTTGGCCGCGGCCTTCTGCTTGGCCAGCGGGTTGTAATCTTGCTGGGTCTGGGCTTCGCGGACAACGGGGTGGGTGGCTTCGGGTGTGCTCATGGGGGTGTCTTTTTTGGGGGGCGGGTTACGGTGTCAGGTAGGTGACGAGCTTTTGGCCCAGCACATCCGCCGCCTCCTGCCAGCTTGCCGATACCCCGATTGTAGAAAGGTCTGTGGTTTTCAGCCCGGCGTAGCCGCAAGGGTTGATGCGTTCAAAGGGTTCCAGGTCCATCGCCACATTGAGCGCCACGCCGTGGTAAGTGCAGTGGCGGCTGACCTTGATGCCCAAGGCGGCAATCTTGCCGAGCCCCCGGAACGGCTCCCCGGGGCTGGCCGGGCCGGTCAGTGCGGCATGCGAAAACGGATCATCCAGCCGCACGTAAATGCCGGGCGCACCCGCCACGCGGTGTCCGGTCACGCCAAAATGCGCCAGCGTCTTGATGACGGCCTCCTCGATGCGGTAGACATATTCCTTGACGAAATAGCCGGCGCGCTTCAGATCCACCAGCGGATAGGCCACCACCTGGCCCGGGCCGTGGTAGGTGACCTGGCCACCGCGGTTGGTCTGCACCACCGGGATGTCGCCGGGGTTCAGCACATGCTCGATTTTGCCCGCCAGGCCCTGCGTATAGACCGGCAGGTGCTCACAAATCCATAGCTGATCAGGCACGTCCTGTCTGGGATGGAGCCCGATTTGACCGGAAATAGCGCGGCTGCGGGCCTCGGTGAAAGCCTGCATGGCCTGGTAGGTGGGCAGGTAGTCGACCCGGCCCTTGACCCGCAGCTGCATGCTCAGAGCACCACCTTCACCATCGGGTGCGTGCTCAAGGTGCGGTACAGCTCGTCGAGCTGCTCTCTGGAGGTGGCGGTGACGGTGATGGTGACGCCCAGATACTTGCCGCCCTTGCTTTCGCGCAGCTCTATGGTGCTGGCGTCAAACGCCGGGTCGAACTGGTGGGCGACATGGGTGATGGCGGCGACCAGGCCGTCGACCTTGAGACCCATGACCTTGATCGGGAACTGCGACGGGTACTCGATCAGGGACTCCTGGCGCGCAGTGGCCTCGGGGGTTTTTGGGGGTTCGGGTGTCTCGGGGGTTGGGTTCATGGCGATGGCTCCAGTTTGGCCTGCTGGTAGGCGGCATACAGCTTTTCGTAAATCGGGCCGGGTTGGCCGCGGTGGCTGGCGTGGCCCACCGGCTGGCCGTCCAGCAGGGTGACCGGCAGCACTTCCTTGGTGGCCGATGACAACAGCAGCTCGTCGGCGGCCAGCACCTCGGCGCGGCTGATGCGGCGCAACTCGAAGGCGATGCCGGCGGCGCGGCACATTTCTTCAATCAGGCCGTAGCGTATGCCTTCGAGCACCAGCTGGTCCTTGGGCGGGCCCAGCACGGTGCCGTTTTTGATGACCCAGACATTGCTGGCGGCGGCTTCGCTCAGGTTATCGCCGCGAAACATGATGGTTTCCAGCGCGCCGGCGTCCACGCTGATCTGGCGCGAGAACACCGCGCCCAGCAGGCTGGTGCTCTTGATGTGGGCCTTTTCCCAGCGGAAGTCGTCGGCGCTGACGCAGGCCACGCCCTCGCTGCGCTGCTGCGCGCTGGGCAGCTTCATGGGGTTGACCATGATGAAGACGGTTGGGCTCAAGCCCGGCAGCATGGCGTGGTCGCGCGGGGCCACGCCGCGGCTGACCTGGATGTAGATGATTTGATTGCCATTTTGGATCTCAGCCCCGGTAGAACGTGCGTATGCAGCTATTAATTCAATAGCAATCTGATGCCATTGATCGTGCGTCAGCGGGTTGGGAATGCGCAACTCGGCCAGGCTGCGGCCAAGGCGCGCCATGTGCTGGTCAAAGCGAAACAGCCTGCCGGCATAGGCGGGCAGTACCTCATACACGCCATCGCCAAAGATAAAGCCGCGATCGAGCACGCTGATCTTGGCGTCTTTCAGGGCGGTGAATTCGCCGTTGAGGTAGCACGGCGTGTCGGGCAGGGCGGGTGGGGGTGTTGGGGTCATGGTTCGACAGGTAGTGCACTGGCAGGACGACAAGGACAAGAGGCAGCAGTGGGGATTTTCTACCGGTGGCGGCGTTTAAACCAGATGCGCAGGCGCCAGGCCAGTTTGACGCACAGGTAGCCGGTGGCCGAGCCGACGACCGCAAAGAGGGCCATGCCCAGTATGGCGGGCGCGCCAAAAGACGCCAGCCAGGCCAGCATGTCGGCGCCCTCGGGCATGGGCGCATGCGGCGGTGCATCGAGCAGAAAGCTGCCCAGCTGGTAGGCCAGCCAGAGCCAGAAACCGATGGTGAAGGGATTGGTGATCAGCGTGACGCCGGCGGCCACCGGAATATTGGCGCGCCACCAGACGCTGTGTGCCGCCGCCACCACAATTTGTCCAAACGGAATGGCAAACGCCCAGAAGATGCCAATCGCCACGCCGCGCGCCACGGCCTCGTGCTGCAGGCTCCAGAGATGTGGGTCGAGCAGCCGGTGAGCCACCGGTTTGAGCCAGGGGTTGGCCATCAGCACCTCGCGGGTCGGCACCGAGGCTTTGAGGCGGGCGGTCCAGCGCGAGTGGTCCGGAGCCGGTTTGGGGCGCGCTTTCATGGGGCTAGAACAGGCTGCCTATGCCAGA
>NZ_JANOAL010000180.1:0-5973 GCF_031411155.1 Polaromonas sp. | reverse complement strand
CAAAAAACCCGCGATGCCTGGCAAGCATGCGGGTTCCGAGGGGTTCTGATCCGTCTGAAATCATCAGATGGTGCCCGGGGCCGGAATCGAACCGGCACGCCTTTCGGCGGGGGATTTTGAGTCCCCTGCGTCTACCAATTTCACCACCCGGGCCGCGAGGAGCGAAGCCATAAATTATGGCACAGTGGAGGGATGAACTATCCAACCATTGAAGATTCGATTGGCAAAACCCCGCTGGTCGCCTTGCAGCGCATTGCTGCCGCTGAAAACGCCGCGCGCGGCAATGTGATTCTGGGCAAACTCGAGGGTAACAACCCGGCCGGATCGGTCAAAGACCGGCCGGCGCTGGCCATGATCAAGCGCGCCGAACAGCGCGGCGAGATCAAGCCGGGCGACACCCTGATCGAGGCGACCTCGGGCAACACCGGCATCGCGCTGGCGATGGCGGCGGCGATCAAGGGCTACCGCATGCTGCTGATCATGCCGGAGGACCTGAGCATTGAGCGGGCCCAGACCATGAAGGCTTTTGGCGCCGAACTGCTGCTGACACCCAAGAGCGGCGGCATGGAACACGCGCGCGACCTGGCCGAGCAGATGCAAAAAGACGGCAAGGGCCGGGTGCTGGACCAGTTTGCCAACATGGACAACCCGCGCATCCACTACGAGACCACCGGCCCCGAAATATGGACCGATACCGCCGGCCGGGTGACCCATTTTGTCAGCGCCATGGGCACGACCGGCACCATTACCGGCGTGTCGCGCTACCTGAAAGAGAAAAACCCGGCGATCCGGATTATCGGGGCGCAGCCGAGCGAAGGCTCGCGCATTCCCGGCATCCGCAAGTGGCCGCAAGAGTACCTGCCCAAGATTTATGACCCCAGCCATGTTGATGAACTGGTGCTGGTCAGCCAGGGCGATGCCGAAGACATGTGCCGCCGGCTGGCGCGCGAGGAAGGCATTTTCGCCGGCATCTCGGCGGCGGGTGCCTGCTGGGTAGCGCAGGAAATCGCCAAAACCGTTGAAAACGCCGTGATTGTCTTCGTCGTTTGCGACCGCGGCGACCGCTACCTCTCCACCGGCGTGTTTCCGGCCTGATTTGTCATGAAATACGCAGCTAGCCCATATATTGCATGGGTAGTGTGCTATAAAAATAATAGCAATTTGGCGCTCCAACAGTCTTCACCATGACCCACGAATACCGGTTTTGCCCGAGTTGCGCCGCGCCGCTGGCCCTCATCTCGCAGATGGAAGATGGCGGCGACAAGACCCGCCTGCGCTGCGCGGCCTGCGGCTACACCCACTGGAACAATCCGACGCCGGTGCTGGCGGCGGTGATTGAGTACCAGGGCCGGATTCTGCTGGCGCGCAATGCCGCCTGGCCCGGCAAGATGTTTGCGCTGATCACCGGCTTCATGGAGGCAGGCGAAACGCCCGAGGGCGGCATAGCGCGCGAGATCAAGGAAGAAACCAGCCTGGACACCTCCGCGCTGAGCCTGATTGGCGTCTACGACTTTCAGCGCATGAACCAGATCATCATCGCCTACCACGCGGTGTGCAGCGGCGAGGTCAGGCTGTCGCCCGAACTGGTCGACTACCGGCTGTACGACCTTGACCAGATCAAGTGCTGGCCGGCCGGCACCGGTTACGCGCTGGCTGACTGGCTGCGCACACGCGGCCATGAGCCGGAGTTTGTCGAGTGGGCCAAAAAACCTGAATGACAGCGACAAGGTGCCCGACCCTGGCAGCCGTTTGTTAATGCTTAAAATAGCGGCAACCCAAGGATTTGCATGAAAATCGACAAAGAACTCGACACCCGCGGCCTGAACTGCCCGCTGCCCATTCTGAAAGCCAAAAAAGCGCTGGCAGAAATGCACACCGGCCAGTTGCTGCGCGTGGTGTCCACCGATGCCGGCTCCACCCGTGACTTTCAGGCCTTTGCCAAGCAGACCGGCAACGACCTGGTGGAGCAGCAGACCCAGGGCGCCGACTTCATTCACGTGCTCAAGCGCCGCTGAGCTTTCAGCGCGGCTTATTCGAACTTGAGCCGGCTCAGGTAGTCGCGAAAGTGCTGGCCGACTTCGGGATGCTGCAGCGCCAGTTCCACGGTGGCCTCCAGAAAACCTTCCTTGCTGCCGCAGTCGTAGCGCTTGCCCTGGTACTGCAGGGCATACACGGTTTCCTCGCCCAGCAGGCTTGAGATGCCGTCGGTCAGCTGCAGCTCGCCGCCCACGCCGGCGGTCTGGCGCCGGATATGCCCAAAAATCGCCGGTGTCAGGATGTAGCGCCCGGCCACACCCATGCGCGACGGCGCCACCTCGGGGGCCGGTTTTTCGACAATCTTTTTCACCTTCATCAGCCCGGGGCTGACCGCCTCCGCCGCCACGATGCCGTAGCGCCGGGTCTGGTCCAGCGGCACTTCCTGCACCGCCAGAATCGACTGCTGCAGCTGCGCAAATTGCGCCGCCATCTGGGCCAGCACCGGCTGGCCGTCTGGCGCGCCCACCATCAGGTCGTCGGCCAGCAGCACGGCAAATGCCTCGTTGCCGACCAGGTGTTCGGCGCACAGCACCGCATGGCCCAGGCCCAGCGAGCGCGGCTGCCGCACATACGAAAAATTCATGTCCTCGGGCTGCACCGAGCGCACCAGCGCCAGCAAGGCGTGCTTTTCGGCGACTTCCAGCTCGTTTTCCAGCTCGTAGGCGGTGTCGAAGTGATCCTCGATGGCCCGCTTGTTGCGCCCGGTCACGAAAATCATGTGGCGTATGCCGGCCGCATAGGCTTCTTCCACCGCGTACTGGATCAGCGGCTTGTCGACCACCGGCAGCATTTCCTTGGGCTGGGCCTTGGTGGCCGGCAAGAAACGGGTGCCCAGTCCGGCGACGGGAAAGACGGCTTTGTTGAGGGTGAGTTTTGGCATGGAGTTCGGCTAAAAGAGAATATTCAAGTGTTGCACGCCGGACGTCAAAAATCCGTCAGACGACAGCCCGAGCTGATGTGTGGCGAGGAGGGCGCCATCGGCCGGGCCGCAAAAAAACAGCATTTCGTTCCAGCCGGCCTGGCTCAGCCCGCCTCGTTCAAACGTGCCAGCTGGGTCCGGATTTTCTCCAGCGTCGCGGTGAAGTCGGCCAGGCGCTTGTACTCTTGCGCCAGCACCGCGGGCGGCACCTTGCTGACAAAAGCCTCGTTGGCCAGCTTGGCATCGACCTTGACCAGCTCGCCTTCGAGGCGGGCGGCTTCCTTGCCGAGTCGGGCTTTTTCGGCGGCCACATCGACTTCCATGTGCAGGCAAACCCTGGCCTCGCCCACCACCGCCACCGGCGCGGCCTGGGCGGCCGCGGCCCAGGCCGCCTCGTCCTCAAACATTTTGACCTCGCTGAGCTTGGCCAGTGCCTTGAGCACCGGCGCCACCCCGGTCATGAAAGCGCTGTCGCCGTGCACAAACAGCGGCAGCCGCGTCGCCGGCGACACATTCATTTCGCCGCGCAGGTTGCGGCAGGCATCGACCAGTTTTTTGAGCTTGGCCACATGCGCTTCGGCTTTTTCGTCGATTTTTTCAGGCTGGCTTTGCGGGTAGGCGGCCTGGCCGATGAGCGGCACTTTCTTGATGCCCGCCACCGGTGCCACCTTTTGCCACAGCTCTTCGGTGATGAAGGGAATCAGCGGATGCGCCAGCCGCAAGATGCCTTCCAGCGTGCGGATCAGCGTGCGGCGCGTGGCGCGCTGCTGCGACGGGTTGCCGGTCTGTATCTGCACCTTGGCAATCTCCAGATACCAGTCGCAAAATTCGTCCCAGACAAACTGGTAAATGCTGCCCGCCACGTTGTCGAGCCGGTAGTCGGCAAAGCCCTTGGCGACGTCGGCTTCCACGCGCTGCAGGGTCGATGAAATCCAGCGGTCGGCCTGCGAAAAGCTCAGGTAGTTGTGAAACTCGCCGCCGGGTGCGCACTCGGCCTTGGTGTGTTCTGCCAAACCGCAGTCCTGGCCTTCGCAATTCATCAAGGTGAAGCGCGTCGCGTTCCAGAGCTTGTTGCAGAAGTTGCGATAGCCCTCGCAGCGCTTGCTGTCAAAGTTGATGCTGCGGCCCAGGCTGGCCAGCGAGGCAAAGGTAAAACGCAGCGCGTCGGCGCCGTAGCCCGGAATGCCGGCCGGGAATTCCTTCTCGGTGCTCTTGCGCACCTGCGGCGCGGTTTCGGGCTTGCGCAGGCCTTGCGAGCGTTTGTCGAGCAGCGGTGCCAGTGCGATGCCGTCGATCAAATCGACCGGGTCCAGCACATTGCCCTCGGACTTGCTCATCTTCTTGCCATGCGAGTCCTTCACCAGGCCGTGGATGTAGACATGGTGAAACGGCACCTGGCCAGTGAAGTGCGTCGTCATCATGATCATCCGGGCAACCCAGAAAAAGATGATGTCGTAGCCGGTGACCAGCACGCTGGACGGCAAAAACAGATCCAGCTCCTGGGTCTTTTCGGGCCAGCCCAGGGACGAGAAGGGCACCAGGGCCGACGAGTACCAGGTGTCGAGCACGTCGGGGTCGCGCGTGAGTGTCTTCCCGGGCGCCTGGGCTTGCGCTGCGGCTTCATCGGTCGCCACGTAGAACTGGCCGTCTTCGTCGTACCAGGCCGGAATCTGGTGCCCCCACCAGAGCTGGCGCGAGATGCACCAGTCCTGGATGTTGCCCATCCACTGGTTGTAGGTGTTGACCCACTGCTCGGGAACGAATTTCACGGCGCCGCTGTCGACCGCGTCGATGGCTTTTTGCGCGATCGATTTGCCGGTCGGGTCCTGCTCGCTGACCTTGTTCATCGCCACAAACCACTGGTCGGTCAGCATCGGTTCAATGATTTGGCCGGTACGCGCGCATCGCGGCACCATGAGCTTGTGCCGCTTGGTCTCGACCAGCAGGCCCAGCTCTTCGAGATCCTTAACAATTTGCTTGCGAGCGTCAAAACGATCGAGACCCTGGAGATGCTGGGGAATACCGACATCAATCGCCAATGGGTGGCCCGAGCTTACTGGGCCGATTTTTCCGCCACCTTCACGCGGGGCAACGTACTTTTCCCAACCTTCGCCTGCGGCGGCCACGTAGTTGTCAATAATTTTTGCATCAAGTGTGAGCACGCTGATGATTGGTAAGTTGTGGCGTTGACCGACCGCATAGTCGTTCTGGTCATGCGCCGGTGTGACCTTCACCACACCGGTGCCGAATTCCTTATCAACATACTCGTCGGCGATCACTGGAATTTCACGGTTGCACAAAGGCAGCAGCACGCGCTTGCCTATCAAGTGCTGGTAGCGTTCGTCTTCCGGGTGCACCATCACGGCCACATCGCCGAGCATGGTTTCAGGCCGCGTGGTGGCGACCGTCAGAGAGCCTGAACCGTCGGCCAGCGGGTAGCGGATATGCCAGAGAAAGCCGTCTTCCTCCTCGCTTTCGACTTCGAGGTCGCTCACGGCCGATTTGAGCACCGGGTCCCAGTTGACCAGGCGCTTGCCGCGGTAAATCAGTCCCTGCTCATACAGCTGCACAAAGGTCGAGGTGACGACCCTGGACATCTTCGGGTCCATGGTGAAGTACTCGTGCTTCCAGGCCACCGAGTCGCCCATGCGGCGCATCTGGCGCGTGATGGTCGAGCCCGACTCTTCCTTCCACTCCCACACTTTCGCCACAAAATTCTTGCGGCCCAGGTCGTGCCGGCTCTGGCCTTCGGCTTGCAGCTTGCGCTCGACCACGATTTGCGTGGCGATGCCGGCGTGGTCGGTGCCGGGCACCCACAGCGTGTTGTGGCCCAGCATGCGGTGGTAGCGCGTCAGCGAGTCCATCACCGTCTGGTTGAAGGCGTGGCCCATGTGCAGCGTGCCGGTCACATTGGGCGGCGGCAGCTGGATCGAAAACGAGGGCTTGCCAGAGTCCAGCGTCGGCTCGTACTGGCCGCTTTGCTCCCACTGCGGGCTCCAGCGGCTTTCAATGGCGGC
>NZ_JANOAL010000179.1:0-6269 GCF_031411155.1 Polaromonas sp. | reverse complement strand
GGTGTGTACACCAACCTGCATGTACATACCTATCACTGTTCCCGTGTACGGGCTATCCACTTAGCTCCTTGTGAAGGTTTCTGGACATTTTCGACGTACTTACAACGTGCTGATAAGTCACCGGCGTGGTGACTACGGCTTGCTCAAGCAGTCGATAAAAAAGCATTCCCCGCGAGGCGGATGTTCGTCTGTTGAATCGAAATACAAACTCGTCAAGATAGTAGTCCAGCTTGTCGGGTTGAACAGCTCCTTGATGTGTTCCAAGAAGCCATCTATGGATCAGCGCAGCAACTCTGTGCACGCCTGGCATGGAGACATGGGCGGGCGTATCCGAACCAAGCATGACGCTTCTTTGGTGGGTGTAACCCACATCCTTGAGCTTGCGATATGCCGCTGAGCCATCCGTGTGTACTGCCGCCCCCACTTGGATGACATCTTGCACAAAGGGAATCACTTGGCGCTCCGAATCATCGGGTATGCACCGCAGGCGAATGCGCCCAAAACCCTTGGGTTCGAGCATCTCGACCGCGATAACCACAAGCGTCTTGGCCGTGTGCGATTTCCGCCCTTTTTCCAGCGTTGCATGCGTCTTGTCACCAATCGCAATGTAGGTCTCGTCTACTTCAACTGTCCCGCATAGCAAATCTCTACCTGGCCGAATCATCGCGCGGCGAAATCGATGCAGCATGGTCCAAGCGGTCTGATAGCTGCCAAGCCCAAGTACGCGTTGCAATCCCAGTGCGCTGACTCCCTGCTTTTGATTGGTGATGTACCAAGCTGCGGCCAACCATACTTTGAGCGGCGTGCGCGTCTTATCAAAAATTGTTCCTGCCGTCACGCTTGTCTGATGTTTGCAACTCAGACAAATCAACCGGCCTCGACTCGTTTTGACAGGCACACCGATAACGCCACATTTGGGACAGATGAACCCACTCGGCCAACGCAGTTTTTCCAAGTAATCAAGACAGGACTGTTCAGTATGAAACCAGTCCATGAATTGGCTCCACGTCTTCGGGTAGTCTTTGTCGGCGACGGGCCGCGCTCCAATGTCAGTCATTCCGTGATTTTGTCACCCAAGGAGCTAAGTGGATAGCCCGTATAAATACACAGTTTTCTTACCCAAAAACCCCTATAGGCACAAGAACCCGCTCCGGCCTGACAATTGCCCATAGACCCCTACAACTTCCCGGCGGCCCGCACCATGACCCAACGCCCTGAAAACATTTACCCCCGCTACCACGCGCATGTCTATTTCGGCGCCGACACGCTGGAGCAGGCGCGTGCGCTGTGCCAGCAGGCCGGTGAGCTGTTCCGGGTGGCGGTGGGGCGGGTGCATGAGCGCGAAGTCGGGCCGCATCCGCACTGGAGTTGCCAGATCGCGTTTGACAGCGCCGAGTTCGAGCGCCTGATTCCGTGGCTGGAGCAGCACCGCAACGGGCTTAACGTGCTGGTGCACGGCGATACCGGCGATGACCTGGCCGACCACACCACGCACGCCGCCTGGCTGGGCGAGCCTTCTGCGCTGAAACTGGCGATGTTCCGGCGCTGAAGCGGTGACGCTAGATGCTACTTATTTGATAGCTGAATGCGCTCGTTGTTATTGGGCTAGCGCCATTTTTTACCTCCAACCAGGCGTCTGACGGGGCTCAGGAGATGCTGACGCCTGCCCTGGCGGCGCTGCCGGCACGCAGCGGCCGCGATTCAACGCTTCGGTACAGCAACGCCCCCGCCAGAAGTGACAGCAAAAAGGCGGCCAGCATCCCCAAGGCATTGGCCGCCAAGTGCGTCGGCCAGAAGTGGCTCACCCCCGCATTGGCCAGCAGGCAGACCGGAAAGTGAATCAGAAACACCGAATACGAGATCTGGCCGAGCCGCGCCAGCCAGCGCGGCTCGCGCCAAAACTGAAACAAGGCACTGGTTTGCAGCCACACCAGGCCGAAGGCCACCGCCACGGCCAGCAGCAGCCGGCCCCTGAAATCAAGCAGCAAGGCCGCCGCGCCCAGCCAGGCCATGGCCAGCAGCCATTGACGGCGCGCGGTCTGGCTTGGCATCGTCGAGGCCCAGCAAGCCATCATGCCGAGCGCGTAGGCGCCGAGGAAATACAGGCCGGTCATGTCCAGCCCCGGCTGGCGGTTAAAAAACAGCAGCGAAGCCAGTGCCAGCAGCAGCAGCAGGCCCACGTCCAGTTGCGCGGGCAGCTGCGGCCAGCGCTGCCGCAGCCCGCGCGCCAGCGCCAACACCGCCACGCTGAGGGCGAACAGCTGAAAATCGATCGCCACATACCAGACGCCGGCCGACAGGGCCTCCTGGCCCAGCACATCCTGCAGCAGCAGCGCATGACCGACCAGCTGCGCCAGGCTGGGCGCGGCGGGCACCGACGGGTGCGCGAACCAGGGCCGCAGCAGCGCGGCCACCAGCACACTCACGGCCAGCGCCACCAGGTAGGGCCGCATCAGGCGGCCGTAGCGGCGAAAAATCAGGCGGCCAGGCGCTTGGGTGAAACTGGCGCTGCCGTGTGGCGCCAGGGCTCGGGCGGCCAAAAAACCGCCCAGCACCAGAAACACCTGCACCGCCATGCGGCCGTAGTCGTACAGCCAGCTGATGAGGCCCGGCCAGGCGGCATGCACCACATCCGACATCGGACCGTAAAACGCCAGGTGGTGCCAGACGATCAGCGCGCAGGCCAGGCCCTTGAGTGCATCGATGCCCGGCAGGCGCAGGTCGGGCAAACGCATGGCTCTGGAAGGAAGAAAGAGCGCTACAAGGCCAGCCGCTGGCGCGCTTCCTCGTACTCGCGCCTGAGCTGGGCGACAAAAGCCGCCGTGCTTTGCACCTTGCTGACCGGGCCAATGCCCTGGCCGCAGCCCCAGATGTCCTTCCAGGCCCTGGACTTGTCGCCGCCAAAGTTCATCTTGCTGGCATCGCTCTCGGGCAGGTTCTCGGGGTCCATGCCGGCGGCACGGATCGATGGCGCCAGGTAGTTGCCGTGCACGCCAGTAAACAGGTTGCTGTAGATGATGTCGTCGGAATTGCCCTCGACAATCGCCTGCTTGTAGGCATCGGTGGCGCGGGCTTCTTCGGTGGCGATAAAGGCCGAGCCGATGTAGGCAAAGTCAGCGCCCATGGCGCGCGCCGCCAGCACCGCCCCGCCGGTGGAGATCGCACCCGAGAGCGCCAGCGGGCCGTCAAACCACTGGCGGATTTCCTGGATCAGCGCAAACGGGCTTTTCACGCCGGCATGGCCACCGGCGCCGGCCGCCACGGCAATCAGGCCGTCGGCGCCTTTTTCAATCGCCTTGCGCGCATGCTTGTTGTTGATGATGTCATGCAGCACCACGCCGCCATAGCTGTGCGCGGCGGCGTTGATGTCTTCGCGCGCGCCCAGGCTGGTGATGTAGATCGGCACCTTGTACTTGACGCACATCTGCATGTCGTGCTCCAGCCGGTCGTTGGACTTGTGCACGATCTGGTTGATGGCGAATGGCGCGGCCGGCTTGTCAGGATTGGCTTTGTCATACGCCGCCAGGGTCTCGGTGATCTCGGCCAGCCAGCCTTCGAGCTGCGCGGCCGGGCGGGCGTTGAGCGCGGGCATGGCGCCCACGACACCGGCCTTGCATTGCTCAATCACCATCCTGGGGTTGCTGATGATGAACAGCGGCGAGCCGATGATGGGCAGCGGCAAACTATTGAGCGGAGCGGGAAGTCTGGACATGGCTTCTTTCGGCAAATACCGTGAAAACAGCGATTTTTATAGTGAAAAGTGGCCCTAGCCCAATAAGAATAAGCAGGAGCAGCTATCAAATTTATAGCGCGACAAACACCTTAAAACGCTTCCAGCGCCAGCGCATTGACGCTGTCCGCGCCTTCGACGATGCTGTCGCGCAGACCCGGCACCTTGGTCAGCAGGTGGTCGGCGTAAAAGCGGGCGGTGGTGATTTTGGCTTGCATGAAGCCGGCGTCGACACCCTGGGCCAGTTGCGCCTGCGCCACCAGCAACGCGCGCGCCATCTGCCAGCCGGCCACCACATTGCCCGCCAGCATCAGGTAGGGCACGCTGCCGGCAAACACCGCATTCGGGCTGGTTTTGGCATGGCTCACGACAAAGTTCACCACGTCAACAAAGGCCAGGCGCGCGGCCTGCAGGCGCCCGGCCACGGCCAGCGCGTCGGCGCTGCCCTGCTGGCGCAGCTCGCCCTCGGTCGCTTCAATCTGTTTGGCAATGCCCAGGGCGGTCTGGCCGCCGTCGCGCAGGGTCTTGCGGCCCACCAGGTCGTTGGCCTGGATCGCGGTCGTGCCTTCGTAAATCGTCAGAATTTTGGCGTCGCGCATGTACTGCGCCGCGCCGGTTTCCTCGATGAAGCCCATGCCGCCATGCACCTGAATGCCCAGCGAGGTCACGTCCAGGCTCATCTCGGTGCTGTAGCCCTTGACCAGCGGCACCAGAAACTCATAAAACGCCTGGTTTTGCTTGCGCGCATCGGCATCGGGGTGGTGGTGGTTGGCGTCATAGGCGGCGGCGGCCACCGAGGCCATGGCGCGGCAGCCTTCAATGTAGGCGCGCATCGTCATCAGCATGCGCTTGACGTCGGGGTGGTGAATGATGGGCGCGCTGGCCTTGATCGAGCCATCGACCGGGCGGCTCTGCACGCGGTCCTTGGCGAAAGTCACGGCCTTTTGATAAGCCCGCTCGGCCACCGCGATGCCCTGCATGCCGACCGCGTAGCGCGCCGAGTTCATCATGATGAACATGTACTCAAGGCCGCGGTTTTCCTCGCCCACGATGTAGCCCACAGCGCCGCCGTGGTCGCCAAACTGCAGCACCGCCGTCGGCGAGGCCTTGATGCCCAGCTTGTGCTCGATGCTGACGCAGTGCACGTCGTTGCGGCTCCCAAGCGCGCCGTCTTTGCCCACCATGAACTTGGGCACGACAAACAGGCTGATGCCCTTCACGCCCTCGGGCGCGCCAGCCACGCGGGCCAGCACCAGGTGCACGATGTTTTCGGCCATGTCGTGCTCACCGTAGGTGATGAAAATCTTGGTGCCCGACACCTTGTAGCTGCCGTCGGCCTGCGGCTCGGCGCGACTGCGCACCATGGCGAGATCCGAGCCGGCCTGCGGCTCGGTCAGGTTCATGGTGCCGGTCCACTGGCCGCTGACGAGTTTTTCCAGGTAGATCGCCTTCAAATCGTCGGAGCCGGCCGTCAGCAGCGCTTCGATGGCGCCGTCGCTGAGCAGCGGGCACAGCGCAAAGCTCATGTTGGCCGAATTGAGCATCTCGCCGCAGGCCGCGCCAATCGTCTTGGGCAGGCCCTGGCCGACGTAGTCAGCCGGATGCTGCAGACCCTGCCAGCCGCCCTCCACGTACTGCCGGAAGGCTTCCTTAAACCCGGGCGTGGTGGTGACGACGCCGTCCTTCCAGCTCGACGGGTTTTTGTCGCCCTCGACGTTGAGCGGCGCCAGCACGCCCTCGTTGAACTTGGCGCACTCTTCGAGCACCGCCTGCGCGGTTTCCAGCCCGGCATCCTCAAAACCAGGGATCTGCGCGATCTGGTCGATACGGGCCAGGTGCTCGATGTTGAACAACATGTCTTTGAGGGGGGCTTTGTAGCTCATGGGGGTCTCCGGGGCCTGAATACTCGGTCAATCGATTCGCACAAGAAAAAAAGGCACCGCGAGCGATGCCTTTTGCGGGCGGTGAATTACAGCGCCTTCACCAGCTCCGGCACCGCCGTGAACAGATCGGCTTCCAGGCCGTAGTCGGCCACGCTGAAAATCGGCGCTTCCGGGTCCTTGTTGATGGCCACGATGACCTTGCTGTCCTTCATGCCGGCCAGATGCTGGATGGCGCCCGAAATGCCGATGGCTACGTAAAGCTGGGGCGCGACGATCTTGCCGGTCTGGCCGACCTGCCAGTCATTGGGCGCGTAACCGGCATCGACCGCGGCGCGCGAGGCACCGAGCGCGGCACCCAGCTTGTCGGCCAGCGGCTCCAGAACCTCATGGAACTTCTCGCTGGAGCCGAGCGCCCGGCCACCCGAGACAATGATCTTGGCGGCGGTCAGTTCGGGGCGGTCGCTCGTGGCAATCTCGGAACCCATAAACACGGACTTGCCGCTGTCGGCGACACCCGCCAGCACCTCGACCGCAGCCGAGCCGCCCGTGGCGGCGGCGGCATCAAAGCCGGTGGTGCGCACGGTGATGACCTTGGTCGCGTCCAGGCTTTGCACGATCGCGATCGCGTTGCCGGCGTAGATCGGGCGCTCGAAGGT
>NZ_JANOAL010000178.1:0-3900 GCF_031411155.1 Polaromonas sp. | reverse complement strand
TCAAGAACTCCTCTCGCCGCGTAGGCTTGCGGTACTGCTCGTAGCCCGATTGGTCTGCTGCCATGGCAAGGGTCTGTTGTTTCATCGTCATGTAACGCTTCACGCTCGGTTGCCGTGGACCTTAATCAGCGTAGCCCTAACTCCATACGCGGCGGCGGCAATCGCAAAGTTTTGGAGACCATCGCCCATTCATCAAGGATCTACGAGGCGTGGAGTGATGAATCGTGGGTGAACGAAGGCGCAGCGGTGCGCGTCTCGCTCGTGTGCTTCGGCCATAGAAGCGACGCACGCCTTGATGGCGCCTTGGTTCCGGGAATTCATGCTGATTTGACTCCTGAATCTGAGAATTCCGACAGCATCGATCTAACCCTGGCCCGAGTGTTAACCGAGAACGCTGGGTTTGTATTTGAAGGCTTGCGCAAGGATGGCGACTTGGATGTGGATGGTCAAACTGCACGACGCTGGATGCGCGCTCCCAATCCGCATGGGCGATCTAACGCTGAAATCTTGCGGCCTCTGATTAACGGAATCGACATCACACGCAGGCGGCGCGATGGGTGGGTGATTGATTTTGGCGCGTCTATGTCGGCTCAAGACGCTGCGCTTTATGAACAGCCATTTGCGCATGTGCTGCAGTTTGTGAAGCCGGTACGTGAAAAAAACAATGATCGGATTCGCCGTACTTTTTGGTGGAGGTTTGGTCGCAACGGCGAGCAGTTTCGCGCCGCGATTCAGAAAGTTCCGCGTTACATCAATACCCCGCGGGTTGCAAAACATCGCTTGTTCGTATGGCAACCAGCCGCCAATCTACCCGACACCGCCACTGTTGCGATCACCATTTCTGACGACACCACCTTCGGCATCCTGCACAGCCGCTTCCACGAACTCTGGTCGCTCCGGATGTGCACCTGGCTGGGCGTCGGCAACGACCCGCGCTACACCCCCACCACCTGCTTCGAAACCTTCCCCTTTCCGGCAGGCCTGAGCCCCGCCGACACCGCGCACCAGCAAACCGAAACACTGCCCGGCGGCGAAGTCATCCCGGCCAACATGCCGACAAGCCCGGTGCGAACGGCCGCCGAAAAAATCGCCCGCGCCGCCAAACGCCTCAACGACCTGCGCGAAAACTGGTTGAATCCGCCCGAGTGGACGCAGCGCGTGCCCGAGGTGATTCCGCTGGGCATGAGCACCTCGCCCTACCCGGACCGCATCGTGCCGAAAAACGGCTTTGAGAAAGACCTGGCCGAGCGCACCCTGACCAAGCTCTACAACCAGCGTCCGGCCTGGCTGGCCGCCGCGCACCACGACCTGGATGCCGCCGTCGCCAGCGCCTACGGCTGGGCCGACTACAGCGCCGACCTGCCCGACGAAGAAATCTTGAAGCGCCTGCTGGCGCTGAATCTGGCGCGGGCTGGAACTGAGTAGCTCAGTTTGCGTGATCGTGGCGATTGACTGTTTGTAAACCATGGATTACAGTAAATGCTTGAAATTATTCAAAGTGAAACTTTCCAGCGTTGGCGGTCGGCGCTTAAAGACCGCTTGGCTGCGGCCCGTGTCAATGCCCGCATCCGCCGTCTGGCAGAGGGCAACCCCGGTGACGTGAAGCCGGTGCGCGACGGCGTGAGCGAGCTACGGATTGACCACGGCCCAGGCTACCGTGTGTATTTTGTGCGGCGCGGCCCGCTGGTGATCGTGCTTCTGGCGGGCGGCGACAAGCGAACCCAGGATGCTGACATCGAGCGCGCCATCGCAATTGCAAAAGAATGGAAGGACTGAATCATGTCTGGCAAACAAGCTGCCGAAAAATTCACTCGCTGGGACCCCGTGGACGACCTCAAGACCGAGGAAGACGTCATGCTGTATTTTCAGGCCTGCGTTGAGGAAGACCCCGGCGACGGCAGTCTCGTTCGTGCGGCGCTGGGTGACATTGCCCGCGCGCGCGGCATGAGCCAGCTGGCGCGGGACACGGGCCTGGCGCGTGAGGGGCTGTACAAGGCACTGTCGCCCGATGGCAACCCGGAGTTCGCCACGGTCATGAAGGTCATCAAGGCGCTGGGCTTGAAGCTGGGCGTGCACTCGGCGCAGGTTGAAGGGTGACACCATGAAACCATCCACATCACTGAAACTAAAGCGAAATGCGGTACGCGAGGCAGCAGCCCGCTTTCGCACGGCCAATCCGCGTGTGTTCGGTTCAGTGGCGCATGGCAATGATGCAGAGGGAAGCGACATTGACCTGCTGGTTGATCCGCTACCGGGCACCACGCTGTTTGATCTCGGTGGACTTCAGGTTGAGCTGGAGGCATTGCTGGGTGTTCTGGTAGATCTCTTGACGCCGGGCGACCTGCCAGCCAAGTTCAGGGCGCAGGTGCTGGCCGAGGCCCGTCCGGTACGAGCCCGGGCCGTGTGCCCGACTAGCTTGACCACATGCTTGAAGTCGCTGTTCGTCGTAAGGTTTGGCCGCCCGGCGCGACTTACCTGAATGACTCTTGCAACGCGTCGCGCCCGCGTTCGCGCCTTCAATTTGTGTAAACCGCTTGCTGCGCTGTGCCTGCTGGGCGCAGCCAGCGTCAGTTGGGGCCAGGGCCTTGCTGCCGAAGCCGCCGCGCCGCAGTGCGGCGTGGTGACTGCCGCGGTTTCCATCAACCCCCCGCCTGAAGCCGCCGCGCAGCGCATTCCCGACAGCCAGGTAGTGGCCGGTAGCCGCGACATTGCCTGGGCCTGGCTGGGCTCGCCGACCTCGTATTACCCGCACGCGGCGCTGGGCTCCGGCGTGCATGCGGGCAGCCTGCATGTGCGGCTGGCTGCGGGCGACGGCACGCAAGAGCTGGTGTATCACCTGCCGCCGCACCGGGTGTTTGAAGACCGGCTGCCGCGCCTGATGGACCTCGATGGCGATGGCCGCGACGAGATCTTGCTGGTCGAATCCGACGCCCATAGCGGGGCGGCGCTGGTGGTGCTGGGGGTGCGGGAGGTATGGCGCGTACAGCGCGAAGCGGGCGCCCCGGTGCTGGCGCTGCAGGAGATCGCGCGCGGCCCGCAGGCTGGCGCGGCCATGCGCTGGCTCAACCCGGCGGGGGTGGCCGACTTTGACGGCGACGGCCGGCTCGACGTGGCCAGCGTGACCACGCCGCACGTCGGCGGGGTGCTGACGCTGCACCACTTTCGCCCGCCGCAGCTGCTGCCTTATGCGACGCTGAGCAATGTGTCTAACCACCGCTATGGCGAGATCGAGCAGCAGCTGGCGGCCGTGCTGACCCCGCCGGGCCAGCGGCCCACTGTGCTGGTGCCGGACCAGACCCATAGCGCCCTGCGCAGCCTGCGCTGGGAAGCGCCCGGCCAATGGGCTGACGCCGCGCCGCTGCTGCGGCTGAGCAGCCGCGTGACGCGCCTGACACCGCTGGCCGGCTTGCCCGATGCGGCCCCTGGCGCCTGCGCGCAGTTGGCCGACGGCACCTGGCTGCGCTTGACGCTGGCGCCTTGAGGGTCGCCTTGGGGTTCTGGTGTGCTACTTATTTGATAGCTGCCTGAGCGCGTTTTGATTGGGCTGGAGGCCTGTTTGGCAGGTGAAACTACCAAAACGACCGGTTTGCAGCGGATAAAGGCGGTTCAGGGCAGACTCAAGAGCCCGCTTCAATCAGCGCCGCGATCTGGTCCCGGCCCAGGCGCCGGGCGTGCTGCAGGGCGGTCAGGCCGTCGCGGTCTGTCAGGGCCGGGTTGGCGCCCAGCGCCAGCAGCCGCTGCACCATGGCGGCGTGGCCATTGATGACGGCCAGCATCAAGGCCGTCTTGCCGCTGTCGTCGGGGGCATTGAGCGGCGCGCCTTGCGCCAGCAGGCGCTGAAGCTGCGCCAGGTTGCCGCTGCGTGCGGCCGCATGCAGCGCCGCCACCCCATCCTGGGCC
>NZ_JANOAL010000177.1:0-7701 GCF_031411155.1 Polaromonas sp. | reverse complement strand
GGGCGCGCCGAGTTCTTTCTCCAGCACTTCCCGGTCCTGCGTTTTTTCGTTCATGCCATCGACGCCGACTTCGAGGCCGCGCAGGGCTTTCTGGAACGATTCCTGGAAGGTGCGGCCCATGGCCATGACCTCACCGACCGATTTCATCTGCGTGGTCAGGCGTGAATCGGCGGTCGGGAATTTCTCAAAGGCAAACCGGGGAATCTTGGTAACGACATAGTCAATGCTGGGCTCAAAGCTCGCAGGCGTGGCGCCACCGGTGATTTCGTTGCGCAGCTCGTCCAGCGTGTAGCCCACGGCCAGCTTGGCCGCCACCTTGGCAATCGGGAAACCGGTGGCCTTGGAGGCCAATGCCGAGGAACGCGACACGCGCGGATTCATCTCGATGACGACCATGCGGCCATCGACCGGGTTGATCGAGAACTGCACGTTGGAGCCTCCGGTGTCGACGCCAATCTCGCGCAATACCGCGAGCGAGGCATTGCGCAGGATCTGGTATTCCTTGTCAGTGAGGGTCTGGGCCGGTGCCACGGTGATCGAGTCGCCGGTGTGCACGCCCATCGGGTCCAGGTTTTCAATCGAGCAGACGATGATGCAGTTGTCCGCGGTGTCGCGCACCACTTCCATCTCGTACTCTTTCCATCCCAGCAGCGACTCTTCAATCAGCAGCTCGTTGGTCGGAGAGGCTTCCAGGCCGCGCTTGCAGATGATTTCAAACTCTTCCGGGTTGTAGGCGATGCCGCCGCCCGTGCCGCCCAGCGTGAAGCTGGGGCGGATCACGGTCGGGAAACCGACGGTTTTCTGCACGCCCCAGGCCTCCTCCATGCTGTGCGCAATGCCGGAGCGCGCCGAACCGAGCCCGATCTTGGTCATGGCGTCCTTGAACTTCAGGCGGTCCTCGGCCTTGTCAATGGCTTCGGGCTTGGCGCCAATCAGCTCGACGTCGTACTTTTCAAGCACGCCGTGGTGCCACAGATCGAGCGCGCAATTAAGCGCCGTCTGGCCGCCCATGGTTGGCAAAATCGCAAAACCACCGGGATTGAGCTGCCGCTCCTTGGCGATGATTTTTTCAACCGTCTGCCAGGTGATCGGCTCGATGTAGGTCACGTCGGCGGTAGCCGGGTCGGTCATGATCGTGGCCGGGTTGCTGTTGATCAAAATGACCTTGTAGCCTTCTTCGCGCAGCGCCTTGCAGGCCTGCACGCCCGAATAGTCAAACTCGCAGGCCTGGCCGATGATGATGGGGCCGGCGCCGATGATGAGAACGGATTTGATGTCTGTGCGTTTAGGCATTTGTATGTTTTTCCATCAGTGCCGTGAAGCGGTCAAACAGGTATGAAATGTCGTGCGGGCCGGGCGACGCCTCGGGATGGCCCTGGAAGCAGAACGCCGGCTTGTCGGTGCGGGCCAGGCCCTGCAGCGTGCCGTCAAACAGGCTGACGTGCGTGGGACGCAGGTTGGCGGGCAGGGTTTTGTCATCCACCGCAAAACCGTGGTTCTGGCTGGTGATGCTGACACGGCCATTGTCCAGGTCCTTGACGGGATGGTTGGCCCCATGGTGGCCAAACTTCATTTTGAAGGTTTTGGCGCCACAAGCCAGCGCCATGATCTGATGGCCCAGGCAGATGCCGAAAGTCGGGATACCGGTTTCCATCAACTCGCGCACGGCCACAACGGCGTAGTCGCAGGGCTCCGGGTCACCCGGGCCGTTGGACAAAAAGATGCCGTCAGGTTTGAGCTTGAGCACGTCGGCGGCCGGGGTTTGCGCTGGCACCACCGTGACGCGCGCGCCGCGTTCGGCCAGCATGCGCAAGATGTTTTTCTTCACGCCGAAGTCAAAAGCCACGACGTGGAATTTTGGGGTGATCTGTACGCCATAACCCGAACCCAGCTTCCACTCGGTCTGTGTCCACTCGTAGGTCTGCTTGACGGAAACCACCTTGGCCAGGTCCAGACCCGCCATGCTGGGCGCCCCTTTTGCTGCGGCAATGGCCTTGTCGATGGCCGCCTGCGTCACCGCTTCGCCCTGGCCCAGCGCCATGATGCAGCCGTTTTGCGCGCCCTTGGTGCGCAGGCGGCGCGTCAGCTGGCGGGTGTCAATCCCGGCAATCGCAACGGTTTTCTCTTTGACCAGGTAATCGGACAGGGTCATGGACAGGCGAAAGTTGGAGGCCAGCAGCGGCAGGTCCTTGATGATCAGGCCGGCTGCGTGGATTTTTTCGGCTTCGACGTCTTCGGCATTGATGCCGTAGTTGCCGATGTGCGGGTACGTGAGTGTGACGATCTGCTGGCAGTAGCTCGGATCCGTGAGGATTTCCTGGTAGCCGGTCATGGCGGTGTTGAACACCACCTCGCCGACCGTGGAGCCCGCGGCTCCAATCGAGTTGCCGATAAAGACCGTGCCGTCTGCGAGCGCCAGAATGGCGGGAGGGGTAGTCTGGTGTGTTCCCTGTAGCGACAAAAGCACTGGGTTCTCCGGGTTGGTTACGGTTCGCCCAAGCGTGCACCAAAAAACGTCTTTGAAAGACGGTTGCAGGCTGCTTTTGTAAGGGTGTTGGCTTTGAGTGCGCTCGGGCGAAGCTGTGATTTGAAAAGCCACTGATTATAGCGTGAGACCGGGTCGACCTACCCCCTGATGACGGGCAAACGCGGCCACGGCGACGGCAGGCAAAAATCAGGACGCCGCAAGCTATCATCCACCGAATGTCCCGATCTTCCGCCCTTCCAGCCTGGTCCCTCATTGCGCCACTCACAGGCTGGTGCTTGTTGGGTAGCCTGTGGCTCATCGGCGGCGCCGGCGGCCCGTTCATTGCCTTGCTGGCGGCCGGGATGCTGGCTTGTGTGCTGGCGGCGGTGCACCATGCCGAGGTCATCGCGCATCGGGTCGGCGAGCCTTACGGCACGCTGGTGCTGGCGGTGGCGGTCACCATCATTGAGGTGGCGCTGATCGTCTCGCTGATGCTGACGGGCGGCCCCTCGACCACGGCGCTGGCCCGCGACACCGTGTTTGCCGCCGTGATGATCATCCTCAACGGCATGGTGGGACTGTGCATGCTGATGGGCGGCAGCCGCTTTGGCGAGCAGCGCTTCGGCTTGTATGGCGTCAGCGCATCGCTGGCCACGCTGGCCGCCATTGCGGTGCTGACCCTGGTGCTGCCCAACTACACCACCACCGTGGCCGGGCCGTTTTACAGCGTCGGGCAGCTCGGTTTTATCGCCGTGGTGTCCCTCGTGCTCTATGGCACCTTTGTGCTGGTTCAGGCGGTGCGCCACCGGGACTATTTTTTACCCAAGGAAGCCGCTGCTGACGAAGAGGCCCATGCCGCGCCGCCCAGTGGCCGGATCGCACTGGCCAGCCTGGGGCTGCTGCTGGCCTGTCTGGCGGCGGTGGTGCTGCTGGCCAAGTCGCTGGCACCGGCCATCGAAGCCGCGGTGGCCAGTGCGGGCGCGCCCGTCGCCGTGGTGGGCGTCATCATTGCCGCTGTCGTGCTTCTGCCCGAGGGCCTGGCCGCGCTGCGGGCCGCGCGGGCCAACCGCCTGCAGACCAGCCTGAATCTGGCACTGGGCTCCGCGCTGGCCAGCATCGGCCTGACGATTCCGGCCGTGGCCATGGTTTCCCTCGCCACCGGCTGGACCCTCACGCTCGGGCTGGATGCCAAGTCCTCCATCCTGCTGCTGCTGTCGCTGTTCGTGGCCACGCTGTCGCTGGGAACGGGACGAACCACGGTGCTGCAAGGGGTGGTGCACCTGGTGATTTTTGCGGCTTACCTGTTCACGACGGTGATTCCCTGAGGGGCGGTTGCGCGCCGGGGCAGGCAGTCGTCGGCTGGGGCTCAAAGCCGGCCGCGCTCAAGCCTTCAGGACTATCGCGTCAGCGAACTCGAATACAGGCAAATCGCGGCAGCCGCCGCCACGTTGAGCGACTCCTCGCCGCCGGGCTGATCTATGCGCACCTTGAGGCTGGCTCTGGCCATCAAATCGTCGCTGACCCCCTGCCCTTCATGCCCCATGGCCCAGGCGCAGGGCATGGGGATGGCTTGCTGGTGCAAAAAGCTGCCGTGGTGTGAACTGGTGACGACGATGGGAACCTGCAGGGCTGCCAGCGCGGCGGGCTCGATGCTTTCGACCAGGCGCAGGCCAAAATGGGCGCCCATGCCGGCGCGCAGCACCTTGGGCGACCACAAGGCGGCCGTGCCCTTGAGCGCGATAACCTGGGCAAAGCCAAAAGCCGCCGCGCTGCGCAAAATGGAGCCGACGTTGCCGGCGTCCTGCACGCGGTCCAGGATTACCGAGGCGGTATGGGTCAGCAGCTCGGCCTGCGCCGGCAGCTCCATCACAAAGCCCATGCGCGCGGGTGACTCCAGACCACTGATTTCCGGCAGCAAGGCATCGGAAATTACTATGTTTTTGATAGCTACATGTGCCCATTCTGTATTGGCTAGTGGCCAAAAAGACTCCGAAAACACGGCCAGGGCGGGCTTCAGGCCACGCGCCAGCGCGGCGCGGCACAGGTGGTCGCCTTCCAGCCAGACGCGCCCCTGTTTGCGGTAGGCCGTACTGTCTTGCGAGAGCTTGCGCAGCTCCTTGATGAGCGGGTTGTCGCGCGAGCTGATGTGCGTGAGCGGGACTTCAACGCCGCTGCTCACCGCAACACCTCGGCCACCGGCGCAAACGACCGGCGGTGCTGCGGGCAGGCCCCGTGCTCGCGCAGCGCCGCCAGATGCACTGCCGTGCCATAGCCTTTATGGCCGGCAAAACCATACTGCGGATACTGCAGGTGAAACTCGGCGCACCAGCGGTCGCGGTAGACCTTGGCCAGTATCGAGGCGGCCGAGATGGCCGGCACCAGCGCGTCGCCCTTCACAATCGCCTCGGCCAGAATGTCCAGCGTGGGCAGGCGGTTGCCGTCCACCAGCACCTTGTTGGGCTTCAGGCGCAGGCCGTCCACCGCGCGCCGCATGGCCAGCAAGGTGGCCTGCAGAATGTTCAGGCTGTCGATTTCCTCGACGCTGGCCTGGGCGATGGAGCAGCACAGGGCCTTGGCGCGGATTTCGTCGTAGAGTTTTTCGCGCCGCAGGACGGTGAGCTTTTTCGAATCGGCCAGGCCCTGGATCGGGTTCAGCTCGTCCAGGATGACGGCGGCGGCCACCACGGGCCCGGCCAGCGGCCCGCGCCCGGCCTCGTCCACGCCGGCCATCAAGCCCGGCGTGTACCACGACAAAGCGGTTTGCTCAGCCTTCAAGAATTTTCTGGATTGCATCGGTCGCCAGTTGGGAAGTGTCGCGCTGCAGCTCTGCATGCAGCCGGGTAAAGCGTTGTTCAACAACCGCTATTTTGTCAGGTGCCGACGATTTGGCATCGAGCCATTGCAGCAGCGCGCTGGCCAAGGCTTCCGGGGTGGCCGCCTCCTGCAGCAACTCCGGCACCACAAACTGTTCGCACAGGATATTGGGCAGACCGACCCAGGGCTGCAGCTGCTTGCGCCGCATGATCTGCCAGGACAGCCAGTTCATGTTGTAGGCAATCACCATGGGTCGCTTGAACAGCGCAGCTTCCAGCGTGGCGGTGCCACTGGCAATCAGCGTGACGTCACAGGCGGCCAGCACAGCGTGCGACTGGCTCTGCACGATCTGCACATCCGCCCGAACGCCCGCCTCCCCGGCCAGGCGTTCAATCTGGCCTTGCAGCAAGGGCACCGCCGGCACTACAAATTTAATAGCAGGTTGCGCACGTTTTACCAAGGCTGCAGCCTGAAAGAACCGGTTGGCCAG
The DNA here is from genome assembly GCF_031411155.1 of Polaromonas sp. GTDB lineage: Bacteria > Pseudomonadota > Gammaproteobacteria > Burkholderiales > Burkholderiaceae_C > Polaromonas. The sequence continues at coordinate 1,930 of NZ_JANOAL010000177.1, read as the reverse complement.
GTATTCGATCTCGGACTCGCGGCTGCCCGGCAGGATCGCCACTACCGTATCTTCATCGCGCAAACCGAGTGCAAGCCGGGCGGCGCTGCGGTCCGGCTGCAGCGGAATCACGCTGGCCAGCGGATGGCCGACATAGGTGGCGGCAATGCCGTGCGCCGCCAGCAGGGCCGGCTCAAACGGAAAAATACACAGCACATGGTCAACGCTGCGCCTGATTTTTTCGACCCGGTCGGCGCGCCAGGCCCAGATCGAGGGGCAGACAAAGTGAACCGTCCGGATGCCCTCGGCCTTGAGGCCGGCCTCCAGATCCAGGTTGAAGTCGGGCGCGTCCACCCCGATGAACACATCGGGCCGCTGCGCCAGCAGGCGCGCTTTAAGCTGCTTGCGGATGCCAACGATCTCGCGGTAGTGGCGCAGCACCTCGACATAGCCGCGCACCGCCAGTTTCTCGCTGGGCCACCAGGCCTGAAAGCCGCGCCTGGCCATCTGCGGGCCGCCGATGCCGGCTGAGGTCATGAGAGGCCAGCGCGATGTCAGGCCATCGAGCAGCAGACCGGCCAGCAGGTCCCCAGAGGTTTCGCCCGCCACCATGGCAAACATGGCCCCCACGCTTTTCACTTCGTGTAGTGCGCTGCCCCCCGAGGGGGCTGAACTTGCTTGGGGCGGCCCGGCGCGGCGTTCGATGGCCCCCACACTTGCCACTTCGTGAGACTGAGTCGTTTCGCTTCCCCTTTCATCGGGACACGGGGCTATTTTTCCTAGGGGCGGCCCGTCGGAAATATGCGCTGCTCCCACGCTCGGCACGGGCTTGATCGGGCCTGGCATGAACGCCTAGCGGACGATGCCGCGCTGGGGTGGGGTTTGCTGCAGAAAAGAGAGCATCATCTGCACGTCGGGCGCCGACTCCGGGTATTTTTCGGTCAAGCCGGCAATGCTGGCTTTGGCATTTTCCAGCGTCAGGTCATCGCGGTACAGCGCCTTGTGCATGGCCTTGACGGCGGCCAGCCGTTCCGCCGAGAAACCGCGCCGGCGCAGCCCTTCGAAGTTCATGGAGCGTGCGCCCGCCGGCTGGCCCTGAGACATCACAAAAGGCGGCAAATCGGCAAACAGCAGCGAGCACATGGCCGTCATGCTGTGCGCGCCCAGCCGCACAAACTGATGCACCACAGTAAAGCCGCCCAGAATAACAAAATCGCCCACATGCACATGGCCCGCCAGCTGCGAGTTGTTGGCAAAAATCGTGTTATTGCCAACTGTGCAGTCATGCGCCAGATGCACATAGGCCATGATCCAGTTGTCGTTACCGACCCGGGTGACGCCACTGTCGCCTGGCGATCCGATATTGAAGGTACAAAACTCGCGGATGGTATTGCGGTCACCTATGACCAGTTCGCAAGGCTCACCAGCGTATTTTTTATCCTGTGGAATCGCACCTAGCGAGTTAAATTGAAAAATACGGTTGTCGCGGCCTATGGTGGTGTGCCCTTCAATCACGCAGTGCGGGCCAATAGTGGTGCCAGAACCCACTTTTACGTGGGGACCAACAACCGTGTACGGACCCACGCTTACGGTGCTGTCGAGCTCAGCCTGCGGATCAACCAGTGCAGTCGGATGAATGTTCATCTTGTCCAGCTGAGATCAGGCGATGGTGCGCATGGTACACATCAGCTGCGCTTCGCAGGCAATGTTGTCGCCGACGCGCGTGATACCCGTGAACTTGAAAAGACCAGACTTCAAACGATCAAGTGTCACGTCCATGATGAGCTGGTCGCCTGGCTCAACGGGGCGTTTGAAACGGGCGGCATCAATGCCGGCAAAGTAGTACACGGTTTTATCATCGGGGGCTTGCCCCAGCATGTCGAAGGCCAGCAAGGCAGCGGCCTGCGCCATCGCCTCAAGCATCAGAACGCCAGGCATGACAGGGTAGTGT
>NZ_JANOAL010000176.1:0-4609 GCF_031411155.1 Polaromonas sp. | reverse complement strand
GGGGGGCATAAAAAAAGCGCTGGGGTTACCAGCGCTTTGTCAAAAAAACATCTTGTGGAATGTTTGTTTGTAAATCTTTATTGCTCTCTTGTGTGTCTCCTCGGCTCCTCGCGTTGCGAGCAGCAGGGCTCGTCGGCAAGACCACCAATGTAGCCCGTGCACCGTGCTGGCGCATTGGGAGTTTCCCGCACTGTTTAGGGCCGACCAGCGCCTAAATGCCCGCCTGGATCCACTCGGCGGCCTTCTCGGCAATCATCAGCGTCGGCGAATTGGTGTTGCCGCTGGTGATCAGCGGCATGACGCCGGCATCGACCACGCGCAGGCCGCGTATGCCGCGCACCCGCAAATGCGAGTCGACCACCGCCATCGCGTCATCGGCCTTGCCCATCTTGGTGGTGCCGACCGGGTGAAAAATGGTGGTGGCAATGTCGCCGGCCAGCCGCGCCAGCTCTTCGTCGGTCTGAAACTGCAGGCCGGGCTTGAACTCCTCGGGCTGGTACTTGGCCAGCGCGCTCTGGCTGACGATCTTGCGCGTCACGCGCAGCGAATCGGCCGCCACCTGGCGGTCGGCCGCCGTGTTCAGGTAGTTGGGCGCAATCGCCGGCGCGTCTTCAAAACGCGGGCTCTTGATGTTGACGCTGCCGCGGCTGGTCGGGTTCAGGTTGCAGACGCTGGCGGTAAAGGCGTTGAAGCTGTGCAGCGGCTCGCCAAAGGCATCGAGTGACAGCGGCTGCACGTGGTACTCGATATTGGGCCAGGGCTGGTCGGGCGAGCTGCGGGTAAAGGCCCCCAGTTGCGACGGCGCCATGCTCATCGGCCCGGTCTGGCGCAGCGCGTATTCGAGCCCGATGCGGGCCTTGCCCCAGAGCGAATTGGCCATGGTGTTGAGCGACAGGCCCCAGCGCTTGTCGCCCTGGATTTTGTAGACCGAGCGGATCTGCAGGTGGTCCTGCAGGTTGGCGCCGACGCCGGGCAGGTCTTGCACCAGCGCAATGCCGTGCTGCTGCAGCAGCGCCGCCGGGCCAATGCCCGAGAGCTGCAGAATCTGCGGCGAGCCGATGCTGCCGGCGCACAGAATGACCTCGCCGATCAGCCCCTGGTCCTTGCCTGAATCGCGCGTGGCCAGCGCCGTCACGCGTTCCTCGCCGGTCCACACCTCCACGCCGGTGCAGCGCTGGCCGCCATCGGCCTGCTTTTCAATCACCAGCTTGCTGACCTGGGCGCTGGTCCAGAGCTCAAAATTGGGTCGGCCAAAGCAGGTCGGCCGCAAAAAGGCCTTGGCGGTGTTCCAGCGCCAGCCGTTTTTCTGATTCACTTCAAAATAGCCCACGCCCTCGTTGTTGCCGCGGTTGAAGTCGTCGGTGGCCGGAATGCCGGCCTGGGTCGCCGCCGCGGCAAACGCATCCAGAATGTCCCAGCGCAGGCGCTGCTTTTCGATGCGCCACTCGCCACCCGCGTTGTGGTGGCGCAGCAGCTTCTGGTAGGCAACGGTCTTGTCCTGCATCAGCTCCGGGGCCACGCCGCGCGCGCCGTGCAGGGCGTCGGCGCCCTTGTAATAGTCTTCGTGCAGCTTGAAGTACGGCAGCGCCTGGTCCCAGCGCCAGGCGTCGTCGCCGGTCAGCTGCGCCCACTGGTCGTAGTCGCGCGCCTGGCCGCGCATGTAAATCATGCCGTTGATGCTGGAGCTGCCGCCCAGCGTCTTGCCGCGCGGGTAGCGCAGCGAGCGGCCATTGAGGCCCGCGTCCGGCTCGGTGTTGTAAAGCCAGTCGGTGCGCGGGTTGCCAATGCAGTACAGGTAGCCCACCGGAATGTGAATCCAGTGGTAGTCGTCGCGGCGGCCGGCCTCGATCAGCAGCACGCGCTTGGACGCATCGGCGCTCAGGCGGTTGGCCAGCAGGCTGCCGGCCGTGCCGCCGCCAATGATGATGTAGTCAAACACCAGGGCTTCGTCGTGTTTTCGGTCTTGCTTGTTGTCTTGCATCGGGGTTTCTTGTCTTGCGGATTTTGACGCTGCTGGCGCTGTCGGCGGTGGCTGGCGGGCCGGGGGAGGGGCCATCCTGCCCGTGCAGCCTAACGCCGCGCTGACGGGGTGAACCGGCCCTGGCAGTGATTGTGGCAAAAACCCGGCTCCCTGCGCGGCGGGGAATACCCGCTGGGCCGGTATCTGCGCCGCGCTGCTGTAGGACGCCAGCGCTACAGCGCGGGCACGCACCGCGATTGGTGGGTCCAGCAGTTACCATGATATTTTTGCGCGTTGACAAGGCTGGCCGGTGCGCGCCCGGTTCCCGTCCAGCATGCTTATGGAAGACGACTCCACGCCCCGCATCGAACAGCAGGACGGCCCCGAGGGCCGGCTGATGGTCGTGCGCGGGGCCTGGACGGCGGCCGGCCTGACGCGCCAAACGGTCTGGCAGGCGCTGACCGAGCAACTGCAAGCCTTGCACGACGACGCTGGCGGCGCCGGCCAGGCCGCAGCCGTGCGCTGGCAGCTGGGCCAGCTGGAAAAACTTGACTACCTGGGCGCCCAGGTGCTGTGGAACCACTGGGGCCGCGCCTGGCCCGCGCAGCTTGACATGGAGCCGAGCCAGCGCACGCTGCTGGAGACCGTGGCCAAATTCACGGTGGACCCGCCGAAGTCGCGCCGGCAGCCCCGCTGGGTCGAGCTCTTCATCGTGCTGGGCAGCCGCGTGCTGCGCCTGATCGACCATGCCAAGGGCTTGCTGCGGCTGGTGGGCCAGCTGCTGCTCGACATCATCCGGCTGATCCGGCGGCCACAGCAGGGCCCGTGGCGCGATTTGTCGGGCCACCTGTATCACATTGGCGCCACGGCACTGCCGATCACCGCGCTGGTGGGGTTTTTGATCGGCGTGGTGCTGGCCTACCTGATCTCGCAGCAGCTGCGCCAGTTTGGCGCCGATGCCTTCATCGTCAACATTCTGGGCATCTCGCTGATCCGCGAGCTCGGGCCGGTGCTGGCCGCGATTTTGATTGCCGGGCGCAGCGGCTCGGCCATCACCGCGCAGATTGGCGTGATGCGCGTCACCGAGGAACTCGACGCCATGCGCGTGATGGGCATTGCGCGCGGCTTTCGGCTGGTGATGCCGCGCGCGCTGGCGCTGGCGCTGGTGATGCCGCTGATCAGCGTCTGGACCACGCTGGCCGCCTTGCTGGGCGGCATGCTGGCGGCCGACGTGGCGATGGGCGTGACACCGGCCTTTTTCATCAACTCGCTGCCGGCGGCGGTGGAGGCCTCCAACCTGACGCTGGCCACCGGCAAGTCGGTGGTGTTTGGCGTGCTGATCGCGCTGGTGGGCTGCCACTACGGCCTGCGCGTCAAGCCCAACACCGAAAGCCTGGGCCAGGGCACGACGGCCTCGGTGGTGACCTCGATCACGGTCGTCATATTGGTCGACGCGCTGTTTGCCGTGCTTTTTAAAAATATCGGCATATGACCGACGCTGTCGTCGACATCCGCAAACTGTGGACCGTTTTTCAGAACGGTGAGAAAAAAGCGGTCATCCACAAGGACTTGGACCTGACGGTGGAGCGCGGCGAGATCACCTCGCTGGTGGGCGGCTCGGGCACCGGCAAGACCGTGCTGCTGCGCCAGATCCTGGGGCTGGAGCATCCGGCCCGGGGCGAGATCAGCGTGCTCGGCAAGCCGGCGGCCGAGCTCGGCAAGCGCGGCGCAGCCAGCCGTGTCGGCATGCTGTTTCAGCAGGGTGCGCTGTTTTCGGCCTTCACCGTGCTCGAAAACATTGCCTTTCCGCTGCGCGAGCAGGGCACCTTGCCGCCCGCGCTGATCCGCCAGGCGGCCATGGTCAAGCTGCAGATGGTGGGGCTGGCCGCTGACGTGGCCGAGAAGATGCCCAGCGACCTGTCGGGCGGCATGGTCAAGCGGGTGGCGCTGGGCCGCGCGCTGATCATGGACCCGCCGCTGTTGCTGCTCGACGAGCCCACCGCCGGGCTGGACCCGGCCAGCGCCGACAGCTTTTGCGCGCTGCTGCGCTCGCTGCACAAGGACATGGAGTTGACCGTGGTGATGGTCACGCACGATCTGGACACGGTGTTCGAGCTCAGCACCCGGATTGCCGTGCTGGCCGACCAGAAGGTCATCATCAACGCGCCGCCCAAAGAGGTGGTGGCGTTTTCGCACCCGTTCATTGAAGAGTTTTTTCTGGGCGAGCGAGGCCAGCGCGCGATGGCGCTACTGCGCGACGCCCCGCAAGCCGCTTGAGAAAACAAGCAGAAAGGTTTCATCATGGAAAACAAGGCCCATGCCCTGGCCGCCGGCGCCTTCGTGCTGGTGATCACCGCCCTGCTGGCGCTGCTGGCGATCTGGCTCACGCGCGACAAAACCGAGCGCGACCTGTATGAACTGAGCACCAGCGAAACCATTTCGGGCCTGCAGCCGCAGTCGGTCGTGCGCTACCGCGGCGTGCCGGTCGGCAAGGTCGAGCTGATCGGTTTTGACCTGAAAAACAAGGGCAATGTGCTGGTGCGCGTGTCCATAGACCGCAGCGCGCCCGTCACCAAATCGACCTTTGCCACGGTGGCCTCGCAGGGCGTGACCGGTCTCGGTTTCATCCAGCTCGACGACGAGGGCGAG
>NZ_JANOAL010000175.1:0-26367 GCF_031411155.1 Polaromonas sp. | reverse complement strand
TATGCCGAAAAAGACGTGGCCGTCGCCGCGATCAACCAGGGCCGGGTGATGCAGATTCTGGAAAAGCCGTTTGACGAGCAGCAGGTGCGCGCGGTGCTGCACGAGGCGCTGGAGATCTTTCGCCAGCGCGAGCAGGAGCATGCGCTGGTCGAGAGCCGGGCGGGGGCGATGCGCGAGACGCTGGGCTTTCTGGCGCACGAGCTGAACACCCCGCTGGCCACCGTCCTGGGCTACATGGAGGCCCTGAAAAGCCGCTACCTCGCCGCTGAGCCGCAGGCGCCGGTTGAGGCTGCCCGCTTTGCGGAAAAGCGCCCCGGCGACGCGCTCGCCATGATCGAGGCGGCCGAGCGCCGCACGCAGTACGCGCTGTCGCTGGTGGCCACCTTTGTGCAGTCGGCGCGCGACGCCTACCCCGGCTCGGCGCCGGCGCCGCTGCAGGCCAGCCGCCTGGTCGGCGCGTTGCTGAACGAGTACCCGTTCGAGAACGACGAGCGTGCCTGGGTCAGTTGCGACCTGCGCGCCGATTTTGAGCTGCCGGGCCAGCGCGACCTGCTTTACCTGGTGCTGTGCACCCTGACCAAAAACGCCTTGTTCGCCCTGCGCGGCGGCGCCCAGCCCAACCTGCACATCGCGCTGGCGCATGTGCCGGGCACGCACACCCAGGAGCAGCACTTTGCCATTCGTTTCACCGACAACGGCCCCGGCATTGCGCCCGAAGTCCTCAAAAAACTGACGCACGAGCCGGTGACCACCCGCGCCGCCCAGGGCGGCAGCGGCATGGGCCTGCTGTTTTGCCGGCGCGTGGTGCAGTCCATGGGCGGGCTGATCGAGGTCCGTTCCGAGCCGGGCCACGGTGCCGGCGTTACCCTGTTATTCAAACCTGACGACCACCTGGAGAGGGCTGAACCATGAGCGCCGACAAAATTCTGTATGTAGACGACGAACCCATGGCGCTCAAGTATTTTGAACGCCTGGTCAGTCCGCTGGCCCCCGTCATCACCGCGCTGTCGGTGGAGCAGGGCAAGGCGGTGCTGCGTGAGCGCGGCGACGAAATCGCCGTGCTGGTGACCGACCAGCGCATGCCCGGCGCGCATGGCAACGAGCTGCTGCGCTACACGCGCGAATTTCATCCGCGCATCGTGCGCATGCTGACCACCGCCTACTCCGAACTCGGGGAGGCGATCGAGGCCATCAACAGTGGCGAAATCTACCGCTACATCACCAAGCCCTGGGAGCTGGCCAGCCTGCACGCCGACCTGCGCAACGCGCTGGAACTGGCCCAGCTGCGCAACGAGCGCGACCATCTGCTGCGCGAGAAACTGCTGGTGCAGCAGCAGCAACTGCTGGGCAGCCGCCTGGCCAGCCTGGCCATGCTGGGCGCGGGTGTGGTGCGGGCTGACAGCAACGCCGCCCTGCACCGCTACGCCCGCACCGCGCTGGCGGCCGGCTGCCACATGTCCGACCTTGCCTGGCATCAGTGGGACCATGCGGGGCTGTTGCAGGCCGAGGCCAGGCGCGGCATCGCGATTGCCCAGGCGCTGGGGCGCTGGCAGGACGAATTTGGCGACGACCGCACGCCGGAGCGCGCCTTTGCGCTGCTGGCGCAGGCGCTGGGCGGGCAGGCGCAAGGCGACAGCGTGCGCTTGTCCGCCGCGGCGCCGCTAACGGCCCTGCTGGACGCCGCGCCCGGCGAAGTGCCGCCAGACGGTGCCAGCGCCTGGCTGGCCTGGCTGCTGTGGTGGAACGCACCGGTTGAGCTGAAAGTGGCAGAAGGTGGCGCGGCCGGCGAATGGACGCTGCGGGCCGCATCGGCCCCTGAAGAAGCCGCGCCGCCGCCGGACTGGCTGGAGCGTGTGATTGAGCAGTTTGCCGAAGGCCCGCTGGACAGGTAGTTCTTCTCGCTTAAGGGTCAGGCTGGGCGCTGGGCCAGGTACTTTTTCAGATTGGCCGCCGCCTGGGCCCTGACCTTGCCGCGCAAAAAGGGCGTCCAGCCCAGCAGCAGGCCGGGCGGGCCCAGTGCCTGGCGCGACCAGGCCCAGAAATCGAAGCGGTCGCGGTGGCGCGTGATCAGCCCCGCGTCGTTGAACTCGAACACCCCGTCGATGATGTTGTGCACCATGCGGCCGGTGGCGCTGAAGCGGTAGCTGGCCTCCCAGTGGGCCTTGCCGCTGCGCGCGTCGGCCGCTATGTCGCTGTAGGTCAGCTGCCAAACATCGGCGCCCCTGGCCCGGGTCGCATCGCACAACATGCGCCACATGCCGGTCACCTCGGCCTGCCCGCGCAGCGAAAACGCCTCATCGTCAAACTGCGCATCGGGGGCATAGCAGGCCGCCATGGTGTCGGCGTCGAGGTGGGCAAAGGCGGTGTAAAAGTTCTCAAGCCGGGTCTGGTTCGGGTGCATCTGGACTCCTGGGCGCACTGGGCAGGGCGGGGTTATATCAGGGTGCCTGCAGCAGCTCAAGCAGCCGCCGCAAGGCATGCTGCACCGTGGCCGACCGCACGGCGGCGCGGTCGCCCTCAAAGCGCTGAAGCTCGGACACCAGTTGCCCCGACCGCCCCGGCTGACCCGACAAAGCAAAACCAAACCATACCGTGCCCACCGGCTTGGCGATACTGCCGCCTGTCGGGCCGGCGACACCGGTCACCGCCAGCGCCACCTGCGCCCGCGAATGCTGCAGGGCGCCCGCCGCCATGGCGCGCACCACCGGCTCGCTGACCGCGCCGTGCTGCGCAATCAGCGCCGCACCGACGTCCAGCAGTTCGGTTTTCGCTGCGTTCGAATAGCTGACAAAGCCGCGTTCAAACCAGTTGCTCGAGCCCGCCAGGTCGGTGCAGGCACCGGCAATCAGCCCGCCGGTGCAGCTTTCGGCGGTCGCCAGCAGCCAGCCCTTTTTGAGAAGAAAATCGGCCACCAGCCCAACAAGAACGGGCACAGGCAGCTCATCTTTTGATAGCAAGACTGGCATCAAAGAATTTTCCACAATGCAATCACCAGCAGCGTGCAGAACGCCGCCACCAGGTCGTCGAACAGGATGCCGAAGCCGCCGCGCGCATCAAAACCCTTGAAGCGCTGGTCGGCCCAGGCCACCGGGCCGGGTTTCACCGCGTCAAAAAACCGGAACAGGCCAAAGGCAATCAGCTGGCCCCACAAGCCGGCCGGCATCACCAGCCACAGCACCAGCCAGAAAGCCACCACCTCGTCCCAGACGATGTTGCCGGGGTCCAGCACCCGCAGGTTGCGGGCCGTGACGGTGCAGGCCCACCAGCCGACCAGCGTCGAGGCCCCAATCAGCCAGCCCATCTCGGCGGGGTTCAGCCAGCGCTGCAGCACCAGGTAGGCCAGCCAGGCCCACAGCGTGCCGGCCGTGCCGGGGGCCAGCGGGCTCAGGCCGGAGCCAAAACCCAGCGCGATGAAATGCGCCGGGTGGGCCAGCAAGAATTTGGCCGTGGGTCGTGGCGCGGCGGCGGCGGGCGCGTCGTCGGTCAGCAGGGGCGGGGTGTCGGTCATGGTGAGAGAAAAGGACAAGGGGGAAAGGCGCGGCGTGGTCGGCCTCAGGCAAAGTGGTCAAACGAGGCAAAACGCCCAGCCAGGAGCTTGCCGTCGCCATCGACCAGCCGCAAGCCGGGCTCGGCCTCGATGCGGCCGATGCGGGTCACTGGCGTGCCGGCCTGGCGCGACGCGGCCTGCACGGCTTCGCGGGCCGATGGCGGGGCGCTGAAGGCCAGTTCGTAGTCGTCACCGCCGGCCAGCACGCATTCCAGCTGCTTTTGGGAAGAAATAATGCCTCCGGCCCAGTTGGAATATGTGCTTGCAGCTATTAAATTAATAGCAATCGAGGTGTCGATGCGGGCCCCCACGCCGGACTGCTTCAGGAGGTGGCCGTGGTCGCCGAGCAGGCCGTCGCTCACGTCGATGGCCGCCGAGGCGATGCCGCGCAGCGCCTGGCCCAGCGCCACGCGCGGTGTCGGTTGCTCCAGCCGGATTCTGGCCTGGGCCAGCAGGTCGGCGGGCAGCTTGAGGCTGCCGCGCAGGGCTTGCAGCGCCAGCCGCGCATCGCCCAGCGTGCCGCTGACGTAGACATCGTCACCGGCTTGGGCGCCCGAGCGCAGCAGGGCTTGGCCGGGCGGCACTTCGCCAAACACCGTGATGCAGAGGTTGAGCGGTCCCTGCGTGGTGTCGCCGCCCACCAGTTCGCAGCCGTGGCCATCGGCCAGGGCCAACAGGCCGCGTGAAAACGGCGCCAGCCAGGCCTCGTCGGCGCGCGGCAGCGCCAGTGCCAGCGTGAAGGCCAGCGGTGCGGCGCCGCAGGCGGCCAGGTCGCTCAGGTTGACGGCCAGCGCCTTGTGGCCCAGCGCGGCCGGGTCGACATCGGCAAAAAAATGCCGGCCCTCGACCAGCATGTCGCTGGAAACCGCCAGCTGCATGCCGGGCGTCAGCCGCAGCAGCGCGCAGTCGTCGCCCACGCCCAGCGCGGCGCGCCCCGGCGGCTGCGCCGGGCGCGTGAAATAGCGTGCAATCAGGTCAAATTCACTCATAGGCTGAGCTTGGTTTTCCATTGTATTGCGCATCATCCGCGCCGCATGGGACTGGCGCAAGCCAAGCCGGCGGCCGCCGTGGAACGGGCTTTGCCCGGCCACTGGCGGCGTCCCCGTGGGGGGAAGGTGCGAAGCGACTCAAGGGGGGATCAATTCATTCCGCGAAAGCGCTGCGCCGCCTGCCGGATGACCTCGGCCAGCAGGTGTTCCTCGCCCTGCTTCTCGCGCAGCCAGCGGGCGTCGTTGTCGGCGCGGTCCACGCTGGTGCGCAGCAGGTGAATCGCGGCGCCGGCGCCGACGCTGGCCGCGTGGCGGTCAATATGGCCCATGGTCATCAGGATGTGTTCGCGCAGCGGCATGTGGCTGCCGGTGGCCGGATCCACATACACCGCGTCCAGGCCAAAGCGGCAGGCCTGGAAGCGGTTGTAGGTGTAGACCAGGTAATCGTCCTCGGCCGGCATGAAGGGCTGGTCCTGCATGAACCAGGCGGCCAGCGACTGCACATAGCCCGACAGCGCGGTGGCGCGCTCGACCGTGAGCGGGGTGTCAAAGACGCGGATCTCGATGGTGCCGAACTCGGGCTTGGGCCGGATGTCCCAGTAAAAATCCTTCATGCTCTTGACCACGCCGGTGTGCGTCATCTTGTCAAAGTAGACGGTGAACTCGTCCCAGGTCAGCGCAAACGGCGCGCGGCCCGACAGCGGAAAGGCAAACACCGAATTGAGTCGGGCCGAGTCAAAGGCCGTGTCCTGGCCCTGCACATAGGGGCTGGAGGCCGACAGCGCAATAAAGTGCGGAATGTAGCGCGACATGCGGTGCAGTGTCAGCAGGGCGCTGTCGGCGTCGGGGCAGCCGACATGCACATGCTGGCCAAAAACCGTGAACTGCTTGGACAGGTAGCCGTAGAGCTCGTGCAATTCGCGAAAGCGCGGCTTGTCGTAAATGCGGCGCTCGTGCCACTGCTGAAACGGGTGGGTGCCGCCGCCCACCACCGCAATATTGAGCTTGTCGGCGCTTTTGACCAGTGCATCGCGGATCTGCGACAGCTGGCCCAGCACCTCCGACGACGACTGGCAAACGCCGGTCGAAATTTCAATCATGCTCGAGGTCATCTCGGGCACCACGCTGCCGGGCAGCGGCGTCTTGTGCATCAGGCGCAGCATGTCCTCGGCATAGGGCGCCAGGTCATAGTCGTGGGTGTTGACGAGCTGCAGCTCAAGCTCCACACCCAGCGACAGGGCGGCCGATTTCTGGAACGGTTCAAGACTCATGGGGAATTCCTGCGGGCGTGCTGCGCCGCGGCGGCGGCCAGGGCGTGGAGCTTTCGCCGGTGCGGTAAATGGCCAACGTGGCCAGAATCGCGCCCAGCACCTCCATCAGCAAAATCGCCGGCAGGGCCACGCCGGCAATCTGCCGCCCCACCGGGCCGGACGCGGCGACGAACTGCGACACCAGCAGCAGCGCCACCGACGACATCGGCGACATGGCGCAGCCCAGCCACAGCGCCTGCTTCCAGCTGGCGCCGCTGCCGACATTGCCCAGCGCCACGCCGGCAATCTTGGCCAGCATGCGCGCCGCCACCAGTGCCAGCACCAGACTGGCCACCGGACCGCTCCAGTCGGCCTGCGCCGCCACCACCGAGACCAGCACAAACATCAGCATGGTGAGCATGGACGACGCCGTGCCCATTTGGCGTGGCCAGGACCAGGGGCGCGGGTTGAGCTGCTTGAGCAGCATGCCGCCCAGCAGCGCCGCCAGCGGGGCCGAGCCGCCAAAGTGGGCGGCCAGCGCCGCGCCCGCCGCAATCATGGCCAGCAGCAAAATGGCGGTGTTCTCGCTGGTCGGGCTCATCACGCGCAGCGCGGTGCGCAGGACTAGCGCCAGCGCGGCGCCGACCACCACCGACAGCCCCAGCACCACCAGCACCGGGTACAGCGTGGCGGCCAGGCTGGCCGCGTCGGGGTCGCCGCGCGGCATCATGCCGGCGCGCGCGCTGCACAGCGTCAGCGCATACAGGGTACTGAGGGTGGACAGTACCAGCGCGCGCTCCGTCACCGGGCCGGCGGCGCGGGTGTCGATGACCACGCGCGACAGCACGGCGGGCGAGGCGGCCATGGCCAGCAGCGCCAGCGACTCGGCCACGATTTCGCGCACCCCCATCTGGTCAAGCGCCCAGCGCACCAGGAGGAAGGTCAGCGCCGATTCGGCCAGGCTTTGCACCAGCACCATCGGGTTGTGGCGAAACCAGCGCAGCGGAATCCGGCCGCCGGCCTCAAACAGCACCACCGCCACGCCGAGTTCCAGCAGAAACAGGCCCGTGCCCTGCAGCGGCCAGACCGCGCCGGTAAAGCCGGCCAGGCCGGCAAAAGCGCCTATGACCGAGTAGCCAATGACCTTGGGCAGGCCGGTGTAGCGGTGCACGAGGTGGCCCGAGGCGGCGGCCAGCGCCAGCAGAATCGACCACTGCACCGTCGGCAATCCGGCCGATGGCTTGATCCATTCGGCCCAGATGGCGAGGAATTCATTCATGCGGGGTGGGTCTCCACTCGGGTTGGTAGTTATTCAGGCACGAAGAAACTGCGCGGATGGCTGCGCCAGCGGGCCCAGATGGCGTTGCGGATGCGCGCCCGGTCGACACGGCTGACATTGTGCGCCTGCAGCGCCAGCCGAAAGGCAAAGTAAAAACTCACGCCCAGATTGAGCGCGCCAATCAGCGGAATGGCGGCCATGCACCACCAGATGGCCGGGCTGTGGAAGGCCTCCAGCCCGAGCGAGGCCCCGGCCGCCGCCAGTTGCCCGGTCGACAGCGTGACGTGGCGCGCCTGCAGCTCGACGCCGAAAAAACCGGTGAAGGCCGGAATCAGGCCCAGCATGAAGCCCAGCGCGATGTTGGAGGCAAAGCCCGAGATGTTGTCGCGCAGAAAGGCCGACCAGCGCGCCGCCCGCGCGGTGCCCAGCACGCCGGTGATGCGCGGGTTGTAGCGCAGCGCCGAATCGAGGCGGTGCAGCACAAACCAGTTTTCGGTCCAGCCGGCGATCATGCTGGCCGCAAACAGGATGATGCCGGTGAACCCGGCCCACAGCAGCGTTGGCCCGAGCAGGGTCAGCGTGGCCAGCACATGCCGCGCCTCTTCGGGGCCAATCATGGGCCGGCCCAGCAGCAGCCAAATGCCGGTGTTGACCAGCAGCACGGCCGGCACCACCATGAAGACGTTGCCGAACACCGCCGCCACCTGGGAGCGCACCAGATTCGCGACCTCGTCGACGAATTCTTCCACCTTACGGGCAGCGTGGCTTGCATCGCCGGTGTCGAGGTCTTTCAGTTTGGCCGCCATGGCCGGCGCGGTCATGGCCGGCTGCTTGGTGGCCAGCGTGAAATGCAGCAGCTGGATCATGATGAAGGTGCCGGCATACACCACGCTGGCCCAAAAGCCGCTCCAGAAGGCCGACAGGCCGACGGCCACCACCGCAAACTTCAGCAGCGTGGTGAGCGCGGTGACGGAGCCGCCGCCCATGGCCTTGCCCAGCATTTCCCGGTACTCGCCGCGGTTGCGGGTGATGTAGTGCTCGCCGGTTTCGGCGCTGCGCTCGGCCATCTTGGCCGACAGCAAGGTCGAATTGGTGCTGATCAGGGCGCTGATGCTCTTGTTTTCCTGCCCGGTCACGACCCGGCGCCCCAGCAGCTTGAGTGCCGCCATGGCCGGTTTGGGCGAGAGCAGGGCATCGAGCAGCTCGCGCACCCGCACCATGCGCGCGCGCAGCTGGCGCAGGCGAAACACCATGCCCAGTGAAATGCCGTTTTCCTCGACATGCGCATAAATGCTGTTGACGGCCTGGCGGCAGGCGTCGAGCCGTTCGCGGTATTGCGTCACCGCCGCCAGCAGGTCGGCATCCTGGGCCAGCTCGTCGTGTCTGGCGTCAAAAAACGCCTTGCGCAGCTCCTGCACATCGGCCGGCAGGTCATGAAAGGCCCGCACATGCTCGGAGCCGCCGGCCATGCGCAGACGCAACTCGGGCGCAAAACCGGTGGCGCGGATTTGCGCCGTGCAGTAGGTCAGCGCGTCCATCAGGCTGCGCTGCCAGCGCAGGGTGTCCAGCGCCGGGTGGGCCGACAGCAGCGCCGCCAGCTCCCTGACCTGTTTTTCCGGCAGGGCGGCCAGCCACTGCGCATCAAAGCGGGTCGGGGCCACCAGCGGAAACAGCTCTGACGCGTCGGTGGTTTCGGGCGTGCCGGGCAGCAGCTTGCGGCGCAGGCGCTCGGCCAGCTCGCTGACAAAGGCGGTGCGCGGCGCAAAGCCAAAATCGGCCAGCAAGGTGGTGATGTCGACGGTTTGCAGCAGCGTCAGCCACCAGGCCTGCAGCCGCGTCTGCAGCTCGGGCTGCAGCTGCACCGCGTCCATGAAGGCCTGCACCCGCGCCACGGACGCTTGCGGCGAGCTCTGGTCGCCGCGTATCCATTCAAACAGCTTGATCAGCCAGACATGGCGCCCGGCCAGGTCGGCCTGCGGGTCCAGCGCGCTGAGCAGGGCGGGAAGTCCCTTCATCGGCAGCGTTAATGCAGCACCCGATGCGGCGGCGCGTCGCCCTGCTGCGCCTGCAGCACAAACATCGGGATCTCCGCCTCAAAGCGCGTGCCATCCTCGGCCACGCAAAAATAGCTGCCGTGCATGGTGCCGCTGGCCGTGCGCAGGCGCGAGCCGCTGGTGTACTGAAAGGACTCGCCGGGCTTGAGCAGCGGCTGGTGGCCGACCACGCCCAGGCCCTTGACCTCTTCGGTATGGCCGTTGGCATCGCTGATGACCCAGTGGCGCGAAATCAGCTGCGCCGTCGCGTTGCCGGTGTTGGTGACCGTGACGGTGTAGGCAAAGCCGTAGACATCCTGCTCGGGCGCAGATTGCTCCGGCAGGTAGTGGGGACTGACTTCGCAGGTAAATTGGTAGCTTGGCATGGTGGTAAGGACTAGTGACCTGATGTTAACCGCCCTGATTGCCGGCCGTGTGACGGGGCGCTGACGCGGCCGGCTTGCTGCGACAATCCTGCCATGCCTAAAATCACCGCGCCCACCTACCGGATTGCCCCCTCCATTTTGTCGGCAGACTTCGCCCGCCTGGGCGACGAGCTCAAGGCCGTCATCGCGGCCGGGGCCGACTGGATCCATTTTGACGTGATGGACAACCATTACGTGCCCAACCTGACCTTTGGCCCGATGATTTGCCAGGCCCTCAAACCGCATGCCAAGACCGCCGATGGCACGGCCGTGCCGATCGATGTGCACCTGATGGTGCAGCCCGTGGACGCGCTGGCCGCCGCTTTTGCCGACGCCGGGGCCGACCTGATCAGCTTTCACCCCGAAGCCTCCGGCCATGTGCACCGCAGCGTGCAGGCCATCAAGGCCAGGGGCTGCAAGGCCGGGCTGGTGTTCAACCCAGCCTCCAGCATGGAGGTGCTGGACTGGGTGATAGACGACATCGACCTGATCCTGATCATGAGCGTCAACCCCGGCTTTGGCGGGCAAAGTTTTATTGATTCGGCGTTGCGCAAGATTGAACAGGCCAGGAAGCGCATAGCCGCCTCGGGCAAGGACATTCGCCTGGAAGTCGACGGCGGCATCAAAACCGACAACATTGCCCGCGTCGCCGCCGCCGGCGCCGACACCTTTGTGGCTGGCAGCGCGATCTTCGG
Organism: Polaromonas sp.; assembly: GCF_031411155.1. GTDB lineage: Bacteria > Pseudomonadota > Gammaproteobacteria > Burkholderiales > Burkholderiaceae_C > Polaromonas. The sequence goes on along the minus strand of NZ_JANOAL010000175.1, from coordinate 16,149 downwards.
CAAGACCGATTACAAGGGCGTGATCGACGCCATGCGGCGGGAACTGGCGCGGTAATGCGCGATCCTGAAAGCTCCCGGAGCTCCCGGTTTGACGCCGCCATGGTCGACCTGGACGGCACCCTGGTCGACACGCTGGGCGATTTTGTGGCCGCCATCAACGCGATGCTGGCCGATCTGCAGGCCGGCGCCCGGCTCGATGCGGCCACGGTCGAGCCGCTGGTCGGCAAGGGCTCCGAAAATTTGATTAAATCGGTGCTGAATCTCGTCCTGGCCCAGGCAGAACGGGCGCCACAAGCTATTAAATTCATAGCAAGCTTTGACCTGGCCTATGTCAGCTACCAGCGCCACTACCATGCCATCAACGGCCAGCACGCGGCGCTCTACCCCGGCGCGCCGCAGGGGCTGCAGGCCTTGCAGCAGGCCGGCCTGAAGCTCGCCTGCCTGACCAACAAGCCGGTGGCGTTTGCCCGTTCGCTGCTCAGGCTCAAGGGACTGGACGGGTTTTTCAGCGAGGTGTTTGGCGGCGATTCCTTCGAGCGCAAAAAGCCCGACCCCTTGCCGCTGCTCAAAACCTGCGCGGCGCTGGGCAGCCCGCCGGCCCGCACCCTGATGATTGGCGACTCCAGCAACGACGCCCGGGCGGCGCGCGCGGCCGGTTGCCCGGTGCTGCTGGTGACTTATGGCTACAACCACGGTGAGCCGGTGCGGGCGGTGGACGCGGACGGCTTTGTCGATTCGCTGGCCGATATCGCCACTTTTTTGCGGGCAGAAACGACAACGGGGCGCTAGGCCCCGCTGCGAAATCCCGCCGTCAGCGCCAGGTTCAGGCGGCCTTGCCCAGCATGGCCTCCTTGAGTTTCCAGTCGGCTGGCTGCGGCCCGACCCAGATGCGGGTCAGGGCGTTGAAGAATTCCACCTCCTTGAAGGGCTCGCCCTGGGGCTTGCCCTTGACCGTGATGATGGCGCCCGTGCCGGGTATCCAGTCAATCGTGAAGTTTTCGCCGGGCAGCAGCTTTTTCTGGTCGGCAAAAATCTGGCCCATTCTGACGAGGCCGGGAATCAGTTTCACGACCTCGCCCTTGGGCGTGTTCTCTTCGAAGCCCTTGGTAAAGGCCTTGCCGAGTTCGTTGGAGTCAATCTCGCGCAGCAGCGTCACGCTGATGCGCTTGGGGCCGGTGGCGGCATACACCTCTTCGGGCGTCGCGGCCTTTTTGCCCAGGTACAGGGCCGCCACATAGACCTTGAAGACGGCCTTGTAGCGCACCCCGGCACCATTGAGCTGAAGCGGCGTGCCGCGAACATCGACCGGGTCATCGAGTTTGATGCCGGAAATCTCGACCGGCGCGGCCAGCGCGGCCAGTGACAGCAGCAGACCGGCCAGGCCCGTCATGCATTGCTTGGATAAAGTCAAAAATATTCCCCTTGATGGATTAAAAAAGAACGACCGTTCTTTTTTAGGGGTTCATTCTGCTGCCCGCGAGAAGGTCAAACAAGAGGGTTTTCCCGCCCGGATTCTCAGATTCTCTTGCCCAGCAGCGCGTCCTTGAGCTGCAAGTCGGCCGGGCTGTTGCCCAGCCAGATTTTCATCAGGGCGCTGGAAAACTCGGGGTCGTTGAACGGCAGGCCCTGAGCCTGGCCCTTGACGGAAATCAGGATGCCTTCGTTGGGCAGCCAGTCGATGGTGACGGTTTCCCCGGCCCTGAGCTTTTGATGCTGCGAAAAAATCTGGCCCATGTGAATCAGCCCTGGCACCATCCTGGACAGCGAACCCTTGCCGGCGTTGTCGTCCATGCGGTGGGTGAACAGCCGGCCCAGTTCGTCGGATTTGACATCGCGCAGCATGGTCAGTGACAGGCGCTTGCTGCCCGGACCGGCCAGCACCGCATCGGTGGTGGCGGCTTTCTGGCTCAGGTACAGCGCGGCGTTGTAAACCGCCAGCCCATCCTTGCTGCGCACGCCGCTGCCATTGAGCTGCAGGCTGCTACCCCTGATGTCGACCCGGTCTTCCAGCTTGACGCCATTGACTTCGACGATGCTGGCCTGCGCCTGCAAGGCGATCAGGGTGGCGCCCAGAAACAGCGCGAGGATGATTTTTGTTTTCATGGAGGTGTGGCGGGTTAAATGGGGATGGTCGGGTTATTTGGTGACGCCCAGCAGCGCATCCTTGAGCATCCAGTCGGCCGGGTCCTTGCCAATCCAGATGCCCAGCATGGCGTGAAAGAACTCTGACTCCTTGAAGGGCTGGCCCAGGACCTTGCCCTTGGCGCTCAGCACCATGCCGGTGCCGGGTATCCAGTCAATGGTGATCGCGTCGCCAGGCGCCATCTTCTTTTGCTCGGCAAAGATGTCGCCCATGCGCGGCAGCGACGGCAGGACCTTGAGCAGGTCGTTTTTCGGGGTGTTGTTTTCCATGCTGCGCATGAACAGATTGCCGAGCTCACGCGAATCGATCTCGCGCAGCATGGTCAACACCACGCGCTTGGCGCCGCCTGCGGCGTGCACGGCTTCGGGTGTGGAGGCCTTTTTGTTCATGTACAAAGCCGCGGTGTAGACCTTGAACGGCCCCTTGTAACGCACGCCGGCGCCATTGAGCACCAGATTGGCGCCGGCCACTTCGGCCGCGTCGCTGACCTTGACGCCGGCGATTTCCACGGTGGCTGCGGACGTTGCGGTGATGGGCAGGAAGCCGCACAAAGCCAGGGCGGTCAGCACCAGCCATTTGCTGAAGCCAGAAAGGTGTGGCACTGACCGTGCCGGGTGTGTTGTCGTGTTCATGGGGCCGAATGATGCCCGCGCCAGGCAGCCTGCGCACTGGGCTGGTGCGCAAACATGGGCCTTGTGTGCGATGCTGCCAATAAATAGCGGCCGCCAGTGGTGGTGCTGCAACTTGATTGTCCATTTGTTCCGGCTCAAAAGGGCCTGGCGCCGCGTATCGGGGCGCCGCAGCCTTTGCTACACTCCAACGATGTTCATTCACCGCATCGTGCAGACAGGTCAAGGCGACCGGGGAGCCTGGCCCTGGCGTACCTGTCACGCCCCGCGCGCCTGCGGCGTCCGCCGGTCAGCCTGATATAGCCTGACTGGTGCTTTGGCCGCAGCGCCCGCACCAGATGCTGATGCCGCCCCGGCCCGGAGCGATCCATGCTTGCAGCCCCACCACCTTGGCCCCGCAGTTTCGGGGCGTTTTGAATGACAGGCGCCGCCGCCCACCCGCACCGGCCCCGCGTGAAGGAACCCACTGTGATTACCGAACTCGAATTTAAAAGCCTGGCCAGCCAGGGCTACAACCGCATTCCGCTGATGCTGGAGGCGTTCGCCGACCTCGAAACCCCGCTCTCGCTCTACCTCAAGCTGGCGCATTCCAAGGACGGCGGCAAGTACAGTTTTTTGCTGGAATCCGTTGTCGGTGGCGAACGCTTTGGCCGCTACAGCTTTATCGGCCTGCCGGCGCGAACCCTGGTGCGATCCTCCGGTTTTGGCCCGGACCTGCTCACCGAGGTTGTTACCGATGACCAGGTGATGGAAACCTCGCGGCAAAACCCGCTCGATTTCATCAGCGACTACCAGAAACGCTTCAAGGTGGCGTTGCGGCCCGGCCTGCCGCGCTTTTGTGGCGGACTGGCTGGCTACTTCGGCTATGACGCGGTGCGCTACATCGAGAAAAAGCTCGAGGCCTCCTGCCCGCCCGACACCCTGGGCTGCCCCGACATTTTGCTGCTGCAGTGCGAAGAGCTGGCGGTGATCGACAACCTCTCGGGCAAGCTTTACTTGATTGTCTACGCCGACCCGGCGCGTCCCGAAGCCTATGCCAACGCCAAGAAACGCCTGCGCGAACTCAGGGAGCAGCTCAAGTATTCGGTCAGCGCCCCCGTGGTCAAGCCTTCGCAGGGCTATCCGGCCGAGCGCGACTTTGCCAAGGCCGACTACATCGCCGCCGTAGAGCGCGCCAAAAAACTCATCGAGGCCGGTGACTTCATGCAGGTGCAGGTCGGCCAGCGCATCAAGAAGCGCTACACCGAGTCGCCGCTGAGCCTGTACCGCGCGCTGCGCGCGCTCAACCCCAGCCCCTATATGTATTACTACCACTTCGGTGATTTCCATGTGGTGGGCGCGTCGCCGGAGATTCTGGTGCGGCAGGAAAAAACCGAAGAAGGTCAAAAGATCACGATTCGTCCGCTGGCCGGCACGCGGCCGCGCGCCTCCTCGCCCGAGGCCGACAAGGCGGTCGAGCAGGAACTGATCAACGACCCGAAAGAGCGCGCCGAGCATGTCATGCTGATTGACCTGGCGCGCAACGACATCGGCCGTATCGCCAAAACCGGCACGGTGAAGGTGACCGAAGCCTTTGCCGTTGAGCGCTACAGCCATGTGATGCACATCGTCAGCAATGTCGAAGGCGTGCTGCTGGACGGCATGACCAGCATGGACGTGCTCAAGGCCAGTTTTCCGGCCGGCACGCTGACCGGCGCGCCCAAGGTGCATGCGATGGAGATCATCGACCAGCTCGAGCCGACCAAGCGCGGTCTCTATGGCGGCGCCTGCGGCTACCTCAGTTACGCCGGCGACATGGATGTGGCGATTGCGATTCGCACCGGCATCATCAAGGACCAGATGCTGTATGTGCAGGCCGCGGCCGGGGTGGTGGCCGATTCGGTGCCCGAGCTGGAATGGAAGGAAACCGAGGCCAAGGCGCGTGCGTTGCTGCGGGCCTCCGAGCTGGTCGAGGAGGGTCTGGAATGAAACCGGCTCCTGCTCTGCATTGCAACACCCTAGCCGACGTGCGTGAGCACATCGACGCGCTCGATGACCGCATCGTGGCCCTGCTGGCCGAGCGCAGCGGCTACGTGGCCCAGGCCGCGCGTATCAAGCAAAGTGCCAGCCAGATATTTGACGGCCCGCGCATCGAGTTCATCATAGCCCGCGTGCGCGCGCAGGCCCGCGAGGCCGGCGCCCCGGAGGCCGTCATGGAAGCGACCTACCGCGCCATGATCGACGCGTTTATCGAGTTTGAGCGTGGCGAGTTCACGCGACTGAATGAAGGGGCCGGATCATGAAACTGCTGATGATCGACAACTACGACAGCTTTACCTACAACATCGTGCAGTATTTCGGCGAGCTGGGAGCCGAGGTCGAGGTGTTTCGCAATGACGAGATCACGCTGGCCGGCATTGCCGCCCGCGCGCCCGACCTGCTGGTGGTGTCGCCTGGCCCGTGTTCGCCGGCCGAGGCCGGCATTTCGGTCGCCGCGATTCAGCACTTTGCCGGCAAGCTGCCGATTCTGGGGGTCTGCCTGGGGCATCAGGCGATAGGCGCGGCCTTTGGCGGCGAGATTGTGCGTGCCCGGCAGCTGATGCACGGCAAGACCAGCGTGATCACCACCACGCAAGAAGGCGTGTTTGCGGATTTGCCCGAGCAGTTCGTGGTGAATCGCTACCACTCGCTCGCGATTGAAAAATCGTCCTGCCCCGAGGTGCTGGCCATCACGGCCTGGACCGACGACGGCGAAATCATGGGCGTGCGCCACAAAACGCTGCCGATTCAGGGCGTGCAGTTCCATCCGGAGTCCATCCTGACCGAGCATGGCCACGCCCTGCTGAAGAACTTTTTGCTACAAAAATAATAGCTGCTAACGCCCGTAATACATGGACCAGAGGCCTGAATGACCAAAATTGTTGACCTGAGAAGCGATACCGTCACGCAGCCGACAGCGGCGATGCGGGCCGCCATGATGGCGGCACCGCTGGGCGACGATGTGTTTGCCGGCGACCCCAGCGTCAACGCGCTGCAGGAAAAAATCGCCGCCATGCTGGGTTTTGAGGCCGCGCTGTTCGTGCCCACCGGCACGCAAAGCAACCTCTGCGCGATTTTGAGCCATTGCCAGCGCGGCGACGAATACATCGTCGGCCAGCAGGCGCATTGCTACCGCTGGGAAGGCGGCGGCGCGGCGGTGCTGGGCAGCGTGCAGCCGCAGCCGCTGAACCACCAGGCCGACGGCACGCTGGCCTTGGCCGACATCGAGGCCGCCATCAAGCCCGACGACGCGCATTTCGCGCGCACCCGTTTGCTGGCGCTCGAAAACACGCTGGGCGGCAAGCTGCTGCCGTTTGACTACTTGCAGCAGGCCACCGGGCTGGCCAAGTCCAGGGGGCTCGGTCGCCATCTGGACGGTGCCCGGCTGTTCAACGCGGCGGTGGCGCAGGCTGCGCACACCGGTAGCGATGCTCAGACCGAGGCAATCCGCATCGCCCGTTGCTTTGACAGCGTCTCGGTCTGCTTCAGCAAGGGGCTGGGCGCGCCCATCGGTTCGGCGCTGTGCGGCTCGCGGGAGTTCATCGCGCGGGCGCATCGCATCCGCAAGATGGCCGGCGGCGGCATGCGCCAGGCCGGCATGCTGGCGGCTGCGGCCTCGCATGCGCTGGACCATCACATCGAACGGCTGGCCGAGGACCATGCGCTGGCCCGGCGACTGGCCGATGGCTTGGCGGGCATGGCGGGTCTTGAGGTCGAGGCGCCGCAGACCAACATCGTGTTTGTGGATTTGACGGGGGCGGCCAGAAACCAGTCCGAAGCGCTGCTCAAGCACCTGGCCGACCACGGCATTGCGGCCACGGGCCTTTACCGGCTGCGCTTTGTGACGCACCTGGATGTCGATGCGGCGGGCGTGGACCGGGCGGTGGCGGCGGTCCGTGAATTTTTCAAAGGCTAGGCCATGGCGCTGGACCCGTTGCTTCTGTTCATCGCCGCCGGGCTGCTACTGAACCTGACGCCGGGACCGGATGTGCTCTACATCGTGACCAGCGCCCTGCGCTCGGGCGCCCGCGCCGGCGTGGTGGCGGCTTTTGGCGTCACCGCCGGCTGCTTTGTGCACATCTTTGCCGCGGCGGTGGGCGTGAGTGCGCTGATGGCGGCGTCCGCTACTGCCTTCACCCTCCTCAAGTGGGCCGGCGCGGCCTACCTGGTCTATGTGGGGCTGCGCCTGTTGCTGGCCCGGGCGCCCGCCGAAGGGGCGCCATCTGCTATTAATTCAGTAGCTGATGATGCGCATGGTACGGGGGCTACGGCGCTAAAAGACGTGTTTTTTCAGGGTTTCTGGACGAATGCGCTCAATCCCAAGGTGGCGCTGTTCTTTCTGGCCTTTGTGCCGCAGTTCATTGCGCCCGGCGTGCAGAACAAGCCGCTGGCGTTTTTGCTACTGGGGCTGCTGTTCAACTTCAATGGCCTGTGGGTCAACATCGGCTGGGCGCTGGCGGCGGCCTGGCTGGCGCGGCGCGTGGGGGCGGTCCAGCGCGGCATGCATAAGCTGGAACGCGCCGCCGGCCTGATGTTCATAGGCTTTGGCCTCAAACTGGCCTTGAGCGACAACCCGCCCCCCTGACGCCGGTCCTCATCCACAACAAACCAGGAGACAGATCATGCCCAACAGCCACCAGATCACCCCGCAGGAAGCGCTGCAGCGCACCATCGAGCACCGCGAGATTTTCCACGACGAGATGCTGCACATCATGCGGCTGATCATGAGCGGCGAGATGTCGCCGGTGATGATGGCGGCGCTGGTCACCGGGCTGCGCGTCAAGAAGGAAACGATTGGCGAAATCACCGCCGCCGCCCAGGTGATGCGCGAGTTTTCGACCAAGGTGCAGGTGGCCGACAAGACCCATCTGGTCGATATCGTCGGCACCGGCGGCGACGGCTCGCATACCTTCAATATTTCGACCTGCGCCATGTTTGTGGCGGCGGCGGCCGGCGCCAAGACCGCCAAGCACGGCGGGCGCAGCGTCAGCAGCAAGTCGGGCAGCGCCGACGTGATGGAATTGCTGGGCATCAACATCAACCTGCCGCCCGAGGCGATTGCGCGCTGCATCGAGCAGGTCGGCGTCGGCTTCATGTTTGCGCCGAATCACCACCCGGCCATGAAAAACGTCGCCCCCATCCGCAAGGAGCTGGGCGTGCGCACCATCTTCAATATTCTGGGCCCGCTGACCAACCCGGCCAGCGCACCCAACATCCTGATGGGTGTGTTCCACCCGGACCTGGTCGGCATCCAGGTGCGGGCGCTGCAGCGCCTGGGCGCCGAGCATGCGCTGGTGGTGTACGGCAGGGACGGCATGGACGAAGTCAGCCTGGGCGCGGCCACGGTCGTCGGCGAGCTGAAGAACGGACAGATTTCCGAATACGAGATTCACCCGGAAGACTTCAGGCTGCCGATGGCCAGCAACCGCACGCTGCGGGTCGAGACGGCCGAGCAGTCCAAAGCCATGCTGCTGGGTGTGCTGGACAACCAGCCCGGTGCGGCGCGCGACATCGTCATGCTCAATGCCGGTGCCGCGCTGTATGCGGCCAACGTGGCCGCGTCGATCCAGGAGGGCATAACCCAGGCGCGCATGGCCATCGAATCGGGCGCGGCCAAGGCCAAGCTGGCGCAGCTGGTGGCGGCGACCGCGGCAAGCGCCGCGCCGTGAACCGGCGCTAGGCGCGGGCCGTCACCCGGGCATCGCCAGGCGCAAAATGCAGGCCCACGCTGGCCCCCGGCACGGGCGCGGCCAGCAGGGCGTCGCTGAACACCAGCAGCTCACCGAGCGGCGTCGCCACCAGGCTTTCAATCCGGCTGCCGAGGTAGGCCTGGCGCAGCAGCGTGCCGGCCAGCACGCTGCCGGCCAGCTCGCCCAGGCGGATGCGGTGCGGCCGGATCGCCAGCGCCACCGGGCCGTCCGGCATGCCGAGTGGGGGCAGCACCGACAACTCAACGTTCTCGGCCCGGAAAACCCGCTGCCCGTTGGCGCTGGCCAGCTCTCCGTCAATCAGGTTGGCGTCGCCAATGAAGTCCGCCACAAAGCGGGTGCTGGGCGCCTCATACAGCTCGCGCGGGCTGCCGATGGTGATGATGCGGCCTTTTTCCATCACCACGATCCGGTCCGACACGGCCAGCGCTTCTTCCTGGTCGTGTGTGACGTAAACCACCGTCAGGTTCAGGTTTTGCTGCAGGTCGCGGATGTCCTGGCGCACCTTGCGGCGCAGCTTGGCGTCCAGATTGGACAGCGGCTCGTCAAACATCAGCACCGCCGGCTCCAGCACCAGCGAGCGCGCCACCGCCACGCGCTGCTGCTGCCCGCCCGACAGCTCCGACGACAGCCGCCCGCCCAGATCGGCGATGCCCAGCAGTTCCATCTTGGCCAGCGCCAGCTCAATCGCCTGCGCCTTCTTCATGCCCGAGGCCAGCAGGCCGTAGCAAACGTTGTCGAGCGAGCTCATGTGCGGAAACAGCGCATAGGACTGAAACACCAGGCTGACATCGCGCTGGTTGGCTGAGCTGCCGGTGACGTCTCGGCCATCGATGCGGATGCTGCCCTGCGAGGGCAGCTCGAGTCCGGCAATCAGCCGCAGCAAGGTGGTTTTGCCGCAGCCCGAGGGGCCGAGCAGGGTGACGAGTTCGCCCTTGGCGATCGTCAGGTCCAGCGGGTGCAGCGCCACCACCTTGCCAAAACGCTTGACGACCTGCCGGAATTCAACCGCGGTGGGTGACTGGGCCATGGTGGGGTGCTCCTGTACTGTCATTTTTTGGGGGGTCATGCCGATACCAGGGCGCGCCGGCCCAGCTCGGCGCTGCCGACAAAGCGCTGGATCATCAGCACGCAGGCCAGCATGATCACCATCAGCACCGACGAGTAGGCAATGGCCAGCGCATATTCGCCAATCTCGACCCGGCCGGCGATATAGACCGTGGCCATGTTGTGCCTGGCGGTGGCGAGGAAAATCACCGCGCTGACCGCCGTGATGGCATGCGTGAAGCTGAACACCAGGCTGGCGATGATGGCGGGGCGCAGCAAGGGCAGGATGACGCGCAAAAAAGTGCGCGAGGTGCTGGCGCGCAGCGTCGACGAGGCCTCGTCAAGCGAGCGGTCCAGTTGCGACAGCGCGGCCACCGTGGCGCGCACGCCCACCGGCATGTTGCGAAAGGTCAGGCACAGCACAATGATGGCGAAGGTGCCGGTAAATTCAAGCGGCGGCACGTTAAAGGCCACGATGTAGGCCACGCCAATCACCGTGCCCGGCACGGCAAAGTTCACCATGGTCAGAAACTCGAAGGAGCGCCTGCCCTTGAACACATGGCGGCTCACCACATAGCCGGCCAGCACGCCCAGCGCCGTGGTCACCGGCGCGGCGACGGTGGCCACGCCCAGCGTGGTGAACAGGCTGTCCCAGGCCGAGCCGGTAAACACCAGGCCGCGTACCCCCCAGTCGATGCCGAAGCCGGTGGCAAAGTGCGCCAGCGAGGGCGTGAGGTCAAAGCGCCCAATGTCCTTGACCACGCCGCCCAGCAAGATGATGCCGTAGCAAATCACGGTCAGCAGCGTCCAGGGCAGCACCAGCGCAATCGCACCCCATTTCACGCCGTTCGGCAAGGGTGCCGCAAAGCCGCTGTCGCCCTTGCCGCCGACCGAGGTGTAAGACGCCTTGCCGAGCCAGCGCTGCTGCAGCGCGAACACCCCGACCGTCAGCAGCAGCAGGGTCAGCGCCAGAATCGCGGCGCGCGAGGCATCGTGCTGCGCACCGGCAATCGCAAAGAAAATCTTGGTCGACAGCACCTCGAAATTGCCCGACAGCACCAGCGGATTGGCAAAATCGGCCAGGCTTTCGACAAAGCCCAGCAAAAACGCATTGGCAATGGCCGGGCGCACCAGCGGCCAGGTGACGGTGCGAAACACATGCCAGCGCGAGCCGCGCAGCACCTGGCCGGCTTCCTCCAGTGTCGGGCTGACCAGCCGCACCGCGCCGCTGATCAATAAAAACGACAGCGGCGTGAAGCAGATCACCTGCGCCAGCAGCACGCCGGGCAGGCCATAAATCCAGCGCGAGCGTGGAATGGCAAACAGGTCGCTCAGCAGCTGCGTCACCACGCCGGTGCGGCCAAACAAGATGATGATGGCCAGGCCAATCACAAATGGCGGCGTTACCACCGGCAGGATGGACAGCACCCGCAGACCCTGGCGAAAGCGCTGGCCGCCGCGCTCGGCCAGCAAGGCCAACGCAAAACCGAACAGCGTGCTGCCCAGGCCGGCCAGAATCGCCAGCACCAACGAGTTGATGGCAACGCCGCAACGCACCTGGCCGGTCACGCAACCCACGCCCCATACGTCCTGGTTGAAAAACCGGGCCAGCGCATTGCCCACCACCCACTGGCCGCGTTCGTCGACAAAGGCCGCCAGCAGCATGCGCCCGATCGGATAGACCACAAAAATCACCAGCAGCAGCGAAATGACGCAGACCGTGCCGGCGATGGTGGAGTCACTCTTGAAGGCGCCGGCGCGGGTCGCGAACCAGCTGGCCAGGCCCGCCAGCAGGCAGCCGATGGCGACATAGCCGGAGGACACTGTCCAGGGCATCAGCATCACGGCGGCCGCGGCCGCCAGCAGGGTCAGCAGCCAGCCGTAGGGGTCGGCAAAGCTTCTGGCCTTGGCCGCGGGGGGGAGGGCGAGAGCATTCAAGGGGAGCCTGCTTTCTGGCAAGGTGTTAGGCGGTCGTGCATGCTGGCGCGGATACAAAAACCGCTCGCGGCACGATGCGGCGAGCGGCGTGGGCCGGTCTGACCGGGCGGCGGCTTATTTCGGCAGGGCGCCTACGTCCTTGTCCCACTTGGTCAGCAGCCGGGTGCGCTCTGCCGAGGCGCCGTACTTGGCAAAGTTGTAGTCGATCAGCTTGATGTCCGACAACTTGGGCGCCTGTGGCGGGGTTTGCGCATTTTTGTTGGACGGCACCTGGTAGGAGTGGGCGACAACGGCGATGGCCTGGGCCTCGGGCGTGAGGGCCCAGTCGTACCATTTTTTGGCGTTTTCCAGGTTTTTGGCGCCTTTGATGATGCTCATGCTGCCGATTTCGTAGCCGGTGCCTTCGCACGGTGCCACCACCTTGACCGGCGCTCCGGCCACCGCGTTGGTCACGGCGTCATGCAAAAAGGTGATGCCGACAATGCTCTCGCCGGTCGCCGCGGCGCGGGCGGGGGCGGCCCCCGATTTGGTGTACTGGTTGATGTTGCGGTGCAAGGCCTTCAGGTAATCAAAAGCCTTGTCTTCGCCCATGATTTGCACCAGCGTGGCCAGCATGGTGTAAGAGGTGCCCGACGAATTGGGATTGGCCACCTGCACCTCACCCTTGAACTCCGGCTTGATCAGGTCGGCCCAGCATTTGGGCTCAGGCAGCTTGCGCTTGGCCAGTTCCGGCGTGTTAAAGCTGAAGCCCAGCGCGCCAGCGTAAATGCCGACGGTGCGGTATTTGGACGCCTCGGCCTGACGCACCGCCCAGGGCTGCAGGTCGGCCAGTTTCGGGGAGCGATAGGTCTCGGTCAGCCCCTCTTCCGCGGCCTGCAGGTGCGGGTCGCCGGTGCCACCCCACCAGATGTCGCCGCGCGGGTTGGCCGATTCCGCCTTGATCTGGGCATAGGTTTCGCCCGAGCTCTTGCGCGTCATCGAAACCTTGATGCCGGTGGCCTTTTCAAAGGCGGCCACCATGGGCCGGCACCACTCCTCCTGCACATTGCAATAGACCACCAGCTCGTCCGCGGCCTGGGCGGCCGGGCTGGCGAACGAGCCGGCGGCCATTACCGCCAGCGCCAGTGATTTGAATTTGGAAGTCTTCATGGTGTTGCCTCTTTGTCATGTGAAGTCGAGCGTCAGTCACCCGCGACAGGTGATGCACGCAGGGTAGCAAGCATCACTTCAGGCCGATACCCGTTAAAACGCTTAGTTCGGCCGCCAGCCGCCGATTGGTGGCCAGCACCGGATTGCCCTGGGTCAACGCGTCAGCGGTCCAGAAATCATTGACGCGGCCGCCGGCCTCCTCGACCAGCAGCAAGCCGGCGGCCACATCCCAGGCATTGATGTGCGCCTCGGCATAGGCCTCGCTGCGCCCGGCCGCCACATAGGCCAGGCCCAGTGCCCCCGAGCCGGCGCGGCGCACCGAGCAGCCCGCCTCCATGCCGCGCAGCACCAGCGCCAGATAGGGTGCGGCCGGCAGCCGGGCTGACCAGCCGATTTCCAGGGTGGCGGCGGGCAGTTCGGTCAGCTCGCTGACCCGCATGCGTTCGCCGTTGCACCAGGCGCCCTGGCCGCGCTGGGCGATGAACAGCTCATCGTGCATGGGTTCGTAGATCGCACCGGCTTCGAGCCGCCCGTCGACCAGCAGGCCCAGCGAAATGCAGAAATGCGGAATCTGGCGCGCAAAATTGGCCGTGCCGTCGATCGGATCCACGATCCAGAGCCGGGCGGCCGTCACCGCGCCGCCGTCCTCTTCGCCGAGCACCGCATCGCCCGGAAAACGCCGCTCGATTTCGGCCCGCACAAAGCGCTCGACCGCCCCGTCGGTCACGGTCAGGTAGTCCTGCCGGCCCTTGAGCGAATAGGCCGGCTTGTCCGGGTCGTTGAAGGCGTCACGCATCATGGCGCCGGCGGCACGGACAATCGCTTCAATGGCATGGGTCAGTGTGTTCATGGCTTTTAAAATTAGACGGTTGGAGGGTTGGTGAGCAGGTGGCCCCTAGCGTGCCACATCGGCATTGAACACCCAAAAGTGCTGGAGGCTGGCCATCCGATCGCGGCTTTTTTCTTTGCGTGCCGGACAAATCCCTTGGCTGGGCCGCGCGGGTCGCATCTGCAACAATAAGGCCATGTCTGACATCCTGAACCAAATCGTTGCCGTCAAGCACGAAGAAATTGCAGCTGCGCTCAAGCGCAAGCCCCTGGCCATCATGCGTGAAGACGCCGAATCGCGGGTGCTGACGCGTGATTTTGCAGGCGCGCTGCGCGCGAAGATTGCGGCGGGCAAAGCGGCCGTGATTGCCGAGATCAAGAAGGCCAGTCCGTCCAGGGGCGTGCTGCGGGCCGACTTCATACCGGCCGACATTGCCCAGAGCTATGCCGAGGGTGACGGAAAAATCAGCGCGGCCTGCCTCTCGGTGCTGACGGACAGGCAGTTTTTTCAGGGTAGCGTGGATTACCTGAAGCAGGCCAGGGCATCCTGCGCGCTGCCGGTGTTGCGAAAAGACTTTATGGTCGACGCCTACCAGGTGTATGAATCCCGCGTCATGGGGGCAGACTGCATCTTGCTGATCGCTGCCTGTCTGGACGATGCGCAGATGAAAGACCTGGAAGCGCTGGCGATGTCGCTGGACATGGCGGTGCTGGTCGAGGTGCATGACGAGGCCGAACTCGGGCGCGCGCTCAAGCTCAAGACCCCGCTGATCGGCATCAACAACCGCAACCTCAAGACCTTTGAGGTGTCGCTGGACACCACCCTGGGCCTGCTGGCGCGGGTGCCGGCCGACCGGCTGCTGGTCACCGAGTCGGGTATTGCGACGCCCGCCGATGTGCAGCGCATGCGTGAGGCCGGGGTCAACGCTTTCCTGGTGGGCGAAGCCTTCATGCGCGCCGAGGATCCGGGCGTTGCTTTGGCGCAACTGTTTGGGGCTTGAGGTCGGGCCATCGCCATGCAAGGCGCCTTGTTTGGGGAGCCGTTGGCAGCCGGTGCGGCTGACCGCCTGACCGGCGCAGATCCGACTCGCTGGCCGGTGGCGACCGGCTGGCGACCCTTGACCGAGGCTTTTTTTGCCAGTGCCGCGGGACAGACGCTGCTGGAATTTTTGCGTCACCGGCTGGCTGAAAATTCCGTCATTTTTCCGCCACAACCGCTGCGCGCGCTGGAACTCACCCCACCCGAGCAGGTGCGGGTTGTCATCCTTGGGCAGGATCCCTATCACGGCTGCGGTCAGGCCGAGGGGCTGGCCTTTTCGGTGGCGCCCGGCGTGCGCCTGCCGCCGTCGCTGCGCAATGTCTTCAAGGAGCTTGAGCGCGATCTGGGCACGCCGCCGCCGCCTTTCCCGGTGCCCGGCGGCAGCCTGGTGCGCTGGGCCGGCCAGGGAGTGTTGCTGCTCAATACCTGCCTGACCGTGGAGGAGGGCCACCCTGCCAGCCATTCGGGGCGCGGCTGGGAGCAGTTGACCGATGCCCTGATCCACCATGTTTCGGCCGGCGAGCGGCCGGTGGTGTTCATGCTGTGGGGCGCCCATGCGCAAAGCAAGCTTGCACTGATTGATGCGGCGCGGCACAAGGTGCTGCTGGCCAATCACCCTTCGCCGCTGTCGGCACTTCGGCCGCCGCTGCCCTTTGCCGGCTGCGGGCATTTTTCGCAGGCCCGCGACTGGCTTGGCGGGTCGCCAATTTTTTGATTCTGCTACTTTTTTGATAGCCTCTCGAACACGTTTTATCGGGGCTTGAGGCCAAAATTGGGCTGTTTTTGGCCTGGTTTGCTGCTACCGACGGGCAGCCAGGACACAGGACTTTTTGAGTGGTTTGGTGTAACCAGATCTTCCAAGTGACATGAAAGCGTGGCATAATCCGAGGTTCGCTTGAAGGATGGGTGCCCGAGTGGCTAAAGGGGGCAGACTGTAAATCTGTTGGCTAACGCCTACGCTGGTTCGAATCCAGCCTCATCCACCAGATTTTTATTGATTTTTTGTTGAATCAGGCAGGCGAGAGACTCGGGTAGTGGTTGGCTGTTTTGCCGGAAAATGCCTTGAGTTGTAGTGATTTGGCGTGAGTTAGCCGGTATTCAGTGGAGCTGCGCGGGAGTAGTTCAATGGTAGAACCCTAGCCTTCCAAGCTAATGACGCGGGTTCGATTCCCGTCTCCCGCTCCATGAGGCTGTTTTGCTGGTTGATCTTGTGCCGGGTTGCTGTGAAGAGTGATTGAGATTTTGCCCATTTGGCTCAGTGGCAGAGCACTCCCTTGGTAAGGGAGAGGTCGCGGGTCCGATTCCCGCAATGGGCACCATATTTAGAGCCGGCTCAAGGTTGTGGTCGGCTTGGTGGTTGGTTGAGTTGGTAACTGGTTTTTATAACTTTTCGGAGTTGAAATGGGAAAAGAAAAATTCGCACGCACCAAGCCGCACGTCAACGTCGGCACGATTGGCCACGTGGACCACGGTAAGACGACCCTGACGGCGGCCATCACGACCGTGCTTGCGGCCAAATTCGGCGGCGAAGCCAAGGGTTACGACCAGATCGATGCGGCGCCCGAAGAAAAGGCCCGCGGCATCACCATCAACACCGCCCACGTCGAGTACGAGACGGCCAACCGCCACTACGCCCACGTCGACTGCCCC
>NZ_JANOAL010000174.1:0-7454 GCF_031411155.1 Polaromonas sp. | reverse complement strand
CTGCTCAGGTGCAGCACGCGGTCGGCCCGTGCGGCGGCGGCTTCTGAATGGGTGACCAGCACCAGCGAGGCGCCGTGTTCGCGCGTCTGCGCAATCAGCGCGTCCATCACCCTGGCGGCCGTGCTTGGGTCGAGGTTGCCGGTGGGCTCGTCGGCCAGCAGCAGGCCGGGCCGGTGCACCAGCGCGCGGGCAATGGCCACGCGCTGCAGCTGCCCGCCGCTCAGTTGCTGCGGCAGGCGCGCGCCCAGGCCGCTCAGGCCGACGGCGTCGAGCATCGCCTGCACCCGGTGGTCATCGGCCTCGCCCAGCAGCAGCAGCGGCAGCGCCACGTTTTGCGCCACATCCAGGTGCGGCAGCACATGAAAGGCCTGAAACACAAAACCCACATGCTGGCGCCGCAGCAGCGCACGCTGGTCATCCGTCAGCGTGGCCAGGTCGGCGCCGTGCAGGCGTACCGTGCCTTCGTTCCAGCTGTCCAGCCCGGCCATGCAGTTGAGCAGGGTCGATTTGCCGACCCCCGACTCGCCGACGATGGCGACAAACTCGCCGGGGGCCACGGCCAGCGACACCTGGCTGAACACCACGCTGTCGCCATAGCGCTTGCCCAGGTTCTGGATGTGCAGGCTCATGCCGCGGCTTTGAATTGAGCGTTGACAAGGTCCAGCACCTGCTGCAGCGCATCTGGCGCGTCGCAGGCGACCACCCGGCGCTGCGGCATGGAGCGCAGCCAGGTGAGCTGGCGCTTGGCAAGCTGGCGCGTGGCAAAAATGCCTTTGTCGCGCAGCTCGCTCATGGGAAAGTCGCCGTCCAGGGCTTGCCAGGCTTGCCGGTAGCCGACGCAGCGCATGGAAGGCAGGTCCGCCGTCAGGTCACCGCGCGCGCGCAGGGCCTTGACTTCATCGACCAAGCCTGCCGCCAGCATCGCATCAAAGCGCTCGGCAACGCGGCCGTGCAGCCAGCCGCGGTCCGCTGGTTCCAATGAAATAAGGGTTCCAGCCCTTGATTTATATGCGCTATCAGCTATTGTTTTGATAGCGTTGCGTTGCTGGAAAAACGCCATCGGCTGACCCGACAGCCGGAACACTTCGAGCGCGCGCGAGATGCGCTGGGAGTCATTGGGCGCCAGCCGGGCGGCGGTGACCGGGTCGACCTGCGCCAGTTCGGCATGCAGCGCGGGCCAGCCTTTTTCCAGCGCCTCGGTGGCCAGCGCCGCGCGCACCGCCGGGTCGGCCTTGGGCATGTCGTCCAGGCCCTCAAACAGCGCCTTGAAATACAGCATGGTGCCGCCCACCAGCAGCGGCAGCTTGCCGCGCGCCGTGATTTCGCCGATCAGCCGCGCGGCGTCGGCCACAAACTCGGCCGCGCTGTAGGCGTGCAGCGGATCGCGGATGTCAACCAGGTGGTGCTTGACTGCCGCCAGTTCGGCGGCGCTGGGCTTGGCGGTGCCAATGTCCATGCCCCGGTACACCAGGGCGGAATCGACGCTGATGATCTCGACTGCATGCTGCTGCGCAATCGCCAGCGCGGCGGCGGTCTTGCCGGAGGCCGTCGGTCCGGCAACCGCAATGTAGTCAAGCGCCACGCTTGGGGGCCTCATGCGCCGGCTCGCCGTATTTTTGCACCACGGTCCAGGCGGTGCCGGCGATCAGCACGCTCCAGAACCACACGCCGTAGGTCAGCGGCCGCACCGTGCCGTCCAGGTGCGTGCCGAGCCAGCCGCCCATGCCGAAGGCCACCACCATCATCAAAAAGCCGTTCATGGCCGATGCCGCGCCGGCCGCATGCGGAAACGGCCCGACCGCGCCGCTCTGGCCGCAGGGCTGGTGCACGCCATGGGCCAGCATGAAGAGGTAGAAGGGCAGCATGATGGCCCAGCCGTTGTGCAGGCCGGCCCAGGCCAGCAGGCCCATCAGCGTGCCACCGGTCAGGCTCAGGCCGGCCGCAATCGCCACGGTTTTGCGCACGCCAAAGCGCGGCAACAGGCGGCGGCAGACAAAGGTGCCGGTCAGGTAAGAAAAGCACATCGAGAACATCACCAGGCCGTACTGGGTCTTGCTCAGCCCCAGCACCTTGATGAAGACAAACGAGGAACTCGCCAGAAAGGTGAACAGCCCGCCATAGGACGCGGCCGCGAGCGCCGAAAACGCCAGAAAGGTCGGGTTGCTGAATAGCTGGCCCCAGGTGCGGACCAGCGTGGCGGGGTGCAGGGCAGCGGGGTTTTTGTGGCGCAGGGTTTCCTTGAAGCGCAGACTGGTCAAGGCCAGCGCGAGGCCGCCAAACACCACGGGTGCGGTCAGCGCCATGCGCCAGCCAAAAAACTCTGACAGCAGGGCGCCCAGCGGCGCGCTGATGCAGGCCAGAATGCCCAGGCCGCTCAGACCCTTGGACATGATGCGCGCGCCTTCCAGCGGCTGGTACAGGTCGCGCACGACGGCGCGCGCACCCATGACGACCGCGCCCATGGCAGCGCCCTGCACCACGCGCCAGATGATCAGCAGCGCCATGCTGGGCGCCAGCGTGCTGCCGACTGCCGCCAGCGTGTAGCTCGCCAGCCCCCACAGCAGGATGGGGCGCCGGCCAAAGCGGTCCGACAGCGGCCCCCAGATCAGTTGCGAACAGCCGAAAGCCAGCAGCAGCGCGCTTAGCGTCAGCTGCGCCTGCGCCATCGGCGCGCCAAAGCTCTCGGTCAGCGCCGGCAGGGCCGGCAGGTACAAGTCGGTGGTGACCGGCTGAATGCCCAGCAGCAGGGACAGGATGAGGACGATCAGGCCGGGCGACATGGTGACGCTGGCCGGTGCGGCAAGCAGTGAGGAAGACGGAGCGGACATACCGTTGAGGCTACCAGAAAGGCAGCGACGGGCGCCGGCCAAAGCGCGCCCCGACCGCGCGGCACGGGGTGACTTGAATAAACGCGAAAGCAAGGGTTATCCCTTGGAAAAAACTATTGCAATCATCGCCTGTTTGAAAAATAATTTTGATGTGTCGCAAACGTGAAAAATGTTTTTCTTTAAAAATCCCGAATTCACGCAGTCTTCGGGCTTGGCCGCAACAGCATGCGGGTCATGGGCGGCGCATGGC
Source organism: Polaromonas sp. (assembly GCF_031411155.1). Classification (GTDB taxonomy): domain Bacteria; phylum Pseudomonadota; class Gammaproteobacteria; order Burkholderiales; family Burkholderiaceae_C; genus Polaromonas. The sequence continues at coordinate 4,376 of NZ_JANOAL010000174.1, read as the reverse complement.
AGGTGTGTTCAATTTCAACCGGACGGCCCGGACTAACTGGAGAGAATCATGGCTGGAGAAGCAATCGTTTCGGCGGCATCCACCAAGACCGCGCAAATGCGCCAATTGGAAGATGCGTTGAATGGCATCGGCGTGACGCGATCCCACAAGACCATCATTTTTTTGGTGGTGTGCGGCGTGTTGTTCGATGTGTTTGAGCAAAACACGGTCGGCCTGGTCGGGCCCATGCTGCGCCAGCAGTGGGGCCTCAACGCCACCGACATCGGCTTTTTGAACACCATCACCTTCATTGCGGCGGCCACCGGGCGCCTGCTGTCGGGCTATTTTGCCGACCGCTTTGGCCGGCGCTTCATGCTCAACGTCAACCTGTCGCTGTTCACGCTGGGCGCCGTTTTGTGCGCACTGGCGCCCGACTACGCGTTTCTGGCGGTCGGGCGCTTTGTCGTCGGCTTGGGCCTGGGGGGTGAAATCACCACCGCAGTCACGATGCTGGCGGAGTTTTGCTCGGCCCGTTTTCGCGGCACGGCGGTCGGCCTGATCAATGTGGGCGGTGGCGGCCTGGGCAATATGCTGGCGCCTGCCTTTGCGCTTGGCGTGTTTGCGCTGTTTCCCGGTGACAACGCCTGGCGCTGGCTGTTTGGCTGCCTCGTGCTGCCCGCCGTGTTCATCGTGTTCTACCGGCGCTACGTGCCCGAGACGCCGCGCTTTCTGCTGTCAAAAGGCCGGGTCGATGAGGCCAACCGGGTGCTGTCCATGCTGGCGGCGGGGCGCCTGGCCAATGGCCAGTTCAAGGTGCAGCGTTACATCACGGCCAATGCCGAAACCGTGGCGCCGACTTTGGACAAGGTGTCGTTCCTCGATATTTTCCGCAACGGCTATGGCCGCCGCACGCTGGCTGTCGGCGTCGCCTCATGGATGACTTTTGGCGCCCAGCTTTCGGTGCTGACCCTGATGCCGACGATTCTGGTGGCGCAGGGCTACTCCATCACCAAGAGCTTTGCCTTCACCATCGTCATGCAAAGCGGCAGCCTGCTCGGTGCCATTGCGGCTTCCACCCTGGGCTTTTACTTTCCGCGCAAACGGGTGCTGACGCTGGGCGCGATTGCGGCCTGCCTGGCCGGCCTGGCGTTTGGCAACCTCACCAGCAGCGTCGCGATGGTGCTGGTGTGCGGCGCCCTGTTCCAGTTCTGCGTGCTGACGCTGAACACCTCGATCTGGATTTATGCGCCCGAGCTCTACCCGACCCGCATGCGCGGCCTGGGCACCTCGTTTCTGCTGGCCCTGGGCACGGTGGGCGGCGCCCTGACGCAACTGCTGGCGGGCCGGATGTTTGACCTGTATGGCGTGGCCGGCATGTTTGGCCTGATCGCGGGCATGTACCTGATCTTCGCGGTGGCGGTGCAGTTTGCGCCCGAAACCTTTGGCAAATCGATTGAAGACGAGGCTGAGCCCGGGGCCAGCGCTGGCGAGGTCGCGGGCGTTTCCATGGCCGCACCTTCCGCCCGCTGAAAGGGATGTCATGACTCAAACCGTGTTGCTGATCAACCCCAATACCTCCTTGCAGACCACCGCGCTGATGTTGCGCAGCGCCCGCCTCGCGCTGGCGCAGCCGCTGGAACTGGTGACCGCCACCGCAGCCCGCGGCGCGTCCATGATCGTGAGCGAGGCCGATCTGGCCCTCTCGGCGCAGGAGGTGCTGGCGATCGGACTGGCGCAGGCCACGCAGGTCGATGCCATGCTGATCAGCGCTTTTGGCAACCCGGGGCTGGACGCCTTGCGCGGCCAGGTCAGGGTGCCGGTGGTGGGCATTGGCGAGGCGGCGATGCTGGAGGCGGCCTCGGGCGGCAGGCGCTTTGGCATTGCCACCACCACGCCCGGTCTGGAGCTGTCGATTGCCCAGGCTGTGGCCCGGCTCGGCTTGAGCGCGCAATTTACCGGGGTGCGGATCCCGCCCGGCGATCCGCTGGTGCTGGCAGCCAACCCTGATTTGCAGGCGGAGCGGCTGGCCGACGCGGTGCGCGCCTGCGTCGATGAGGATGGCGCGGCGGCGGTGGTGATTGGCGGCGGTCCGCTGGCCGAGTCGGCAGACCGGCTGGCGCGGCAGCTCGCCGTGCCGGTGATCTCGCCGGTAGCCGCGGGCATGCGCCGGGTGCTGCGTGAATTGCAGCGTCTGCAACTGAGCTGAGCCCGTTTCAGGCCGGGTGTCGGCTTACAGCTCCGACAGGGCGTCGTGCTCGGCTTCAATGGCCACCATGCGGCGCCGGCCCCTGGCCCCGGCGTGCTCCATGACGCGGGTGGCCAGCAGATGGCACAAAATCATCAGCGCGGCATGGTTGTCCAGCGGGCCTGGCGCCTGGGTGTGGCAGCGCAGCAGCCAGCGCGCGGGTATCGGCTGCTTGGAAAAATGGTCGGTGATGTAGAGCACCTGGGTGCCGGCCTGGCTGGCGTGCCTGGCGAAGTTAGCGGCCAGCGGCACACTGCGGCGCAGCGCAAACACCACCAGCAAATCCTTGTCAGTGATGTCGGCGACATAGTCGCCCAGCGTTTCGCCGGGGCCGGGAATCACCTGGGGGCCGTCCAGCACCTGGTTCAGCTGCCAGCGCAGGTAGGCCGCAAAATTGCGGTTTTGCCGGTAACCCAGAAACCACACCCTGCGCGCCTTGGCCATGGCCTGCGCGATTTCGTCGATCAGTTCGCCAGAAATCTGGTTGAAGGTGGCGCTGATGTTGTCTTGCCCCTGCTGGATGTGGGCGGCCATGGAGCCCGCCACACCGGGCATGGGTTTGAGCAGAAACAGCGCGGCGCCGTCGCTGCGGCCGGAGCGGCTGTGGCGTCGCGCCGTCTCGTAGCTTGCATAGCCGAGCCGGCGGATGAAGCGGGTCACGGTGGCGTTGGAAACGCCCGTCAGGCCGGCGAGCTCCGAGGCGCTGTAGCTCGACAGGTCACCCGGAAAATCGAGGATGAATTCGCCCAGCTTGCGCTCGGTGGGCGGCAGCTTGTTCAGCGCATCCCGTACCCGCGTGATGAATGAGCCGTCTGCCTTGGCGGTCATGGATGCGGACGTCATGGCGGGCAGATCGGGTACAGGGGCGCGTCCTGCGCGCAGGGGATGAGGCGGGGCATAGGAGCACTAGGCTACCAGAAACTGCGCTGGCAATCCGTGCTGATTGCCCCTACCTGGCTACTCGGCGGTCGCCACGGGCGCGGTGCGCTGGCCGTGACCAAACAGGCTGCTCAGGGCTGCGCGGTATTGCTCTTGCCCGAGGGCATTGGTGTTGTGGTGCGAGCCGCCTTGCACCAGCATAAACTGCTTGGGCTGGGCGGCCGCCTCAAACAGCTTGCGGCCCAGGTCGGGCAGGATCAGCTGGTCTTCGGTGCCGTGCACCACCAGCAGCGGCGAGCGGATCTGGCCGACTTTCTGGACCGCCTCGAAGCGCTGGGTGATCAGCAGCGATACCGGCATCCAGCCCCATTTGGAACTGCTCACCACATCGGCAATGGAGGTGAAGGTGCTTTCGACGATGGTGCCGCTTTCGTCAGCGACTTCGGCGGCCAGGTGGATGGCAATGGAACCGCCCAGCGAGTGGCCAAAGATATAGCGCGGGCGATGGGGGTATTTTTGCGCCAGCCAGTCCCAGGCGGCGCGGGCGTCCTCGTAGGCCGATGCTTCCGAGGGCAGCCCCTGGGTGCTTTTGCCAAAGCCGCGGTAGTCAACCGCCAGCACCGAAAAGCCCAGCTCCTGCATCCGGCGCATGCGCGGGGCCGAACCGGTGACGTTGTAGCGCGCGCCGTGCAGGTACAAAAGAATCGGCGATTTGGCTGATTCCGGTGTGTCGGCGGGCAGCCACAGGCCATGCAGCCGCACCGGGTCGTCGCCCGGGCTGCCGGCCTTGGGCTGGAAGCCAATCCAGACCTCCTCCATGCCCTGGGCCGCCGCGGCGCCGCCGCCCCAGCTGCGGTCGCTGGGCTGAAAAATCCAGGCGCGCTGCTTTTCGTCAACGCTGGCGCAGCCCGCCAGCAAGGCCAGCGCCGTCAAACAGGAGGTAAACAGGTGCCAGCGTTTCATGAGGGGGACTGACTAGCGGGCGGGCGGAAAGTTCAGCGCCTGCGGGTGAACAAGCAATAGCCTCCGGCGAACAGGGGCTTCATGGTAAGAACGCCTCGGTTCAGCCGACAAAGAATTGCCGGGCTCCGGCCCGGGGGATGCTGGAGCGGCCGGATCGCCGATACGGCATCTATTGCAAGCGGCCATACCCACCCCCTCACCCCAACGCAGGAGCTTTTCATGAAACGAAGAACTGTGAATACATCCATTTTGACCACCGCCCTCGGTTACGCACTGGCTCCGGCTGGCGCGAGTGCGGATTCGGGACGCC
>NZ_JANOAL010000173.1:0-1874 GCF_031411155.1 Polaromonas sp. | reverse complement strand
CAGCGGCTCGGGCGGCACCCACCACACGACGACGGCGATACCGGCCAGGGCCAGCGACCCCGTCAGGGCAAACAGGCCATGCAAACCGATGTAGCTGGCCAGCAGCGGCGCAATCACCAGCGACAGCGCAAACATCAGGGCGATGCTGCCGCCCACCAGCGCCATCGCCTTGGTGCGCACTTCGTCGCGGGTGCAGTCGGCCAGCAGGGCCGTGACGGCGGCAGAAATGGCACCCGCCCCCTGCAGCGAGCGCCCGACAACCAGCCAGTTCAGGTCGGGGGCCCAGGCGGCCACAAAGCTGCCCAGCGCAAACACCAGCAGCCCGGCAATGATCACGCGCTTGCGGCCCCACCAGTCCGAGGCGATGCCAAACGGAATTTGTAACAAACCCTGGGTCAGGCCATAAATCCCCATGGCCAAACCGACGCGGGCCGGGTCGTCGCCGCCCGGGTATTTGGCCGCTTCCAGGGCAAACACCGGCAGCACCAGAAACAGCCCCAGCATGCGCAGAGCAAAAATCGACGCCAGCGAGGCGCTGGCGCGCCGTTCAGTGGCGGTCATCGGGAACGACAGAGGGACAGGGGGCTGGGTCAAGGGGTGGAGGGGCTAAAAATGAGCTGAAAACTGACTGAATCAATGAAATCAGACGCCCCGCCACCCCAAAGCGGGCGGTCAGGTCGTCGCGTAGTTGCTTATTGTGCTCGAAACAGGGCTTCGGTCTATGATTGAGAGTTTTGCGGCGACCTCATTCCAGTGAACTTTCCCAACGACAGCAAATACCTGGCCAGCGAACGCAGTGAAGGGCCGCCCCGAGCAAGTTCAGCCCCCTCGGGGGGCAGCGACTTGCACGCAGTGAGGAGCGTGGGGGCCAATATCCTGGCGGCCCAGCGCATCAGCATCCGCGGGGCGCGCACGCACAACCTCAAGAACATCGACCTCGACATTCCGCGCAACCAGCTGGTGGTGATCACCGGCCTGAGCGGCTCGGGCAAGTCGAGCCTGGCCTTTGACACGCTGTATGCCGAAGGCCAGCGCCGTTATGTGGAAAGCCTTTCCACCTACGCCCGGCAGTTTTTGCAGCTGATGGACAAGCCCGATGTGGACATGATCGAGGGCCTGTCGCCGGCGATTTCGATTGAGCAGAAAGCCACCTCGCACAACCCGCGCTCTACCGTGGGCACGGTGACCGAGATCCACGACTACCTGCGCCTGCTGTTTGCGCGCGCCGGAACGCCCTATTGCCCCGAGCATGACTTGCCGCTGCAGTCGCAAAGCGTCAGCGAAATGGTCGACGCCGTGCTGGCCCTGCCCGAGAACAGCAAGCTGATGATCCTGGCGCCGGTGGCGCGTGAGCGTAAGGGCGAATTTACCGATGTGTTTGCCCAGATGCAGGCCCAGGGCTACGTGCGCTTTCGCGTCGATGGCACGGCCTACGAATTTGACGAGCTGCCCGCGCTGAAAAAGACCGAAAAACACAATATTGACGTGGTGATTGACCGTATCAAGGTGCGGCCCGACATGCAGCAGCGCCTGGCCGAGAGCTTTGAAGCCGCGCTGCGGCTGGCCGACGGCAAGGCGATTGCGCTGGAAATGGACAGCGGCAAGGAGCATTTGTTCAGCGCCAAGTTTTCCTGCCCGGTCTGCAGCTATTCGCTCAGCGAGATGGAGCCGCGGCTGTTTTCCTTCAACTCGCCGGTCGGCGCCTGCCCGAGCTGCGATGGCCTGGGTCACAAGGAATTTTTTGATCCGACGCGGGTGGTGGCGTTTGCGTCGCTGAGCCTGGCCAGCGGCGCCGTCAAGGGCTGGGACCGGCGCAATGGCTATTACTTTTCCATGCTCGAAAGCCTGGCGAAACATTACCAGTTTGACATCGA
>NZ_JANOAL010000172.1:0-8466 GCF_031411155.1 Polaromonas sp. | reverse complement strand
GCCGTGCTGAGCCACCCGACGGTGGCGTCCAAGCGCTTCTTGATCACCATTGGCGACCGCAGCGTGGGCGGGCTGACGCACCGCGACCAGATGGTCGGCCCGTGGCAGGTGCCGGTGGCCGATTGCGCCGTGACGCTGGCCGACTACCACGGCTTTGCCGGCGAGGCCATGAGCATGGGCGAACGCACGCCGCTGGCCGCCGTGGGCTCGGGTGGGGCCGCCGCTTCGGGCCGCATGGCGGTGGCCGAGGCCATCACCAATTTGCTGGCCGCGCCGATTGAGTTGCCGCGCGTCAAGCTGTCGGCCAACTGGATGGCCGCCTGCGGCGAGCCGGGGCAGGATGCGGCGCTCTACGAAACCGTGAAAGCCGTGGGCATGGAACTGTGCCCGGCGCTGGGCGTGTCGATTCCGGTCGGCAAGGATTCGCTGTCGATGCGCACCGTCTGGAGCGACGGCGCCAACAGCAAGAAAGTCACCTCGCCGGTGTCGCTGATCGTCAGCGCCTTTGCCACGCTGGCCGACGTGCGCGGCACGCTGACGCCGCAGCTGAACGCGCAAGAGGCCGACACCACGCTGATCCTGATTGATCTGGGCAAGGGTCAGATGCGCATGGGCGGCTCGATTCTGGCGCAAAGCCTGAATCTGGAAGACGGCGCCGTGCCCGATCTGGACGACCCGCAAGACCTGGTGAATCTGGTCAATGCCATCAACGCCTTGCGTGCGCAAGGGCAAGTCCTGGCCTACCACGACCGCAGCGACGGTGGCCTGTTTGCGGCGGCCTGCGAAATGGCTTTTGCCGGCCATGTCGGCGTGTCGCTCAACATCGACATGCTGCTGGTCGAGGGTGACGGCATCACCGACAGCCGCATGGACAGCGGCGACAGCAAGAACTGGGCGACGCAGGTCGGCCCGCGCCGCGAAGAGCAGACGCTCAAGGCGCTGTTCAACGAAGAACTGGGCGTCCTGATTCAGGTGCGTACCGAGGTGCGCAATGAGGTCATGCAAACCCTGCGCGAGCATGGCCTGTCCCGGTTCAGCCATTTCGTCGGCAAGACCCGCCCCGAGCATGCCGCGCTCGAAGTCGGCAAGGGCGAGGTGCAGGTCTGGCGCGACACCAAAGCCGTGTTCAAGGCCTCGCTGCAGGACTTGCACCAGGTCTGGGACTCGGTCAGCTGGAAGATTTGCCAGCAGCGCGACAACCCGGCCGGCGCCGATGCCGAGCACGCCGCCGTGGGCGACCCGGCCAATCCCGGCTTGCAGGTGCAGCTCACGTTTGAACCCTCAAAAACGCTGGAAGCACCGGCACTGAACCTGTCGCGCCCCAGGGTTGCCGTGCTGCGCGAGCAAGGCGTCAACTCGCATGTGGAAATGGCCTACGCCTTTACCGAGGCCGGTTTTGACGCCTTCGACGTTCACATGACCGATCTGCAAAGCGGACGGGCCCGGCTGGCTGACTTTAGCGGCGTGGTGGCCTGTGGTGGCTTCAGCTACGGCGACACGCTGGGCGCGGGTATAGGCTGGGCCCGGTCGATTACCTTCAACCCGGCGCTGGCCGACCAGTTCAAGGCCTTTTTCGCCCGGCAGGACACCTTTGGCCTGGGCGTGTGCAATGGCTGCCAGATGTTTGCCGAGCTGGCCGACATCATTCCGGGTGCCGAGGCCTGGCCGCGCTTTACCACCAACCGCAGCGAGCGCTTTGAGGCGCGCCTGAGCCAGGTCGAGGTGCTCGACTCACCCAGCCTGTTCTTTCAGGGCATGGCCGGCAGCCGGCTGCCGATTGCGGTGGCGCACGGTGAAGGCTATGCCAATTTTGCCCACCGCGGCGATGCCGGCAAGGCGATTGCCGCCATGCGTTTTACCGACAACCATGGGGTAGCGACCGAAGCCTACCCGGCCAACCCCAACGGCAGCGCCGGCGGTTTGACGGCCGTGACCACGCCCGACGGCCGCTTCACCGCGATGATGCCGCACCCCGAGCGCGTGTTTCGCAACATCCAGATGAGCTGGACCGCGCTGGACCCGAGCGCCCACAGCCCGTGGCTGCAGTTGTGGCACAACGCCCGCCGCTGGGTCGGTTAACCCCCGCTGAACGCCAATAAGAAAGGGTTTCGCAGATGGCTGCCTCATTCCAGTTGCCCGCCCAGACGGCGGCGGATTTTGCCCGCGACGGCGCCGCGCTGTTGCGCGGGGTATTGAGCCCCGACGAGGTGCAGCGGCTGGCGCGGGGCATAGAGCACAACCTGGCCCACCTCAGCCCGCTGGCGATGGTGGCCAGCGAGCCCGATGACCCGGGCCGCTTCGTCGAAGACTTCTGCAGCTGGCAAGCGAACCCGGACTACCGCGCCATTCTGTGTGAATCGCAGCTGCCGCGCGTGTCCGCGCAACTGATGGCCAGCCGCACCGCCCGGGTCTACCACGACCACCTGCTGGTCAAGGAAGCCGGCACGCGCCAGCCCACGCCCTGGCACCAGGACCAGCCCTACTACAACGTCAGCGGCCGGCAGAACGTGAGTTTCTGGATTCCGGTGGACCCGGTGCCGCAGCAAAGCACGCTGCGCTTTGTCGCCGGCTCGCACGCCGGCACCTGGTACATGCCGCGCACCTTTCGCGACAGCCAGGCCAGATGGTTTCCCGATGGCACGCTGGCCGAATTGCCGGCGATTGACGCCCACCCCGACCAGTACCGGCAACTGGCCTGGGCGCTGGAGCCGGGCGACGCGGTGGCCTTCAACATGCTGACCCTGCACGCGAGCAGCGGTGTCGGGGCAGGTACGCGCCGGCGCGTGTTCTCGGCCCGCTACCTGGGCGACGATGCGCGCCACGCGGTGCGACCCTGGCGCACCTCGCCGCCGTTTGCCGGGCTGGCCGAGCGGCTGGCGGATGGCGCGCCCATGGTTGACGAACTGTTCCCGCAGGTCTGGGAGCAAACCGAAGCCGCCGCCGCCGAGCCCCAGCGGTCGTGAAACAACCGGGCGCCGCGCCAGCCCGCATGAGCCCGACCGGCCCGCCCATCGCGGCCGTTCAGCGTTTTGACACGATAGACGCCCTGCGCGGTGCGGCCGTCGTCTGGATGACGCTGTTTCATTTTTGCTTTGACCTCAATCACTTTGGCTACCTGAGGCAGGACTTTTACAGCGACCCGTTCTGGACCTGGCAGCGCACCTTCATCGTCAGCCTGTTTTTGTTGTGCGCCGGGCTGGGGCAGGCCGTGGCGCTGCAGCGCGGCCAAAGCGCGCGGCGTTTCTGGAGGCGCTGGGCGCAAGTCGCCGCCTGTGCGCTGCTGGTCACGGCAAGCTCGTACTGGATGTTTCCGAAGAGCTTTATCTACTTCGGCGTGCTGCACGGCATTGCCGTGATGCTGATCGTGGTGCGCTTTAGCGCCGGTTGGGGACGCTGGCTGTGGCTGGCCGGCGGGCTCGCAATCGCTATGAAATTCATAGCTGCTTACGCTCATTCTTATTGGGCTGGAGCCGATTTTCTTAATAATTCCGGGTTCAACTGGCTGGGTTTTGTCAGCCGCAAGCCGATCACCGAGGACTACGTCCCGCTGCTGCCCTGGCTGGGTCTGATGTGGTGGGGCATGGCGGCGGGGCAATGGCTGCTGGCCAGCCGGCCGCACTGGGGCAGCCGCGCGATACCGGCGGCGGCAGCGCCGCTGGCCTGGCTGGGACGCTGGAGCCTGTCCTGGTACATGCTGCACCAGCCGGTGCTGATTGGCGTGTTGACGGCCCTGGCCGCGCTCAAAACCTTGCGCTAAAACCGGCCGCGCCCACAAAAAAACGCGGCCGGAGCCGCGTTTTTTGGGGTGAAAAGGCGGGTCGCCTTATTCGATCTTGGCCTTCTTGCGCAACTCTTCCTGAAACGCGGCCAGCTTTTGCTGCTGCATCTGCTGGGCGATCTGGGGTTTGACTTCTTCAAACGCCGGCAACTGCGCGGTGCGGATATCGTCCACGCGAATCACATGGAAGCCAAACTGCGATTTGACCGGCGTGTCGGTCAGCTGACCCTTGGCCAGCTTGCCCAGCGCGTCGCTGAACTCGGGCACATAGCTCGACGGGTTGGCCCAGTCCAGGTCGCCGCCCTTGGCGCCGGAGCCGGGGTCTTTGGACTGCTTCTTGGCGATGTCTTCAAACTTGCCGCCTTTTTTCAGGCTGGCAATAATGGTTTTGGCCTCGGCTTCGTTTTCGACCAGGATGTGGCGCGCCTTGTATTCCTTGCCGCCGTTGGCTGCCACAAACTTGTCGTATTCGCCCTTCAGGTCGGCGTCGGTCACCGGGTTTTTTTTCTGGAAGTCGGCAAACAGTTCGCGGATCAAAATGGTCTGGCGCGCCAGTTCCATCTGCACCTTGTAGTCATCGCTGGCGGACAGGCCGCGTTTTTCGGCTTCCTGCATGAACACTTCACGGGCAATGACTTCTTCGCGCAACTGGCCTTCCATCTCTGGCGTGACCGGGCGGCCCGATTTGGCCACCTGCTGCGCCAGCGCCTCAACGCGGGCCTTGGGCACGGCCTTGCCGTTGACGATGGCGATGTTCTGGGCCAGCGCGCCCTGGGCGCCAAAGGCGAGCAGGCCCGCCGCGAGAGTCGCCAGTAAAAAGTGCTTCTTCATGTGATCCTTGTCATCGTTGGTAATTTTTGCCGGGTCAGGCCGGTTTGCTGTGCGCCTTGACACCGTTCCTGCGGTCGTTCAGGGGGACTGGACAATCTCTATCGCCAGCGCGTGCAGGCCCTGGTCGATGAAATTTTGCATTGCATCATACACAAGCCGGTGCTGCGCCACGCGGCTCTTGCCGGCAAACAGCGGGCTGGCGATGCGCACCCGAAAATGCGAGCCAAAACCCTCGGCATTGGCGCCGGCGTGACCGGCGTGCGCGCCGCTTTCGTCAAACACTTCAAGCCGGGTCGGATTCAACTGCGCCCTGAGCTGCCGCTCGATGGCATCGACAAAAACCGGCTGGATGCCAGAGTACGGTTCGGTCATGGGGTGGGGTCCAGGGGAGTGTCCATCTTGACATGCTTGTTGAGAAAAACCGCCTGCACCAGCACAAACACCAGCATCAGGCCCAGGCCGCCGAACAGCTTGAAGTTGACCCAGGTGCTGGTCGGAAAATTAAAGGCGACCCAGAGGTTGAGGAAGCCCATCACGGTGAAAAAAGCCACCCAGCTCAGGTTGACGTTGCGCCAGACCGGATCCGGCAGCGTCATTTGCGAGCCCATCAGCGACTTGATGCCGTTTTTCTTGAACACCAGCTGACCCAGCAGCAGGGCGCTGCCCATGACCCAGTAGAGCACGGTCGGCTTCCATTTGATGAAGCTCTCGCTATGAAAATAAATGGTGGCGCCACCCAGCACCGTGACCAGCCCCAGGCTGACCCACAGCATGGTGTCGATTTTCTTGCCCCTGAGCCTGAGCCACAGGATCTGGGCAAAGGTCGCGACGATCACCACCACCGTGGCCAGCAGCACCGGCGCCTCGGCCAACCCGACCACGCCGCCCGACACCAGGAAACCCAGCCATTCGGTGGCGGTGCTGGCGGCCCAGTCCTTGTGGCCCTCGGCGTACTTGAACATGCCGAAGAACAGCGCAATCGGTAAAAAGTCGAACAGAAGTTTCATGGGGCGATTATCGCGGAGGCATTACAGACATCTGCCTGGGCTGGAATCCGGCAGCCGGGTGAACGAAACGAGAGGGTAATGCCTGCTCTTCACACCAGCAGGGGCCGCGGAACCGGCTTTGCCGGGCCGCAGGCGCAGCGGCCCCCTCGGGGGGCAGCGCAGTACGCGAAGCGACAAGCGTGGGGGCCACATTCACTTTGGCTTGAAATCGAGCGAAGCCGAGTTCATGCAATAACGCAGGCCGGTCGGGGTCGGTCCATCGGGAAAGACATGGCCCAAATGGGCACCGCAATTGGCGCAGACGGTTTCGGTGCGCGTCATGCCATGGGCCCGGTCCATATGCTCTTCAATCGCGCCGGCCTTGACCTCCTGCGAAAAGCTGGGCCAGCCGCAGCCCGCATCAAACTTGGTGGAGGCGTCGAAAAGCTCGGCATCGCAGCAAATGCAGCGGTAGGTGCCGGGCGAATAGTTGTCTTCGTACTTGCCGGAAAAAGGCCGCTCGGTGGCGGCATGGCGGGTGACTTCAAAGGCGGCGGGCTCGGCGCCTTTTTCGGCCAGCAGGGCTTTCCATTCGGCGTCGGTTTTCTGGATTTTGGGGCTCATGGTTGGGGCGTCCTTGTGGCGTGGGTGGGCAGGGGGGCGTGTTTGTTACGAGCTGCAACTGATTTCTATGGAACTGGCCCAGTCGGGCGGAAATCCGGCCAGGCGCTCGTGCGCTTCATGCTCGTCAAATGGGGTCTGCAGCACGCTCAGCAAGGTGTTGACCCCGGAAAAATCCTTTAGTTTCGCGGCGCGTATGGCTTCCTCGCCCAGATGGTTGCGCAGAACGAACCTGGGATTGTTTTTGAGCATCAAATCGGCCCGCAGCCCACTGTCTACGTGCGTAAGCCGCTCTGAATACTGTAGCGCCCAGGCATTGAAGGATTCGCGGTCGAAGAACAGGTCGCGCACCGCTTCGTGGCCGCTTTGCGGGGTAAAGCTGCACAGGTGACGCCAGAAAATCGTGTAGTCGACCCGGTTGGCGGCGAGCAGCTTGAAGGTGTTTTCCACCAGCGCCAGGTCCTGCGGCTGCTCCTCAGGCAGCCCGAGCTTGGCGCGCATCCGGGCCGCCAGCGCCGCCGGAAACACGGTTTTGTAGGACTCCAGTGCCGCCAGCGCCTGCTCCTGGCTGTCCATCAGCGGTAGCAGCGCCTGGCCCAGGCAAAACAGGTTCCAGTAACCCATGTTGGGCTGCCGGTTGTAGGCGTAGCGGCCCTCGGCGTCCGAATGGTTGCAGACATGGCCGGGGTCGAACGCATCGAGGAACTGGAACGGGCCGTAGTCAATCGTCAGGCCCAGAATGCTCATGTTGTCGGTGTTCATCACGCCGTGGCAAAAGCCCACGGCCTGCCAGGCGGCCATCAGGTGCGCGGTGCGCTCACTCACGGCCTGCAGCAGCGCCGCATAGGGCTGGCTGGCTTCGCGGCAAGCCGGGTAAAACCGGTCAATCACATGGTCGGCCAGCGCCTTGAGCTGGACAGGCTGCTCGCTGTAGCTGAAGTGCTCGAAATGGCCAAAGCGGATGAAGCTGGGGGCAACCCGCGTCACCACGGCGGCGGTCTCTATCTCTTCGCGGCGCACGGCAGCGTCGGAGCCGGTGATACAGAGCGCGCGGGTGGAGGGAATACCCAGGCCATGCATGGCTTCGGAGCACAAAAACTCGCGGATCGAGCTGCGCAGCACGGCCCGGCCATCGCCCATGCGCGAGTAGGGCGTTCTGCCCGCGCCCTTGAGCTGGATTTCCTGCGGGCCTTGCGGGGTTTGCAGCTCACCCAGCAAAATCGCCCGGCCATCGCCCAGCTGCCCGGCCCAGACGCCAAACTGGTGGCCGCTGTAGACACTGGCCAGCGGCCTCGAACCTGGCGCCAGCTGGTTGCCGGTCAGCATGGCCAGCGCGTCGGCCGATTCCATCCAGGCCTCGCCCAGCCCCAGTTCGCGCGCCATGGCCTGGCTGCGCCCGACCCAGTAGGGCGCGGGCAGCGGCGCGGGTTGGAGTTCGGTGTAAAAGGCCGGGCCCAGTTCGGCAAAACTGTGGCGCCAGTTCAGGGGGGCGGTATCAGGTGCATGGGGCGTGTCAGTCGTCCGGTCAAGCGGGGTGGCGGTGGCAGAGGTCATGCTTCCGATTGTCTTATGACGGCGACGGCCCTGCGTTGCAGGGGTTAAAGCCCGGGCCGCGCCTGGCTAGGGGTGCCCGGCCTTGTCACCAAGGTGCTCGCCTTCGGATTTCCCCCGGGGCGAGGCGGCGTAGGTGCGGGGTACGATGCGGCCACGAGGCATTTGAATTCACAACACGCCCCCAGGGCAGGAAAGGAAACACACCATGTTAGGTTTGATGCAAAGTCAGCCGCTGCTGATCTCATCGCTGATCGAGTTCGCCGAACGCCACCATGGGGACGCCGAAATCGTGTCGCGCCGCGTCGAAGGCGATCTGCATCGCTACACCTACAAGGACGCCGCCAGCCGGTCGCGCCAGGTGGCCAATGCGCTGGATGGCCTGAAGCTGGCCTTTGGTGACCGCGTCGCCACGCTGGCCTGGAACGGTTACCGCCACTTCGAGCTGTATTACGGCGTCAGCGGCTCGGGCCGGGTGCTGCACACCATCAACCCGCGCCTGCACCCCGACCAGATTGCCTGGATTGCCAACCACGCCGAAGACCAGGTGCTGTGTTTTGACCTGAGCTTTCTGCCGCTGGTGCAGGCCGTGCACGGCCGTTGCCCCAGCATCAAGCACTACATCGCGCTGTGCGACGCCGACAAGCTGCCCGCTGACTCCGGCGTTCCCAACCTGCAAAGCTACGAAAGCTGGGTGGG
>NZ_JANOAL010000171.1:0-11168 GCF_031411155.1 Polaromonas sp. | reverse complement strand
ACATGGGCATCAATCAGGCCGTCATAGGGGTCGGGCAAGGTGCTTTCGTGGTGAAAACAGGTCACGCCGCGCCGCGCCAGGATGGCCGACAGGCGCGGATGCTGGCTCACCGCAAAGCGCCGGCCCAGCGCGTCGCTGACCAGCCCATCGACCGCCACCGGGCGCAGGTGCTCCTGCTCCAGCTGCAGCAAGGCCACCGCGCCGCAACGAAAGTGGGCGCGCAGGGTGACCACCAGCCGCTGCAGGCGCACCGCCTGCGGCAAATCGGCGACCAGATCGGTCAGCAGCATATTTTCAATCACGGTACGAATTACCCTTTATAGGTTGAATCAACCCTTAGCAGATCGGGTTAATAGTACCATCATGCAAAAATGTCCTTGAATTCATTGGAGATTTTCTGGGCATGGAAATCGCATTGGGTAGACATCCATTTCACAGAGGACCTTCCCATGACCCTGCTCGATCAACCCCTGGGCCAATTGGCGCGCCAGCTTTCCGGTGCCACCCGGATTTTTCATGAATACCAGCTCGACTTTTGCTGCGGCGGCAAGCACAGCCTGCGCGAAGCCGCCAACGCGGCCGGCGTCGATGGCGCGCTGATCGCGGCGCGCCTGCAAGGCCTGCCCGACATGGCCGAATCCGAAGAACGCGACTGGAGCGCCGCCTCGGCCACCGAACTGGTCGACCACATTCTGACCCGCTTTCACGAGGTGCACCGCCAGCAGCTGCCCGAGTTGATCCGGCTGGCGCGCAAGGTCGAGCAGGTGCACGCCGCCCATGAAAGCTGCCCGGCCGGCCTGGCCGACCATTTGGCCGCCATGCAGCAGGAGCTGGAAAGCCACATGCAAAAGGAGGAGCAGGTGCTGTTCCCGATGCTGGCGCGCGGCCACGGCGCGCTGGCGACCAGCCCGATCACCGTGCTGCGCATGGAGCATGACCAGCACGGCGTGGCGCTGCAGCGCCTGGACGCGCTGACCCACGGCATCACCCTGCCGCGCGGCGCCTGCAACACCTGGCGCGCGCTGTACCTGGGCCTGCGTACCCTGCACGACGACCTGATGCAGCACATCCATCTTGAAAACAACATCCTGTTCGACCGGGCCGCCCCGGCCGTGCAGCCCGCGCTGGCGGCCCACGGCTGAAGCCGCGGCCTCATTACCAAGGCAGAAAGACCCCTATGGCTTCCTACAAAAAACTCTGGTTCACCCTGATCGCCGTGGTGGCGGTCACCTTCTCGCTGCTGGGTTACTTCGGCACCGAGGTCTACCGCCAGGCGCCGCCGATTCCGTCACAGGTCGTCAGCGCCGACGGCCAGCCGCTCTTTACGAAGGAGGGCATTCTGGACGGCCAGACCGCCTGGCAATCGGTGGGCGGCATGCAGCTCGGCTCGATCTGGGGCCACGGCGCCTACCAGGCGCCCGACTGGACCGCCGACTGGCTGCACCGCGAGCTGACCGGCTGGCTGGAGCTGGCCGCCAGGGACCAGCATGGCAAGGCCTACGCCGAACTCGACGGGCCGGCGCAAGCCGCGCTGCGCGCGCAGCTCAAGGCCGAATACCGCGGCAACCGGGCCGATGCCGACACCGAGGTGCTGACGGTCTCCAGGCGCCGCGCGCAGGCCATGGCCAGCACGGCGGCGTATTACGTCAGTCTTTTCTCGGACACGCCCGAGCTGCGCAACAGCCGCCAGAGCTTTGCCATGAAGGAAAACACCCTGCCCAGCGCCGAGCGGCGCCAGCAGCTGACACAGTTTTTCTTCTGGACCGCCTGGGCCGCCGCCACCGAGCGGCCCGGCAAGAACGTTACCTACACCAACAACTGGCCGCATGAGCCGCTGATTGACAACCGGCCCAGCGGCGAAAACATCATGTGGTCGATTGGCAGCATCGTGGTGCTGCTGGCCGGCATCGGTTTTCTGGTCTGGGCCTGGGCCTTTTTGCGCAAGCATGACGACCCGCTGCCGGCCGCCGCCGCGCGCGACCCGCTGACCACCTTTGCGCTCACACCCTCGCAGCGGGCGCTGGGCAAGTACCTGTTTCTGGTGGTGGCGCTGTTTGTGTTTCAGGTGCTGCTGGGCGGCTTTACCGCGCACTACACGGTCGAAGGACAAACTTTTTACGGCATCGATGTCTCGCAATGGTTTCCATACTCCCTCACGCGCACCTGGCACATCCAGGCGGCGCTGTTCTGGATTGCCACCGGCTTTCTGGCGGCGGGCCTGTTTCTGGCGCCACTGATTCATGGCGGCAAGGACCCGAAGTACCAGAAGCTGGGCGTGGACATCCTGTTCTGGGCGCTGGTCATCGTCGTGGTCGGCTCCTTTGTCGGCAACTACCTGGCGATTGCGCAAATCATGCCGCCCAACCTCAACTTCTGGCTCGGCCACCAGGGCTACGAGTACGTGGACCTGGGCCGGCTCTGGCAGATCGGCAAGTTCACCGGCATTGCCTTCTGGCTGGTGCTGATGCTGCGCGGCATGGTGCCGGCGCTGCGCCAGCCCGGCGGCGACAAAAACCTGCTGGCGCTGCTGACGGCCTCGGTAGTGGCGATTGGCCTGTTCTACGGTGCCGGCTTCTTCTACGGCGAGCGCACCCACCTGTCGGTGATGGAGTACTGGCGCTGGTGGGTGGTTCACCTCTGGGTCGAAGGCTTTTTTGAAGTGTTCGCCACCACCGCGCTGGCCTTCATCTTTGCCACGCTGGGCCTGGTGTCGCGCCCCATGGCCACGGCGGCCAGCCTGGCCTCGGCTTCGCTGTTCATGCTGGGCGGCATTCCGGGCACTTTCCACCACCTTTACTTTGCCGGCACCACCACGCCGGTGATGGCGGTCGGCGCCAGCTTTAGCGCACTTGAAGTGGTGCCGCTGATTGTGCTGGGCCACGAGGCCTGGGAAAACTGGCGCCTGCGCGAGCGCGCCGACTGGATGGACCGCCTGAAGTGGCCCATGATGTGCTTCGTCGCTGTGGCCTTCTGGAACATGCTGGGCGCTGGCGTCTTTGGTTTCATGATCAACCCGCCGATGGCGCTGTACTACATCCAGGGCCTGAACACCACGCCGGTGCATGCGCACGCGGCCCTGTTCGGGGTCTATGGCTTCCTGGCGCTAGGCTTCACGCTGCTGGTGCTGCGCTACATCCGGCCGCACTACGCCTTCAGCCAGCCGCTGATGAAAACCGCGTTCTGGGGGCTCAATGCCGGCCTGGTGCTGATGATTTTCACCAGCCTGCTGCCGATCGGCATCATCCAGTTTCACGCCAGCGTGACCGAGGGCCTCTGGTATGCCCGCAGCGAAGCCTTCATGCAGCAGCCGCTGCTGCAAACCCTGCGCTGGATCCGCACCTTTGGCGACGTGGTGTTCATCACCGGCGCCGTGGCCATGGCGCTGCAAGTGGTGCTGGGACTGCTGGGCAAGCAGCCCGCGCTGGCCGCGCCGGGCAGCCGGCTGGAACCCGCCGGGGCCTGAACCTGCCTCAACCCTGCCTCGACCTTCATGGGCAGGCCGCCTGCGCGGGCCTGTCCATCCCTTTTTTCAACCTTCACAGGAGTATTCACATGAAAATTTCCCAACACACCACGGCCCTCGCGCTGATCAGCGCCGCCGCAGCCTTTGCGGCACCGGCCTTTGCCGCCGACGCCTGCACCGCCGACATCGAGGCCAACGACGCGATGCAGTTCAACACCAGCAGCATGACGGTGCCCAAGAGCTGCAAGGACTTCACCGTCAAACTCAAGCACACCGGCAAAATGGCCAAGACCAGCATGGGCCACAACTGGGTGCTGAGCAAAACCGCCGACATGGCCAGCGTCGCGGCTGACGGCCTGACAGCCGCCGCCAGCGAGCATGTCAAGGCCGGCGACAGCCGCGTCATTGCGCATACCAGGGTCATAGGTGGCGGCGAATCCGACGCCGTCAAGTTTGCAGGCAGCAAGCTCAAGGCCGGCGAAAGCTACAGCTTTTTCTGCTCCTTCCCCGGCCACTCGTCCCTCATGAAGGGCACGCTGCAGCTCGGCAAGTAAGCCGTCAGGCCGGGACGCGGGCGACAATGCAGCGGTGAACATCCAGCTGCTGTCCGACCTGCACCTTGAATCGAACCCGCACTTCTGCGCCCGGCCGACCCCGGGCGCTGACCTGCTGGTGCTGGCGGGCGACATCGGCTCCTACCAGAACGGCTCGCTGCTGGGTCGCCTGGGCATCAGCGACTTTGGGCTGGCGCGGTTTTCGCCGCTGCCGGTGGAGCGCGGCGGCGCGGGCTGGCCGACGCCAGTGCTGTTCTTGCCCGGCAACCACGAGTACGACGGGCTGGATTTTGACGAGGCCGACGCCCGGTTGCGCGAAACCTGCCAGCGCCTGGGGCTGATCTGGCTGGAGCGCGAAAGCGTGGTGATGAATGGCGTGCGCTTTGTCGGCAGCACGCTGTGGGCCGACTTTGACGCGCTGAGCACCGAGCAGGCCCGCCACGAAGACATCAGCCTGGCCCAGCAGCTCAAGGGGCGCGAAAAAGCCTTTCGCGCCGCCAATTTTTACCTGAACAAAAACCACGCCCTGCGCGCCGGTCAGCCGATGCTGGCCGAGGCGGTGCGCCAAGAGGGCCTGCAAAGCCAGGCCTGGCTGCGCCGCGCGCTGGCCGAACCGTTTGCCGGCCCGACCGTGGCGGTGACGCATTTCGCGCCCAGCCTGCTCAGCGCCGACCCGCGCTATGGCCTGTCGCCCGGCACGGCGGGTTTTTGCAATTCGCTGGACGAGCTGCTACCGCTGGCCCGGCTGTGGCTGCACGGCCATCTGCATTGCCCGATTGACTATACGAAAAGCGGCTGCCGCGTGGTCGCCAACCCGCTGGGCTACGCGCGCAAGGGCGAGCAGGACGGCTATAAACCCGATTTTTTGATCAAAATCGACCTCTAGCCCTTACAACATAGGCATAGTGCGCTATGAAAACAGTAGCAAACTGCCGGAACGCTCAGCGCCAGCGTTAACTGCGCATTCAGTTGACGCGCATCAAGCCGCCGGCACGGTCTTTGGTTAGACTGGATCTTTTGCAGAGGATGACTTCCATGAAAATTCTTCTCGCCGTCGATGGCAGCGCCTACACCAAGAAAATGCTGGCCTATCTGGTCGCGCACAACGAGGTGTTCGGCACGGCCAGCCAGTACACCGTGTTCACCGCACAGCCGCCGCTGCCGCCGCGGGTGCGGGCGGCGGTGGGGGCCAGCACCCTCAACGGCTACTACGCCGACGAGGTGGAAAAGATCATGGGTCCGGTCTGCAAGTTTTTGCTGCGACACGCCATAGAAGCCAAAAGCGAGTGGAAATCGGGGCCGGCCGGCGAGGCCATCAGCAAGTTTGCCCAGGCCGGCAAGTTCGACATGATCATCATGGGCTCCCACGGCCACGGCGCGCTGGCCAATCTGGTCATGGGCTCGGTGGCGACCCAGGTGCTGGCGCACAGCACCGTCCCGGTGCTGCTGGTTCGCTAAGCCGGGCCACCCGTCCGCGTCACCCGCTTAGCGGGCGCTCAGCCCTTCAAAGCAGGTGCGCAGCACCAGCTCGATCACCGCCTCATCGCTGTGCTGGCCGCTGGCCCGCATGAATTCGAGCACCGGATCGCAGGCCCGCGCGTACAGCGTGTAGAGCACCAGCAGCGGCGGCAGGTCGGCGCCCAGGCTGCCGTCCTGCTGCGCCAGCTCTATCCAGCCGCCGATGTGGTCACTGACTTCCATCAAGCCGTTGAGGTAGGCCTTGTTGCCCATCAGGGCGGCGCGCAGGCTGGAGTTCTGGCTCGGCAGCGAGGGCATTTCACCGGCCATCTGCATCTGCATCATCCAGCGCACCACCGCCTTGAGCTGCTCCAGCGGCCGGGCGCTGGCGGGCAAGGTGGCCAGATGGGCCTGCGCCAGCCGCAGCACCCGCACCATGGCGGCGGCGGCCAGCGCCTCCTTGCTCGGGAAGTGCTTGTACAGGCTGGCCTTGGCAATGCCGACATCGGCTGCCACCTGGTCCACCGTCATCAAATCGAAGCCTTTTTCGGCCATCAGGCGATTGGCCGCCACCACGATGGCGTCCTCGCGCGCCTGCAGCATCTGCGTCTTGAACGACATCTTGGCCGGCCCCGCCTTGAGGGCGCTGATTTTGGCGGTGGCAGAGGGGCTGCCGACGGTGGGACCGCTGGTGGACATGGCTGCATTCTAGACACACAGGCCCGGTTTCAGGCCGGCCGGCACCGCTTGCGGCAAGCGCATTTTTTTATTGAACCTATTGCACGCCGCGAGACTCCACCGTAATAACAATTTTTTCCAATTGTTGGTTTGCCTGCCGCCCTGATTTGGCTGTATGTTGTTCTCAGGGTGGATGCGAATCCGGCATCGAACCTGAAGTGGGGAGCGCATCATGATGAGCACCGTGTCCTACCTTGGCGGCTGGCTTGGCGCGACGGGTCTGGCCGTCGCCTTTGCCCTGGCATCGCCTACCGATTCCAGCGTGATGGGCCACCTGCCCGCCTTCATGTCGCAAACCCTGATGCGCCAGCCACTGGCGGTGCCTGACGGCCTGCCGTCGGACCGCACGCTGGCCCTGATCACCTTCAAGCGCGGCCAGCGCGATCAGGCCGACAGCTGGATCCGGGGCCTGAATTTGCAAAATGACGCTTCGATTGCCTGGGTGCGCATGCCGGTGATCAAGGACCCTGGCACGCTGACCGGCCGCAGTGCGGTCGAGGACAAGCTGCTGCGGCACTACCCGACAGACACCGAACGGGCCAATCTGGTGCCGGTGTTCACCGACCGCGCGAATTTTGCGCGCTCTGCCGGCCTGAACAGCACCGAGCAGGTTTACGCCGTGGTCATCAACCGCCAGGGCGAGGTGCTGGCCCGGATGGGCGGGCAGTATGACCCCGACAAGGCCCGAACGCTGCGCGAAACGCTGCTGGCGCAAAGTTTTTAAGCGCCACAGCGCAGCTCACAGGCTGGCCAGGCCCAGTGTGAAGTAAAACGTGGCGCCGCAGCCCGCGGCCGACTCGCCCCAGACCCTGCCGCCATGGCGCGCAATGATGCGCAGGACGGTGGTCAGGCCAATGCCGTTGCCGGCAAATTCGGTGGGTGAATGCAGGCGCTCAAAGGCGCCAAACAGCTTTTCGGCATAGGCCATGTCAAACCCCGCACCGTTGTCCCGCACGAAGTAGACCGTTTCGCCGGCCTCGCCCAAGTCGTGGCCAAACGTGATCTCGGTCACGGGCTGGCCCGCGCTGAATTTCCAGGCATTGCCCAGCAAGTTGTCCAGCACCTGATTGAGCAGCTGCGGATCCCCCTGCGCCAGAAGCCCGGACTCCACCCGCAGTTGCACGGTCCTGGCAGGCTCCCGCTCCTGGTAGCCTGTCAGCAAGCCCACGGCCAGCGCGCTGAGATCGACCGGCTCCCAGCGCAGGCTGGAGCGCGAGACCTGGGCCAGCGCGAGCAGGGCCTCAATCAGTTCACCCATCCGCGAAGCACCCGCACGGATGCGCGCCAGGTAGTGTTGGCTGCGCTCGTCCGGCGGCCCGCCGCTGGTTTTGGCCATCGCCTTTTCCAGCAGTCCGCTGAATCCGGCAATGGTGCTCAGCGGGCTACGCAGATCATGCGCGACCGAATAGGAAAAAGCCTCAAGCTGCTGGTTGGCAAACTCCAGCTGCGCGGTGCGCAGCCGCACCCGCTCTTCGAGGTCGGCGTTGAGGCGCAGGATTTCCTCGCGCGCTTTTTTGCGTTCGCGGATGTCGGTGTTGATGCCCAGCACGCCGTTGGCCTGGCCTTGCCCATCGCGCACCACGGTCCAGCGCGCTTGCACATGAATGGTTGAGCCGTCGCGGGCGACCTGCGCCAGCTCGCCGGTCCAGTCGCCGTCACTGGCCAAGGCCTGGTTCATGGCGGTGGCGAGCACTTGCGGGCTGCGGTACATCAGCTCATCCATGGTCTTGCCCAGCACTTCCTCCGAAGTCCAGCCATAGAGGTGCTCGGCGCCCTTGTTCCAGAAACGCAGCGTCCGGTCGAGATTGCGCACCATGATGGCGTCCTGCGCCTTGTCCAGCAGCGCGGCCTGCTCCTGCACCTTGGCCGTGGCTTCGCGCGCGGCCTGCTGGTGACGGCGACGCTCCAGCCGTGCGCGCAGACTGCCGATGCCAAACGCCAGGTTGTCGGCCAGCTCCTGCAGCAGCTTGACTTCCTCAGGGGCGAACTGCTGAATCTCGCCGGCATACAAACACAGCACCCCAAAACTGCGCTGTTCACTGCGCAGGGGCAAAACGAGAGCGCTGCGGTAACCCCGCTGCATAGCAGCCTCGTGCCAGTAGAAATGACTGTCGGCCTTGCTGATGTCGCCGCTTTGCTGCGGCTGCCCGCTGCGGATGGCTTGACCCGCCGGCCCGCACCCGCCCGGCTGGTCGTCGCCCCAGTAGAGCTTGATGGAGTCAAGGTAGCCCGACTCCTCGCCCGCATGGGCCATGGGCAGGATGCTTTTCGCCTCATCATCCTGCGCATAGCCGACCCAGGCCATGCGGTAGCCCCCCACCTCGACGGCGACACGGCAGACCTCGGCCAGCAAACCGGCTTCGTCATCGATCCGGTTGATGGCCATGCTGGAACGGCTCAGCATCTGCAGTGCCCGGTGGGTGCTGGCCAAAGTCAGATCGGCCCGCTTGCGCCTGGTGATGTCGCGCAGGCTGGCTATGAACTGAGGATGCCCGTCCAGATCAAACCTCGAAACCCGCAGGGCCAAGGTGAACGTGCCGCCGTCGCTGCGCCGCGCTGTCAGCTCGTGTTCCGTTCCGATCCAGTTGGCCGGACCGTCAAGAAGATCCCGCCCCAGCTTGCCATCGGATTCACTGCGGTAAGGCTCCGGCATCAGTATTTTCAGGTCGCGGCCAAGCACCTCGGCAGCCGCATAGCCGAACATTTTCTCGGCGGCCAGGTTGAACGAAAGCACCTGCCCCCGGCGGTCGCTGGTGATGACCGCGTCGCTAATGGCTTGCAGGGTGACCTGGGCCCGTTCTTTTTCATGCTGCAGGCTTGCCAGGGCCTGTTTCAGGGCGCGCAAGGGATGGCGGATCAAAAGCAGCTGCACCAGACTGCCCAGCAACAGGCCAAACAAGCCCGCCAGGACGGTTTCAAGCAGCAAGGGGCGCAGGGAGCGGGCCACTTCAAAGCGTCCGACCTCATGGCCGGAATCCAGCAGGGCGGCGGTGCGCATGATCACCGGCGCGGCGAGCAGAGCGGGGCTGCCTGTGACGACCCGGCCCTGGGCGTCCAGAATACGGCGCCACTCGGGCAAGCTGTCGTGGGACATAGCCTTGAGCAGTTCCTGGAGTCGCGGCTCTTCAAATTGCCAGAATTCGGGGTTGGCGTTGATCAGCCGCGTTATGTTGATCGCATTAAATTCCGCTTCCACATCCATGGATGCCGCATGAAACTGGTACTGCAGCGCAAAAAAGCCCAGCGGAAAAGAAAGCGCGATCACGGCGGCCAGGGCGCCAGCCAGCCGGTTGACGGTGCGCGTCAGTTTGATGTTGAGCTCGCTCATGAGGCCTGCCCTTATTTTTGCGGTGGCAGCCACTGGCCGTTTTTCTCAAGAATCTCTTGCCCGGCGGCAGAGCGCAAAAAAGCGAGAAACTGCTGCGCCAGCGGCCTGGGTTTCGGGCCGCTGACCAGGCTGAAGGTGACGTAATACGGGTACTCGCCATTGGCCAGGGTTTTCAGGCTGGGCGTCACGCCATTCAGCGCCAGCGCCTGAAGCGCGCGCTTTTCGGAAATGATTAGCCCCAGGGTGGTGGTTCCGAGGGCGCCGGGTATGCTTTCCAGGCTGTCCGCGCTGGCCTGGTCGGTAGTGGCAATGTTCATGCCCGGCCGGGCATGGGCCAGGTTGACCGCCTGGCTCATGGCGGGCGACAGGTTTTTCAAGGTGCGCGTATCCGAGTCCGCTTCCGGACGCAGCACCAGCCGCAGCGGGCGGCCATCGGGCCAGCTGGTGCGTTCGCCGCTGTAAATGCCGAGCAGCTCGCCCAGGGTGATGGCCGATACCTGGGTGCGCACGGCGGTCGCAAAGACAAAAGGCGTGCGCGCATATTCCGTCGTCATCATGCCTGGGCCACGTTCCGCGTCGGCCAATGGCCGGCCGATCACCGCAAGATCCAGCGCTCCGGCCTGCAAGGCCTTGATGCCGCCGCCGCTGCTCAGGCTGGGGACAATCACCACGGTGGCCTGGGGCTGGATTTGTTGAAAGGCCTGGCCCACGATTTTCAGGGTGCCGAGCGCCCCGCCGGTGCCGCCGATCTTGAGGGTGCTGGCGGCGGTCTCAAGCGGCTCGGCGCTGCCGGCGCCGGGGGAAATCGACAAGGCCGTCAGCAGCAGGCAGGCTTTGAAATTAAACATGGAAGTTCCTTGGTGGATCCGGCCAACGCGTTGACTCAAGCGGGTTGGCTTCAAACTACTTTGTTGCTGTTGGCGGGGCGCATTCATTCACCAACACCGAAGCGGCGCTCTGCTTGAGCGCCGCCGTCAGCGCATCCAGCACCTCGGACTCCAGATTCCAGCAATGCCAGTAGAGCTGGATCGGCAGTGTGCAGGTCGGCGCCAGGTTGACCAGCAGGCCCTGCTCGATCAGCCCCTGCGCCAGCAGGCGCGGCACCACGCTGGCGCCCCAGCCGGCCAGCACGGCGCGCAGCTGGCCTTCGGACGAGGGGACAAACAACTGGTTCAGCGTGACGCGCTTGAGGCCGAAGGCCTTGCCGACAAACTCGCTTTGCATGTCGTCCTTGCGGTTGAACGCCACAAAGGGAATGTCGCGAAAATTGTGCGCCGTCAGCAGCGCCTCGCGGCCGCGCGCGCCCGGCGTCGGCTTAGAGAGACGGCTTTGGGCAAATGCCGGGGTCGCCACGGCCAAGTATTCCATGGCTCCCAGCGCCACCACCTTGCAGCCGCGCAGCGCCTGCTTGAGCGTGGTGACGCAGCCCAGCACCTGGCCTTCGCGCAGCCATTCCTGGGTGAAATCCTGGTCATCGGCAATGATTTCCATCGGCAGCCCCTGCTGCGCCAAATCGGTCAGCGCCGGCAGCGCCCAGGTGGCAATGCTGTCGGCGTTGATGGCAATCGAGATGCGCTCTTCCTCGCGCGCGCCGCCGAGCGAACTGGGGGCCAGCTCCTTCAGGTCA
>NZ_JANOAL010000170.1:0-9633 GCF_031411155.1 Polaromonas sp. | reverse complement strand
ATCCACGAGGCCACCGGCCTGCCGCATGCCAGCTGCCACGACGGCGTGATGCACGCCTGCGGCCACGACGGCCACACGGCGATGCTGCTGGCCGCCGCGCA
Source organism: Polaromonas sp. (assembly GCF_031411155.1). Classification (GTDB taxonomy): domain Bacteria; phylum Pseudomonadota; class Gammaproteobacteria; order Burkholderiales; family Burkholderiaceae_C; genus Polaromonas. The sequence goes on along the minus strand of NZ_JANOAL010000170.1, from coordinate 9,532 downwards.
GCACCTCGCGCAGCGGGGGGACTTTTCCGGCACCTTGAACCTGATCTTCCAGCCGGCCGAAGAAGGCGGCGGCGGCGCGCTGCGCATGATGGACGACGGCCTGTTCGAGAAATACCCCTGCGACGCGGTCTTCGCGATGCACAACATGCCCGGCGTGCCGCAGGGCCGGCTGGTGCTGCGCGAAGGCGCGGCGATGGCCTCGTCGGACTACGCCAGCGTCACGCTCACCGGCGTGGGCGGCCATGGCGCCATGCCGCACCGGGCCACCGACCCCGTCGTGGCGGCCGCCAGCATCGTGATGGCGCTGCAGACCATCGTCTCGCGCAACATCGACCCGCTGCAGATGGCCGTGGTGACGGTGGGCGCGCTGCACGCCGGCAAGGCCAACAACGTGATTCCGCAGAGCGCGACGCTGGAGCTCAGCGTGCGTTCGCTCGACCGCGAGGTGCGCAGCAAGCTCGAGCAGCGCATCAAGGCGCTGATCACCGCACAGGCCGAAAGCTTTGAGGTCACGGCGCAGATAGCCTGGCGACCCGGCTATGCGGTGCTGGTCAACACGCCAGCGGAAACCGCCTTCGCCCGCGAGGTGGCGCTGGAACTGGTCGGCGCCGAGCGCGTGACCCTGCAGGGCCCGGCCGTGACCGGCAGTGAAGACTTCGCCTTCATGCTGGAGCGCGTGCCCGGCAGCTATCTGCTGATCGGCAACGGCGATGGCGACAGCGCCGGCGCCTGCATGGTGCACAACCCGGGCTATGACTTCAACGACGCCAACCTGCCCGTCGGCGCGGCCTACTGGGTGCTGCTGGCGCAACGCTTCCTGGTCTGAACCCGCCGGCAGTGCCCTGCAAGAACGGCGCCCCAGGGGCGCCGTTCTTTTGGCCATTTGGAAGCAAAATAGGACTCTAGCCCTTTACCTTATTGCCAAGACAGCTACTAAATTAATAGCAATTTGCCGGTGCTCGCCCGGTTCAGGCCTGCGCCTTCACCTTCAGGCGCCAGGCATGCAGCAGCGGCTCGGTATAGCCGCTGGGCTGCGCCAGACCCTTGAACACCAGGTCGCAAGCCGCCTTGTAAGCGGCCGAGGTGTCGAAGTGGCCGGCCATGTTCTTGTACAGCGGGTCGCCCGCGTTCTGCTTGTCCACCACGGCGGCCATGCGCTCAAACGTTTCCTTCACCTGCGCTTCGGTCACCACGCCGTGGTGCAGCCAGTTGGCGATGTGCTGGCTGCTGATGCGCAGCGTGGCACGGTCTTCCATCAGGCCGACGTTGTGGATGTCGGGCACCTTGGAGCAGCCCACGCCCTGGTCAATCCAGCGCACCACGTAGCCCAGGATGCCCTGGGCGTTGTTGTCGAGTTCCTGCTGCTTCTCGGCGGCCGACCAGTTGGGCGTGGCGCTGACGGGGATGGTCAGCAGGCCGTTCAGCAGGGTGCTGCGTTCTGCGTTGGCGTCGATCTTTTCCATTTCAGCCTGAATCTCGCTGACCAAAACCCGGTGGTAGTGCAGCGCGTGCAGCGTGGCGCCGGTCGGTGAGGGCACCCAGGCGGTGTTGGCGCCGGCCTTGGGGTGGGCGATTTTTTGTTCCAGCATGGCGGCCATCAGGTCGGGCATCGCCCACATCCCTTTGCCGATTTGCGCCTTGCCGCGCAGGCCGCAACTCAGGCCGACCAGCACATTGTTCTTTTCGTAGGCCTGAATCCAGGTGCTGGTTTTCATGTCGCCCTTGCGGATCATGGCGCCGGCCTGCATGGCGCTGTGCATCTCGTCGCCGGTGCGGTCCAGAAAGCCGGTGTTGATGAAGGCCACGCGGGCGCTGGCGGCGGCGATGCAGGCCTTCAGGTTGACGCTGGTGCGGCGCTCTTCGTCCATGATGCCGAGCTTGACGGTGTTGGCCGGCAGGCCCAGCAGCGCCTCGACGCGGCCAAACAGCTCGGATGCAAACGCCACTTCGGCCGGGCCGTGCATCTTGGGTTTCACGATGTAGACCGAGCCGGTGCGCGAGTTCACAATCGCCTCCTTGCCGCGGCGCTTCAGGTCGTGCATGGCAATCGTCACCGTGACCACCGCATCCAGAATGCCCTCGGGGATTTCCTGGCCGTTTCCATACAGGATGGCCGGATTCGTCATCAGGTGGCCCACATTGCGCAGGAACATCAGGCTGCGGCCGTGCAGTTTCACGGATTTACCGTCGGCGCCCGTGTACACCCGGTCCGCATTCAGGCCACGCGTGAAGGTCTTGCCGCCCTTGCTGACCTCTTCGGTCAAGGTGGCCTGCAAAATGCCCAGCCAGTTGCCATAGGCCAGCACCTTGTCCTCGGCATCGACCACGGCCACCGAATCTTCCAGATCGAGAATCGTGGACAGCGCCGCCTCCAGTACCAGGTCGCTGACACCGGCCGTATCCAGCTTGCCGATGGCGGTGCTGCGGTCGATCTGGAGGTCCAGGTGCAGGCCGTTGTGCTGCAGCAGCACAGCCGACGGCGCGGCGGCCTCGCCCTGGTAGCCGATGAATTGGGCCGCATCGGCCAGGCCGGTGCTGCCCGCCGCCGTCGTCACGACCAGCTTGCCGGCCTCGACGCTGTAGCGCGTCGCGTCCTTGTGCGAGCCGCTGGCCAAAGGCGCGGCCTGGTCCAGCACGTTGCGGGCAAAGGCGATGACCTTGGCGCCGCGCACCGGGTTGTAGCCCTTGCCTTTTTCGGCGCCGTCGGTCTCGGGGATCGCGTCGGTGCCATACAGCGCGTCGTACAAACTGCCCCAGCGCGCATTGGCGGCATTCAGCGCGTAGCGGGCGTTCAGCACCGGCACCACCAGTTGCGGGCCGGCCTGCAGCGCGAGTTCGGCATCGACGTTGGCGGTGCTGATCCTGACCTCGGCCGGCTGCGGCACCAGGTAGCCAATCGACTCCAGAAAGGCGCGGTAGGCGGGCATGTCGGCGATCGGACCGGGGTGCGCCTGGTGCCAGCGGTCCAGCTCGGTCTGCAGCCGGTCGCGCTCGGCCAGCAGGGCGATGTTTTTCGGGGCCAGGTCGGCCACGATGGCGTCAAAGCCTTTCCAGAAGGTCTCGCTGCTCACGCCGGTGCCGGGCAGCACCTGGTCTTCGATGAAGCGGTGCAAAACCGTGGCCACCTGCAGCTGGTGGCAGGCGGTGCGTGGGGTGGGGGTGGTGCTCATGGGGTCTGTCCTCGTTGAAATGAAACTGGCTTGAAAACGCACGGGCTCACGCCAGCGTCTTGTAGAAATAATAAAGGCTCAGGGCGGCGCCCACGGCAATCACCACGCGGCGCAGCCAGGGGCCCTGAATTTTGCGCGCCATGCGGGCGCCTGCATAGCCGCCGGCGCTGGCCGTCAGCAGCATCACCAGCGTGTGCGGCCAGCTGACCGCGCCCGCGACGATGAAGGTGACGACGGTGACGCTGTAGATCACGGCCGACAGCAGGTTTTTCAGCGCATTGATGTGCTGCATGTCCTCATGGCCGCTGATGGCCAGGCTGGCCATCATCAAAATGCCCATGCCCGCGCCAAAAAAGCCGCCGTAAATCGACACCAGCAGCTGCACCAGCCAGCCAGCGGGCGAGCCCGCGCCATGCTGGCTGTCGTGGCCGGGCCGGGCGTGGCTTACGCCCTGGCGCTGGCGCATGCGCCTGAGCGCCGCCGAGAGTTGCGGGCTGAAGGCAAACAGCAGGGTGGCAAAGGCCAGCAGCCACGGGATCAGCGCGGCAAAGCGCGCATCGCCCGCTGCCAGCAACAGCAGGCCGCCGGCAATGCCGCCCAGCAGCGAGGCCAGGCTCATGGGAATCAGGTAGCGCCGGTAGCGCGACAGCTCCAGCCGGTAGGCCCAGGCCCCGCTCAGGCTGCCCGGCCACAGCGCGACCGAATTGCTGGCGTTGGCCACCACCGGCGGCACGCCGACCGCCAGCAGCGCCGGAAACGAGAAAAACGTGCCGCCGCCGGCCACCGAATTGGCCGCGCCGGCCACAAATGCGCCGGCGCCTATCAGCAAGGCCTCGAGCGCCGTCATGCGCCGGCTTTCTGCGCCGCCAGGCCGGGAAGGCCCGGAAGGCCCGGAAGCGTCAGCACGTCGCGCAGGTTGCTGCCGGTGTACACGGGCTGCGTGCCGAGTTCTTCAAACGGCAGCTGGTAGCGGTTGACCCACAGCGTCTGGTAGCCAAACCAGGTGGCGGCCAGCGCGTCCCAGCTGTTGCAGCTGACAAAGGCAATCTGCCGCGCCTCCAGCCCGGTGGCCTGCAGCCCCAGCGCATAGGCTTCGGGAGCGGTTTTGTAGGTGCGGATGCTGTCCGCGCTGATCAGGTGATCAAGCAGGCCCTCCAGCCCGGCCGACTTGACGGCGACCTGGAGCATGGACGGGTCGCCATTGGACAAAATACCGGTGACGATGCCGCGCGCCTTCAGGGCCTGCAGCACCGCCTTGTTTTCCGGAAAGGCCGACAGGTGCCGGTACTGGTTCATCAGCTGCTGCTCGCGCTCGGGCGTCAGGTCCAGCGCCAGCCGCTTGCAGGCATAGCGCAGGCCGGCCACGGTCAGGTCCCAGAACGGCTGGTACACCGACTCCAGCTGCGGGCCGCTGCCGCGCCGCTTGCTGGTGGTGACGAGGCGGGTGTACTCAATCTGCTTGTCGCGCCACAGCAGGCCCAGCGCCTGGCCCTGGCCCGGAAACAGCTGCTCGGCCAGCATGGCCACGCTGTACACGTCAAACAGCGTGCCGTAGGCGTCAAACAAAACCGCGCGAACAGCGGCGGGCGGCTTGGCCGCAGCCTTGATGTCTTTCATGGGGTCTACTGTATTTGATACTTTGACCGCTATTGCTGGCCTTGAACGGGTTTTATACGTGACCAAATCAACCCTAATCGGCCCGCGCCCAGAGGGTTCACAATCCCCTCCATGCCCTCTTCACGCAACTCCGAGACGCTGGCCCTGACCGGCCGCATCCTTTTTTTGACGGCAGACCCCGGCCGCATGGCGGCGCAGCTTGCCGGGCAGAATCTGACGCTGGCCGGGGCCGGCGCGCTGCGCGACGACGTATCGACCGACGAGATCACGCCGGTCGCCATCATGAGCCACTACGACGGCAAGCTGGCGCGCTACCCCTACACCGGGCTCAAGCTGGGCGACGAGCGGCCCGTGGGCGTGAATGCGCTGGCGTCTGGCGGCTTTTGCGTCACGGTGGCGGGCCAGCGCTATGGCAAGGGCTCGTCGCGCGAGCACAGCCCGGCGGCCGAAAAGCTGGCCGGCATCCGGCTGGTGATTGCCGCGAGCTTTGAGCGCATCTACCGCCAGAACGCCGACAACGTGGGCCTGTTCACCTCGACCGACCTGGGCCTGGTGGCGCGTATCCAGCGCGGCGAGGCCATTTCCATCGACGAGCTGGTGGCGGGCCGCGATGCGCTGGCGGCGGCGATTTTGAAAAGCGGCGGCCTGCTGCGCTTTGGCCAGCTGCACATGGGCGCCGTCAAGGCATCGGCCGCGCCGCCCCCGACGCAGCCGCAAACCCTGTTTGAAAAAATCATCGCGCGCCACACGCTGGAGACCGACCTGACCCCGGCCACGCCCACACAAGGTGCGGGCCTGTTTGTGCGGGCCGACTGGCGCTTCATTCATGAGTACTACACCGGCATGTGCGCCCACATGCTGCACAGCACCTTTGGCCAGCCGCTGGCGCTGCAGCAGCCGGCGTCCATCATCGTGTTTGAAGACCACACCTCTTACGTCGCCAGCAGCCCGGCGCACATCGCGGGCGGGCTGGTGCCGAATGTGCTGGCCATGTGCCAGGCGCAGCGCGACTTTGCGGCCGGCTACGGGCTGCGCTTTCACCGCACGCTGACGGACGAGGAGGCCGCGCGCGATGACGGCTCCAACCTGGCAGGCATCAGCCACGCCATGATGGCCGAGCACTATGCGCTGCCGGGCCAGCTGGTGGTGGGCACCGACTCGCACACGCCGCACAGTGGCGCGCTGGGCTGCGTGGCGTTTGGCGTCGGCACCACCGACATGGCCAATGCCTTCATGACCGGCGCGGTGCGCATGACCATGCCGGCCTCCCTGCGCATTGACTTGAACGGTCCGCTGGCGCCAGGTATCACCGCCAAGGACATAGTCCTGCACCTGCTGGCGCTGCCCGCCATCAGGGCCGGGCTGGGCGTGGGCAAGGTGTTCGAGTTTTGCGGCTCCGCCGTGGCGCAGCTGGGCATTGACGAGCGCGCCACCCTGACCAATATGACGGCCGAGCTCGGCGGGCTGACCGGCATCGTCGCCCCGGATGCGCGGACCCAGGCCTTTTTGCGCGAGCGCCGTGGCCTGGAGTTTGCCATCGAGCGCTGGATGCGCAGTGACCCCGATGCCAGCTATGCCGGACACCTCACGCTGGACTGCGCCCGCCTGTCGCCCATGGTGGCCGCGCCCGGCGACCCCGGCAACGGCCTGCCGCTGGACCAGCTGGGCCGCAGCGTCAAGGTGGACATTGCCTACGGCGGCTCCTGCACCGCCGGCAAGCGCGAAGACTTTGACCACTACCACGCCGTGCTGGCCTGGGCGCTTGAGCGCGGCCTGCGCGTACCGCCCGGCGTCACGCTGTACCTGCAATACGGCACCACCGCCGTGCGTGACTACTGCATCGGGAAAGGCTATGACCAGACCTTTGCCGCCGTCGGCGCGCAGATGTTGCAGCCCTCGTGCGGTGCCTGCGCCAACTGCGGGCCGGGCTCGTCCACCGAGGCCGGCCAGGTCACGGTGAGCGCCATCAACCGCAACTTCCCCGGCCGCTCCGGCCCCGGCCAGGTCTGGCTGGCCAGCCCGCCCACGGTGATGGCGAGTGCGCTGGCGGGGCGGTTGATGTCGTTTGCGGCGCTGCAGGCCGGCGTCGCTGCCCGGTCCGGTTGCTATAAAAAATATAGCTGGCACGGCTTGTTTTGCCTGGCCTAGAGGCCTTTTTCGTTCAAAAACTCAGGCATCCAGGGCGTTTGCGCCGCTGGTCTGCAAATGCGCCAGCAGCAGGCGTGCCGCCGCCGGCAGGCTGGGCTCGTCGCGAAAGCAGATCGCAAAATGCCGCTGTGCCCACGGCTCGGCCAGCGGGATCAGGCACAGGTCATGGCTGGCGGCATAAGGCTGGGCCACCTCCAGCGGCACCACGCTGAGGGCCAGGTTGGCATGCACCACGCGCAGCGCGGCTTCAAAGTTGGAGACGATCACGCGGTTGACCAGCGTCTTGCCCAGGGCGGCGGCGGCGCGCTGCAGCATCAGTTGCACGGCGCTGGTCACGGGCAGGCTGACGTGTTCGTGGTCCAGTGTCTGCTCAAACCGCACCGACTTGGCGCCCGCCAGCGGGTGCGAGGGATGGACCACGATGGCCAGGTGGTCGCTGCGGTAGGGCCGGGACTGCAGCGCGCCCAGATCGGCGCCGTGCTCACTGGCCCAGCAAATGCCCAGCGAGGCGCTGCCTTGCCAGACGCCGCGCACCACCTCCGGGCTGATGCGTTCCTCCATGTCGACCCGGATGTCACGGTGCGCCGGGTCTTTCAGGAACGCGGCGACGTCGTCGGCCAGCGATTCGGCCATCACCGAGGCCGTGGCCAGCAGCCGCACCTGGCCCTTGATGCCCGAGGCATAGGCCGCCATGTCGCGCTCGATGCGGTCGGCGCTGGCCAGCATGGTGCGGGCATGCTCCAGCAGGGTTTCTCCGGCGGGTGTTGGCTCAACCCCGCGGCGTCGGCGCACCAGCAGGGGCGTGCCCACCTTCTCTTCGAGCTGGGCCAGACGCTTGCTGATGGCCGAGCCGACGATGTGGGCCTGCTCGCCGGCGCGCGCGATATTGCGGGTTTCGCAGACGCTGACAAACAGCCGCAAGGTGGTCAGATCGAGGTCGCGCATGACAGGGGATCGATGGAATACGGCATCACTAGATGTTCCTGATTGGAATCAATGCGGTTCCAAAATCTATTTTGTCATATTTTGTGGAATACCTAAAATCACGCCATGACACCCGCCGCCACCGCCCCAACACCCGGCTTGCCCCGCCACGTCATCCTGCGCGAGGTCGGCCTGCGCGACGGCCTGCAAAGCATAGACCGCGTCATGCCGACAGCGCAAAAACTCGAATGGATCCGGGACGCCTATGACGCCGGCCAGCGCGAGATCGAGGTCGGCTCCTTCGTGCCGGCGCGGCTGCTGCCGCAACTGGCCGATACCGCCGAACTGCTGGCCTTTGCCAAAACCCTGCCCGGTCTCACGGCCTCGGTGCTGGTGCCCAACCTCAGGGGCGCCGAACGCGCGATGGAATGTGACGCCGACCTGATGCTGCTGCCGCTGTCGGCCAGCCATGCCCACAGTCTGGCGAATCTGCGCAAGACCCCGGACCAGGGGGTGGCCGAGATCGGCCGCATCGTCGCCGCGCGCAACGCGGCCGGTTCGCGCAGCCTGATCGAGGTCGGCATCAGCACGGCCTTTGGCTGCACGCTGCAGGGCCGGGTAGAACCCGCCGAAGTGCTGCGCCTGCTGCAGGCGGTGCTGGACGCCGGCGCCGACCGCGTCGGCCTGGCCGACACGGTGGGCTATGCCGACCCGGCCATGGTGCGCGAGCTGTTCGGGCAAGCCTTGGCCGTTGCCGGTGACCGGCTCAACTGCGGCCATTTTCACGACACCCGCGGCATGGGCGTGGCCAATGTGTTTGCCGCCCTGCAGCTGGGCGTGACGCGCTTCGACGCCTGCCTGGCCGGCATTGGCGGCTGCCCGCATGCACCGGGCGCCAGTGGCAATGTGGCGACCGAGGACCTGGCCTATATGTTCGCCAGCATGGGCATTACCACCGGGCAAGACATTGACCGGCTGCTGGCCCTGCGGCAAAAAGTGGCGGGCTGGCTGGCCGGCGAGCCGCTGCACGGCACGCTCTGGCGGGCCGGTCTGCCCAGAACTATGCTGCCCGCGGGCGTGGCACCCGCCCCCTTGTGCGCCTGACCTCTGTTGGCGACTTTTTAATATTTCAATTCAAGATGCAAGAACATACTCCACCGCAACCTCTGGCCGGCTTGCGGGTCGTCGAATTTACTCACATGGTCATGGGCCCGACCTGCGGCATGGTGCTGGCCGACATGGGGGCCGAGGTGATCAAGGTCGAGCCGCTTGACGGCGACCGCACGCGCCATCTGCTCGGTGCCGGCTCGGGCTTTTTCCCCCTGTTCAACCGCAACAAAAAAAGCATTGCGATTGATCTGCACAGTCCGGCCGGGGCCGAGGTCGCCCGCAGGCTGGCGGCCTCGGCCGATGTCGTGGCCGAAAACTTCAAGCCCGGCACCATGGGCAAATACGGGCTGGACTACGCCGCGCTGTCGCAGGTGAATGAGCGCCTGATCTACGTCAGCCACAAGGGGTTTTTGCCCGGCCCCTACGACCACCGCACCGCGCTCGATGAAGTGGTGCAGATGATGGGCGGCCTGGCCTACATGACCGGCCGCCCCGGCGACCCGCTGCGCGCCGGCACCAGCGTCAACGACATCATGGGCGGGCTGTTCGGCGCCATTGGCGCC
>NZ_JANOAL010000169.1:0-13877 GCF_031411155.1 Polaromonas sp. | reverse complement strand
ACCGAGAGCACGGCGCCCAAAATAATGGCCAATGCCAGGCTGCCCAGCTGCGCGCTGAGCGACCAGGCCAGGTAGGCGCCCAGCATGTAAAAGCTGCCATGGGCCAGGTTGACCACGCCCATGATGCCGAAGATCAGGGTCAGGCCGGCGGCCAGCATGAACAGCAGCAGGCCGTACTGCACGCTGTTGAGCAGCTGGATGAGGAAGTTGGCAAACGTCATGTCAAATTACATTCGGCAACCGCGCGCGGGATCGGCCAAGCCCTTGGCGGCGACGCTGACCATTTTGTTTTCCTTGTTCTCGACTTTGCGCAAGTAGATGTCCTGCACCGGGTTGTGTGCTTTTGATAGGGTGAACGCGCCGCGCGGGCTGTCGATTTTTGCAAGCTCCATACCCTTGATGAGCGCCTCGCGCTTGCTGAAGTCACCGCCAGCGGCCTTCAGCCCCGCAGCCAGCATTTGAGCCGCGTCGTAACCCTGGACCGCATACACGTCCGGCTGCAGCTTGTAGGTCTTGGCATAGCTGAGGCGGAACGAGCGGTCTTTTGGCGTGTCGAGGCCATCGGCATAGTGCAGTGTGGTGAGCAGGCCTGACGCTGCGTCGCCCTGCGCATCAAGCGTGCCATCGGTCAAAAAGCCGGCACCGTAAAGAGGAATCTTGTCCTTAAGGCCAGCGGCGGCGTAGTCTTTGACAAACTTGACGGCACCCGCGCCGGCAAAAAACGTGTAGACGGCGTCTGGTTTGGCCGCCGCAATTTCAGCCAGTAAGGCCTGGAATTCGACGGTTGGGAACGGCACGCTCAGCTCCTTGGTGACCTTGCCGCCTTTGGCCTCAAAGCCTTCCTTGAAGCCCTTGACCGACTCCTCGCCCGCCGCATACTTCCAGGTGATGGTGACGGCGCTCTTGTGTTTGCGTTCGGCGGCCACCAGTCCCATGGCGTAGGCCGGTTGCCAATTGGTGAACGAGGTGCGAAAGATGTTTGGAGCGCACAAAGCCCCCGTGATCGCGTCTGCCCCTGCATTCGGAATGATGAGCAGGGTTTTGGTGTCTCTGGCGACCTTGGCCATGCCCATGGCAACACCGGAGTGCACGGTGCCGATCAACACATCGACCTTGTCGCGCTGAACCAGCTTGTTGGCGTTCTCGATGCCCTTGGACGGCTCGGACTCATCGTCCACCTTGAAGAACTCGATCTTTTTTCCTGCGAGCGCGCCGCCTTGTTCTTGCACAAACAGCTTGAAGCCGTTTTCGATGGCCACGCCGAGCTGGGCAAAGGTGCCGGTATAGGGCAACATCAGCCCGACTTTGATGGTGTCGCTGCTCTGCGCCTGGGCGGTTGAGGCCGCGAGCAAGGCGCAAGAAAGGGTCAGGAGGGAAGAGGCCGAAAAGTTTTTCAAAGGAATGTCTCCGTTGGGGAAAGGGGTGGAATGAAGGACGATGCTGCAGAGGCACCAGCGAGCGCGTGTTGATCAATGAATTCTTGGACGGCGCGGATCAAGGCTGCAGGTTGATCGCGATGGGGTGAATGCCCGCATCCAGCGAGTTCAAGCAGCTGTGTCTGTGGCAGACGGCGAGCGATACCATGAATATGTTCCAGCGTTCCGTATTCGTCGTCCACCCCTTGCACGGCAAGAATCGGGCAAGTGATGGCAGGCAGCTCAGCCTCGATGGTCCAGGTGCGAAAGCTGGGGTCTAGCCAGATGTCGTTCCAACCTTTGAAGGCTGAATCGACATCCTCGTGGTAGCGCGCCAGTTTTTCTTTCAGGTCTGTCGTGGCATAGGCTTCACGCGCTGTGCGTATGCTTGCCAAGCCATACTCTTCAACCATCAGGTGTGGAGCGACAACGACCAAACCCGCCGCAGCGTTTGGAAAGCGCGATGCATAAAGCAGGGCGATGGATCCGCCATCGCTGTGGCCCAACAGCCAGGGTTTTTCCTTGACGTACAGCGCTTCAAGCAACGCGGGCAGCACCTCGTGCGCTTGTGCGTGCATGAAGTTGGCGCTCCAGCGCTCAGCGGCTGCACGCGGCGTCGAGCGGCCATAGCCGGGGCGCGAGTACACCAGGCCGCGAACATGGGCCGCATCACACAGCGCCTGGGGAAAGTCCTTCCACATGGCGACTGATCCCAGCCCTTCGTGCAAAAACACGACGAGAGGACGATCGCGCCGCTCAGGCCCTATCCATTGATGCTCTATCCGGACATGACGACCCTGCCAGTCGATGTCGACGAATTCGATGGCGCTCATGAGGCCCCCACGCCCGGCGCTGCCGGGCTACCCCCCGAGGGGATGTTCGCTTGCTTGGAGCGGTTCTGCGCTGCGCTCATGCCTTGCGCTCCAGTTCCCGCAAGCGAAAACGCTGGATTTTTCCCGTTGCTGTTTTCGGCAATTCGGTCATGAATTCGATGAAGCGCGGATACTTGTAGGGCGCGAGCCGCTGCTTGACGAAGGCCTGCAGCGTGGCCTCGTCGACTTGATGACCCGGTTTGACAACCACAAAGGCCTTTGTCTTGGTCAAGCCCTTTTCATCTTCCTTGCCGATCACTGCACATTCCAGCACCGCTGGGTGCTGTACCAGCGTGGCCTCAACTTCGAACGGCGACACGTAGATGCCGCTGACCTTGAGCATGTCGTCGCTGCGGCCCGAGTAGGTGTAGGTGCCATCAGCGTTGCGCACGTATTTGTCGCCACTTTTGGTCCACGCACCCTGAAAGGTCTCGCGCGACTTCTCACGGTTGCCCCAGTACATGAGTGCCGAACTTGGGCCGTGGATGTAGAGGTCTCCGATTTCGCCATCCGGCACCGGGCGGCCGTCGTCGTCCCGCAGCTCGACTTCATACCCTGGCACCGGCCAGCCCGTGGTGCCGTAGCGCACCTGACCCGGTCGGTTGGACAGGAAAATATGAAGCATTTCGGTCGAACCCAGGCCGTCGATGATCTCGACGCCGAAGTGGGCAGTGAATCGCTCGCCCAGTTCGCTGGGCAAGGCTTCGCCAGCAGAGGAGACCAGGCGCAGCGCGGTGTCTTTTTTAGCCGGCAGCGCAGGCGAGGCCAGCATGCCGGCAAAACCGGTGGGCGCACCGAAGAATGCCGTTGGACGCGTGCCGCCCACCTCGCCCCGCCAGCGTTTGAAGGTGGCCTCCGGTGTGGGTCGTTCGGCCATCAGGATCGTGGTGGCACCCACGCTCAAGGGGAAACTCAAGGCATTGCCCAGGCCGTAGGCAAAGAAAAGCTTGGCCGCCGAGAAGCAGACATCATGTTCGGTGAGGCCGAGCACCGGCGTGCCATAGAGCTCGGCGGTCCAGTAGGGATTGCCATGGCTGTGCAGCGTGCCTTTGGGCCTGCCGGTGGAGCCGGAGGAATAGAGCCAGAAGCCGGGATCGTCCGGGCTGGTGTCCGCCGGCTCGGCCAGTGGCGCGTGTTGTGCGATCCACGTGTCGAATGCCGCGGCGCCCTCGGGCAAGAGCGCGTCCGGACGTGAGACGATCACGGTCTTGAGCTCGTGGCCACCTTGGGCCATGGCCGCCTGCAGCGTGGGCAACAAGGCCTCGGACACGATGGCCGCCTGGGCCCGGCTGTGTTGCAGCATATAGGCGTAGTCGTCGGCGGTGAGCAGGGTGTTGACAGCCACCGGCACGATGCCGGCGTACAGGGCACCCAGAAAGCTCACCGGCCAGTCGCTGCAGTCGTGCATCAGCAGCAGCACGCGCTCTTCCCGGCGCACGCCGGAAGCCAGCAGCGCTGCCGCCATGCGGCGGATGCGCTCGGCCAGATCGCCATAGCTCAGGCTGCCCTGGTCGTCAATGTAGGCGGGCTTGGCGGGTCGGGCCAGGTTGCGCCCTATCAAGTGTTGGGCAAAGTTAAAGCGTGCGCCGGGCGGCGCGACGGAAGTAGTGGCGGTCAAGTTTGTCTCCTTGATTTTTGCAGGCCGGTGTGGCGGTGCTTAAAGGGCTGCCAGCACGGCGGTGCTGGCTTGCACCGCACTGCGGCGGTGGTAGAAATTCAGCGCGCGGATGCCGCCCAGTTCCTCACCGCCGCCTGCGCGCCCGGGGCCGCCGTGCAGCGACTGCGGCATCACATTGCCATGGCCGGTGTGCAATTGCGCCACATCGGGCGAGATCACATGCACGCGGCCATGGCTGTCGGCCAGTTCCAGCGCGGTCGCGGCCAGCGCGGCCGGGTCGCTGCCGTAGAGCGAGGCCACCAGCGAGCCCTGACCCCGGCGTACCAAGGCCAACGCGTGGGCGATATCGCCTGCGGAATGGCGATAAGGCATCAGTGTGGCCACCGGGCCAAAGACTTCGAGGTCGTGAATGCGGTCGGCGTTATCTGCATCACGGGCACCCAACAGCGTGGGCCCGACGCAGCATGCCACGGCGGGGTCGGCATCCACCAGCGCGTGCGCTCTGCCATCGTGCAACAGCTCAGCCTGTGTTTGCAGATGGGCCAGGCCTTCGCGGACGCTGGCAAGCTGTGCGCGGTTGACCAGTGCGCCCATGCGAACCGTTTCATTGCGTGGGTTGCCCACAACGGTTTTGGCCAGGCGCGCGGCGATCGCCTCGGCCACCGGGCCATACAAGGCCTCGGGGACGAAGACGCGGCGAATCGCCGTGCATTTCTGGCCCGACTTCACCGTCATCTCGCGCACCACTTCCCTGGTCAGCAAATCGAAGGCGGCACTGCCGGCGGCTTCGCCGGGCAGCAACAGGGCTGAGTTGACGCTGTCGGCTTCGATGTTGACGCGCACCGAGCGTTGCGTCACGGCAGGATGCGAGCGGATCACGGCCGCTGTTTCTGCTGATCCGGTGAACGACACCATGTCAAAGGGCTGCAGCGCGTCCATCAGGCCTGCAGAGCTGCCGCACACGACCGACAGTGCGCCGGGCGGGAAGATGCCGGCTTCGACCACATCCCGTACCATGCGCTGGGTCAGCCAGGCTGTGGTGGTGGCAGGTTTGACGATCACCGGAACGCCAGACAGCAGAGCCGGCGCCGCCTTTTCCCACAGTCCCCAGCTCGGGAAATTGAAGGCGTTAATGAAAAGTGCGATGCCTCGCGTGGGCGTCAGAACATGTTGCGACTGGAACAGGTCTTCCTTGCCCAGCCGCGTCATCTCGCCGTCGAGCAGGAAGCGGCGATCGCCCAGCGATTCGCCGAGTTTTGTGTAGTTGCCGAGCGTGAAGATGCCACCGTCGATGTCCACCGCCGAGTCGTTTTTGACGGTGCCGCTGTTGGCGGTCGCGATGTCATAGTAGGCATCGCGGTTTGCCTGCAGCAGCTTGACGGCGGCGGCCAGCATCGAGGCGCGCTCGCGGTAGGTCAGGCGCTGCAGCGCTGCGCGTCCTTGCTCGCGTGCAAACGCAAAGCCTGCCGCGAGATCAAGCCCGGTGGCGTCCACGCGGACCAGCTCGGTGCCGAGGGTCGGGTCGAACAGGGGCGTGCCGCCGCCGTTACCGGCCTGCCAGCGGCCGCCGAGGAAGTTGGAAAGGAGTTGGGTCATGGTGAGGTGTGGGGTTCTTTAGCGGGTGAATTCAATGCGGCCTTCGGGCAGCAGGTAAAGCACAAGCGCGCGGCCGTTGGATACGGTGGGCCGGTGTGCGCTGCCCGGTGGGCAGACCAGCCAGCCGGCCGGATGGCCATCAAACTGCGCGTTACCTTCGACCGGCATGATCAGGTCGATCTCGCCATTCGGGTGGCTGTGGTGCGGCCCGGCAATGTTTGTCATGTCGACCACGTCGACCGAGAAACCGTGCAGGTCGGCGGAGGGTTTGAAGATACGGCCGTAGCGGATGCCGCCGCCTTCGCGGTCACACAGCCAGCCCTCCGCGACCCCGGTTTCGCAGGCTTGTTTCAGGCGGTCGTAGGTGATACTACCGGGGCCGTGTTCGGCATTCAGCCACGCTTGCAGGCCGGCATCGAGAGGACGCCCAAGCAGTTGAATCGTGAGTTCAGCAATATTTTCGTGAAAGTGTGCGGGTGACATGTGCCTATCTCCGTGGTTGCACTCAGCTTGCGTTCTGGTGTAATATGAATTATTGTGCAGCACGAACAATAAATCCTTGAAAATGTCATGTCAAGCAATATATTGCATAAGTCAGGGTTAACACTTAGTGATGTGGCCTCTGGCTTGGAGCCCGTTAACACCGCTGTCAGGCTGGTAGACGGAGCGACAGCGGAGGGCAAGAACCCTTTTCTGGTCGCATTAGGCAAGCGCGTGGGAGCCTTGCGCGCGCGCCGGGGGCTAACCCGTAAAGCCGTGGCGATAGCCGCTGATGTGTCCGAGCGCCATTTGGCCAACCTGGAGTACGGCCTGGGCAACGCTTCGATACTGGTGCTGCTCCAGGTGGCCGGTGCGCTTCAGTGCTCTTTGGCCGAAATCATTGGCGACCGCACCACCACCTCGCCCGAGTGGTTGATGATCCGGGAGCTTCTTGAGCAGCGTGATGATGCTTCGCTGAGGCGTGTGCGTATTTCCATCGGTGAAATGCTGGGTACGGGCGGAGGCAATACCCTGCGCAGTCCACGTATCGCGTTGGTTGGACTGCGGGGTGCTGGCAAGTCATCGCTGGGACAGCTATTGGCCGAAGACCTGGGCTTCCCGTTTGTTGAACTGAGCCGGGAAATCGAAAAGTTCGCTGGCTGCAGTGTTTCAGAGATCCAGGCGCTCTACGGCATGAACGCCTACCGCCGCTACGAGCGGCGCGCACTGGAGGAGGCGATCCAGATCTACCCTGAGGCGGTGATTGCAACGCCGGGCGGACTGGTATCGGATCCGGCGACGTTTAATCTTCTATTAAGCCATTGCACGACGGTCTGGCTGCAGGCCAGCCCCGAAGACCACATGCAACGGGTGATGGAGCAGGGAGATCTCCGCCCCATGGCCAACAGTAAAGAGGCCATGGAAGACCTGAAAGACATTCTCGCGGGGCGAGCTCCTTTTTATTCCAAGGCGGAGTTCGCCCTGAACACCAGCGCGCAGCCCTTGCTGCCTACCTCTGTTGCGCTGCGCGAGCTGGTTCGCCATGCCATTCAACTTCCCGTTCAAAAAATAGATAAACATGCATAAAAATGCTTGACACTTTTCTGTCGTAGGCATTATTATTCGTGCATAGATTTCATTTCATGCACTATTTTGCTTATTTTAAGGAGATGATGTGAGCAACGACACTCGTGTTAACTACCAAACTAACCCTGACCGCTATAAACACTGGGCGCTAAAGTTTGAGGGTCCTGTCGCCACGCTGACGGCCGACTTTGACGAAAACGCCGGCTTGCGACCGGGCTACAAGCTCAAGCTCAACAGCTACGACCTTGGCGTCGATATTGAGCTGAACGATGCGATCAACCGCATTCGCTTCGAGCATCCGGAAGTGCGCACGGTGGTGGTCACCAGTGCCAAGGAGAAGGTGTTCTGCTCGGGTGCCAACATCTTCATGCTGGGCGTCAGCAGCCATTCCTGGAAGGTCAATTTCTGCAAATTTACCAATGAGACCCGCAACGGCCTGGAAGACTCCTCCAGGTTCAGCGGCCTGAAGTTCCTTGCCGCCGTCAATGGGGCCTGTGCCGGTGGTGGTTATGAGCTGGCGCTGGCTTGCGATGAAATCATCCTCGTTGATGACCGCTCCAGCGCGGTGAGCCTGCCCGAGGTGCCGCTGCTGGGCGTGCTACCCGGAACCGGTGGCCTGACGCGGGTAACCGACAAGAAACATGTGCGGCACGATCTGGCCGACCTGTTCTGCACCAGTGTCGAGGGCGTGCGCGGCCAGAAGGCCAAGGACTGGCGCCTGGTGGACGATATCGCCAAGCCGCAGGCCTTTGCCCAGAAGGTCCGCGAGCGGGCGCTCGAGCTGGCCGCCAAGAGCGACCGGCCGGCCGATGGCAAGGGTGTCATGTTGCCGCCGGTGGCGTGCACGATCGAGGCCGACGCTCTGCGCTACCCGAACGTGACGGTCGAAATCGACCGCGCCAAGCGTACCGCGAGCTGGACCGTCAAGGGGCCAACCGGCGCGCAACCCACCGACATCGCTGGCATTGAAGCCGCCGGTGCCGCCTGGTATCCGCTGCAGATGGCGCGCGAGCTGGAAGATGCCATCCTGCAAATGCGCACCAACGAGCTGGACATTGGCACCTGGTTGATCAAAACCCAAGGCGATCCGGCTGCAGTGTTGGCGATGGATGCCACATTGCTGGCGCATCAAAACCACTGGCTGGTGCGTGAAACCATTGGCTTGCTGCGCCGCACCTTCAGCCGTCTGGACGTGTCCTCGCGCAGCCTGTTCGCGCTGATCGAGCCGGGCTCTTGTTTTGCCGGCACGTTCCTTGAGCTGGCCCTGGCCTGTGACCGCAGCTACCACCTGGCGCTGCCGGACGACGAGTCCGGCGCACCAAAGATCACCGTGGGCGAGATCAACTTCAGCCTGTACCCCATGGTCACGGACCAGAGCCGCCTGGGCCGCCGTTTCTACGACGAACAACCCGCGCTGGATGCGGTACGCGCCAAGATTGGTCAGGCACTCGATGCCGACGCTGCGTTCGCCCTTGGTTTGGTCACGTCGAACCCTGATGATATCGACTGGGCCGACGAAGTACGCATCGCCGTCGAGGAGCGCGTGGCCATGTCGCCGGATGCCCTCACCGGCATGGAGGCCAACCTGCGCTTCAACGGGCCCGAGAACATGTTCACCCGCGTCTTCGGGCGGCTCACCGCCTGGCAGAACTGGATTTTCCAGCGTCCCAACGCTGTCGGCGAAAAAGGGGCATTGAAAGTCTACGGGAAAGGCGACAAAGCCGCCTTCGACTGGAACCGAGTATGAATTTTTGCGGGACAGACCGCAGTTGCGCGTTGTGAGCCAGCTCTGTCCTCAACCGTTTAGATGTATTTATTGGAGTTAAACATGTCAAGCATCAACTACAGCGACAAGATTCCTAACAACGTCAACCTCAGCGAAGACCGCACGCTTCAGCGCGCGCTCGAGCAGTGGCAACCCAACTTCATCAACTGGTGGGACGACATTGGCCCCGAAGGCTCGACCAACTCAGACGTTTACCTGCGGACAGCCGTCAGCGTGGACCCGCAGGGCTGGGCCCAGTTTGGCCATGTCAAGATGCGCGACTACCGCTGGGGCATCTTCCTCAACCCCGGCGATAACGACCGTACCATTCACTTTGGCGATCACAAGGGTGAAAAAGTCTGGAACGATGTTCCTGGCGAATACCGCGCCAACCTGCGCCGCATCATCGTCACGCAGGGCGACACCGAGCCGGCCTCGGTAGAGCAGCAGCGTCTCCTGGGGCTGACCGCCCCCAGCATGTACGACTTGCGCAATCTGTACCAGATCAACGTCGAGGAAGGCCGCCACCTGTGGGCCATGGTGTACCTGCTGCACAAGCATTTCGGGCGCGACGGCCGCGAAGAAGCCGATGCACTGCTGGTGCGCCGCAGTGGCGATGAGAACAACCCGCGCATCCTCGGTGCCTTCAACGAAGCCACGCCGGACTGGCTGAGTTTTTTCATGTTCACCTATTTCACCGACCGTGATGGCAAGTTCCAGCTTTGCGCGTTGGCCGAAAGCGCCTTCGAACCCCTGGCCCGTACCACCAAGTTCATGCTGACCGAGGAAGCGCACCACATGGTTGTGGGCGAAAGCGGCATTTCGCGCGTTATCCAGCGCACAGCGCAGGTCATGAACGAGCTCAAGACCGACGATGCCAACTGGCTGCGCGCCGCCGGTGTGATTGATCTGCCGACCATCCAGCGCTATATCAACTTTCACTACAGCGTCACGATCGACCTGTTTGGTGCCGATGAGTCCAGCAATGCGGCCACTTTCTACAGCACCGGCCTGAAAGGCCGCTACGAGGAAGGCAAGCGCGTGGATGACCATGTGCTCAAGGGTCAGACCTACAAGGTGCTCGAAGCACGCGATGGCCAACTGGTGGAGAAAGAGGTGCCGATGCTCAACGCGCTCAATGAAGTGCTGCGCGACGACTATATCAAGGACTCGGTGGCCGGTGTCGAGCGCTGGAACCGCGTGCTTGAAAAAGCGGGAATTCCCGTCAAACTCCGGGTGCCGCACAAGGCTTTTCACCGCAATATCGGCGCGCTGTCAGGTGTCAAGGTGTCGCCAGATGGCCGTGTGGTGTCCGACGCCGAATGGAACGCCAATGTTGATAGCTGGCTGCCCAGCAGGCAAGACCGCGCCTTTGTTGCCTCGCTCATGGGCCGCGTGGTCGAGCCAGGAAAATTTGCCAACTGGATCGCGCCACCGGTCATGGGCATCAACCGCCAGCCCGCCGACTTCGAGTACGTTCGCTTCAACTGACAGACTGCAAGCGCGGCATTGCGAGCAAGGGGCCTCTGTGGCCCCTTGTGCGCAATGCATCAGCAATAAAGGAGACAAGTCCATGATCACGGTCAGCAGCATCGCCATCCAGCAGCACCTTATCGACCCCGAGATATGCATTCGCTGTAATACCTGCGAAGCTATCTGCCCGGTCCAGGCCATCACACACGACTCACGCAACTATGTCGTCGATGCCGAAAAATGCAATCTGTGCATGGCTTGTATCTCCCCGTGCCCGACCGGCTCCATCGACAACTGGCGCACGATGCCGCGCCTCAAGGCCTATACGCCTGCCGAACAGCTGACCTGGGACGAGCTGCCCGCAGAATGGACCGCCGAGCAGCTGGTTGATGCCGGCATCAGCAGCCCGGACGACGTTCCCGCCATGCCGGTTCAGCCTGCGCCCACCGCCGCCGTGAGCGGTGACGCCGTGTTCAATTCTTCAGCCTACGGCGCCACCCTGCCGCCGTGGTCAGCCGCGCATGCCTACACCAATCTGCACGGCCCGAAAGCCCCGACCACAGCCACCGTGGTGGGCAATGTGCGCGTCACCGAAGTGGGCAAGGAATACGACACCCACCACATCGTGCTCGACTTTGGCAGCATGCCCTTCCCCGTGCTGGAAGGCCAGTCGATAGGCGTTTTGCCTCCGGGCAACGATGAAATGGGCAAACCGCATCATGCCAGGCAGTACTCGATTGCCAGCCCGCGCAACGGTGAGCGGCCCGGCTACAACAACGTGTCGTTCACCATCAAGCGCGTATTGCAAGACCACCAGGGCA
The DNA here is from genome assembly GCF_031411155.1 of Polaromonas sp. Lineage (GTDB taxonomy): Bacteria > Pseudomonadota > Gammaproteobacteria > Burkholderiales > Burkholderiaceae_C > Polaromonas. The sequence goes on along the minus strand of NZ_JANOAL010000169.1, from coordinate 2,751 downwards.
ATCCGGTGCGCGGTGTCGGGTCCAACTACATGTGTGATCTGCAGGTCGGCGACAAGGTGCAGGTGATAGGCCCGTTCGGCTCCAGCTTCCTGATGCCGAACCACCCGCGATCGAACATCGTGATGATTTGCACCGGCACGGGCAGTGCGCCCATGCGCGCCATGACCGAATGGCGTCGGCGGCTTCGCCATTCGGGCAAGTTTGAGGGCGGCAAGCTGATGCTGTTCTTCGGCGCACGCACCAAGGAAGAGTTGCCCTATTTCGGGCCGCTGCAAAGCCTGCCCAAGGATTTTATTGATATCAACTTCGCCTTCTCGCGCACGCCAGAGCAACCCAAGCGCTACGTGCAGGATGCAATGCGCGAGCGGGCTGCCGATATTGGCGCTTTGCTGAAAGACCCCAACACCTACTTCTATGTGTGTGGACTGAAAAGCATGGAAGACGGCGTGGTGCTGGCCTTGCGCGATGCGGCGCAGCAGGCCGGCCTGTCGTGGGATACCGTGGGCGCGGCTCTGAAAAAAGAAGGCCGGCTGCATCTTGAAACTTATTGAGCAAGCCGCCAACCCATCAATCAATCTACCAGACCACCCCTCGGCACTGCAATGAAAAATGTGACGATTTCGCCGCGTGCCCCTGTCGCGGCCCAGATAACCATGTCCCGCCCGGCGGTGCTCAATGCCTTCGACGAGGCCATGATCGCCGGGATGGACTCGGTCTTTGCGCAGTTAGCCGCTGATGCCAGGTCGGGCCGATTGCCAGCGAAGTGCGCGAGTTGGCCGCACAAACCATTAGCCGCGTGCGCGGCACAGCAGAAGCCCCGCGAAGGTTTCATCGCATTTTTGGCCAAGCGCCCCACAAACTGGATTCCGCAATGATGACAGCCAAGCTTAATGAGGTGCCATTGCTGGTGGTGGGTGCCGGTGTCATGGGGGTCGGTATCGCGCAGGTGGCGGCGCAGGCCGGCCATACCGTGATGCTCTACGATGCCCGCGAAGGCGCGGCCAGTGAGGCCAAGACCCAACTCGCCAAGAGCCTGGATGCACTGGTCACCAAGGGCAAGCTCACGGCGCAAGGCGTGACGCAAACGCTGTCGCGTATCGAAGCCATCGCCTCGCTCGACGCGGCCGCTGCGGCACGGCTGGTGGTCGAAGCCGTTGTCGAACAACTCGACGTTAAACGTAGGCTGTTCACGCAGCTTGAAGCCATCGTGGCCGCAGATTGCGTGCTTGCCTCCAACACCTCGTCGATCTCGATCACGGCCATTGCCAATGGCCTGCAGCATCCGGGGCGGCTGGTCGGTATGCACTTCTTTAATCCGGTGCCCTTGATGAAGCTAATTGAGGTGGTGTCAGGCCTGCAGACCGATCCGGCAGTGGCTGCGGCCATTTTTGATTTGTCCAAAGTCTGGGGCAAGGTGCCGGTGCATGCGCGCTCGACGCCGGGTTTCATCGTCAACCGCATCGCTAGACCCTTTTACGCCGAAACGCTGGCGCTGCTGCAGGAGCAGGCCGCCACGCCCGCCATGCTCGATGCCTGCCTGCGTGGGGCGGGCTTTCGCATGGGGGCTTGCGAGCTGATGGATTTGATTGGCCATGACACCAATTTTTCAGTGACCAGCGCGGTCTACGAGGCCAATTTCTACGACAAACGCTTTGCGCCTTCACGGGTGCAGCGCGAGCTGGTCGATGGCGGGCTGCTGGGCCGAAAATCAGGCCGTGGTTTCTACGATTACGCCGTGGCCTCGGTCAAAGCCGCGAACACCGCTTTCGAGCCGACCCCACTGCCAGCGGCGCAAGCGTTGTGCGTGTGGGGGGTGGGGCCGGTGGCCGAGCGCTTGGCTACTGCGCTGGCGCAGGCGGGCCGCGCGTTTGTGCGTGATGAAAACAGCGATTGGGTCGGGCTGGCGGTGGATGGTGCGCAACTGCGGCTGACCGACGGCAGACCGGCCTCGCAGCTGGGCGCCGAAGTGGCCGTGTTTGACCTGCCGCTGTCCAAGGGAGTCGGCATCGCACTGGCCTGGGCACCGTCTTCGCGCGCTTCCGATGGCTGGTGCGCCGCAGCCGCAGCCTGGTTGCAGGCGCTGGGTTTTAGCCCGCAGCGCATGGCCGATGCGCCAGCGCTGGTGCTTGCCCGCACCGTCGCGATGCTGATCAACGAAGCGGCCGATGCGGTGCAGCAAGGGGTGTGCACGCCGCAAGGGGCCGATGCGGCAATGAAACTGGGCGTCAACTATCCGTCCGGGCCTTTTGAGTGGCTGGCGCAGTGGGATGCCCGCACCGTCGTCAGATGGCTAGACGCGCTGGACGCGCACTACCGTGGTGAGCGCTACCGCGTCAGCCCCTGGCTGCGGCAACGGGCCTGGCAGGAGGGTGTGCAATGAGCCGCAGAATCGACATCGCGCCGAACCTGCATGCGGAGATAGGCGACGACGGCGTGGCCTAGCGGGTGTTCGGCCCCAAGGGCGGCAGGCCCGCCATGGATGCCCAAGGCCATGCGGCCCTTGGCGCGGTTTGGGCGAAGCAAGCTCGGAAGTGAGTCAGGCCGCATCGGATTGCCTGAAAATCAGTCGGGGATCACCGCAGTAACCTCGATTTCGACCTGGGCGCGTGCTTCGACCAGAGCCGCAACCGCAACGCAGGTCATGGCCGGGAAGTTTTTCCCCATGACTTCGCGGTAAACGCCTCCCACCTCTTTCAGCCTGGCAACATACTCGTTGCGGTCCACCACATACCAGGTCATGCGCACCATGTG
>NZ_JANOAL010000168.1:0-5467 GCF_031411155.1 Polaromonas sp. | reverse complement strand
GGACTTCGTCAACGGCACAGACCGGATCCAGTTAACCGGGATTGATGCGAACACGGCCCTGGCGGGCGATCAGGCCTTCACGATGATCAACACTGGCGCCTTCACCGGCACGGCCGGGCAGTTGCGCTACACCACGGGGGGAGGGACCACCGTGATGGAAGGCGATGTAAACGGGGATTCGGTCGCCGACTTCCAGCTTCAGCTGACGGGCAACCACACCTTTGTGGCCGCTGACCTGCTGCTTTGAGGGACGGGTACTGGTTCCCGGACAGCCTCCCGTCCGAGACTGTCTGAAAACCATGCACTCCAAAGCCTCCGCCCACAAGCGGGGGCTTTTTTTCCCCATTTCCGGCCCATTAGCGTTTGCCCGTGTGGATTGTGTAAATTCAACCCTTACCATGTACACAATCGCTTACGATGAACATCATGCTCAGCAATCTTTACTAAAGCGCCCTGCCCAACATGATTTCACAACTTAAACCCCCCAAAAATGAAATCACGCTAGCTCTGGCAGATTTCAAGGGAGCGTTTCGAACCGTGGGCATTTTCAGCGCCATCATTAACCTGATGCTGCTGGTGCCGTCTCTTTATATGCTCCAGGTCTATGACCGGGTGCTGGCCAGCCAGAACCAGACGACGCTGCTGATGCTGACCTTGATGGTATTGGGCGCCTTTCTGTTCACAAGCGCGCTGGAGTTCGTACGCAGCTTTGTGCTGATTCGGGTCGGCGCCCAGCTCGACATGAAGATGAACAAGCGCATCTATACGGCCGCCTTTGAGCAAAACCTCAAGAAGGCGGGAGGCAATGCCGGACAAGCCTTGCAGGACTTGACCACCATTCGCCAGTTTCTGACGGGGAACGCCTTGTTCGCCTTTTTTGATGCGCCATGGTTCCCGGTCTATCTGGCCGTGATTTTTCTGTTCAACTCTTCCTTGGGGGTATTTGCCCTGTGCGGAACGATTATTCTGATTGCTCTGGCTTACGTGAATGAAGTGGTCTCAAAAAAGCCACTGGCAGAAGCCAGCAGCATGGCGATAGCGGCGGGCAACCTGGCAACCAACAACCTGCGCAATGCGGAAGTGATAGAGGCCATGGGCATGCTGCCAAACCTGATGTCACGCTGGTTCAAACTGCATGGCCGGTTTTTGCAGTTGCAGGCCGAGGCCAGCGAAAAGGCCGGAATCATCAGCGCAAGCACGAAATTTTTCCGGATGTCGCTTCAGTCCCTGGTGTTGGGCTTTGGCGCGCTGCTGGTGCTGGAGGGAAAGATCACCGGCGGGATGATGATCGTGTCGTCCATCCTGATGGGCCGAACCTTGAGCCCGGTGGAGCAGCTGATCGGGATCTGGAAAACCTGGAGCAGCACCCGCAGCGCCTACAAGCGCCTGAACGAGTTGCTGGCTGCCAACCCGCCCCGCAATGCGGGCATGTCCCTGCCCAAGCCACTGGGCCAGATCGCCCTGGAAGCCGTGACCGCCGCCCCCCCCGGCTCCGCGGTAGCGGTCATCAAGAACCTCAGTTTTTCGATTGCCCCCGGTGATGTGCTCGGAGTCATTGGCCCCAGCGGCGCCGGCAAATCCACGCTGGCACGGCTGCTGGTGGGTGTCTGGCCTGCTGCAATGGGCAAGGTTCGCCTGGACGGCGCTGACGTTTATCAGTGGAACAAAGACGAATTGGGGCCACATATCGGCTACCTGCCGCAGGACATTGAACTGTTTGCCGGCACCGTGAGCGAAAACATTGCCCGCTTTGGTGAGGTTGACCCGGAAAAAGTGGTAATGGCCGCCAAGCGCGCCGGTGTTCACGAAATGATTCTGCAGTTCGCCCAAGGTTATGACACCCCGCTTGGCGATGGCGGCGCCGGCCTGTCGGGCGGCCAGAAACAACGCCTTGGCCTGGCCAGGGCCATGTATGACGACCCCTCTGTGCTGGTGCTCGACGAGCCCAACTCCAACCTGGACGAGGTGGGCGAGCAGGCGCTGGTTGCCGCCATCGTTGATTTCCGCAAGCGCGGCAAAACCATGGTTCTAATCACCCATCGCACCAGCGCGATTAGTGTCACGAACAAACTGCTGTTGCTGCGCGATGGCGTGGCCCAAACGTTTGGTCCGACAGCCCAGGTACTGGCGGATTTGACCAAGGCGGCGCAGCAGCAGGCTCAACAGGGGCAAGCCAACAAATCTGCGCCGGCGCTTGCCGGTGCGGCCACCAAACAACTCGCAGAAGTTGGCGCCGGCAAGTAATGCGGCAACCACCGAGCTAACAGGGCAAGCATGACCATGAAAAGTTTATTCGGCAACCCCTCTGCGGCAACGGATGTCCAGCCGCGGGACAGTGCCGCGCCAGAAGTCAAGACCGATGCCAAGTCACACACCCGCCTGGGTTGGTGGATCGTCATCGCGGGTGTGGGCGGATTTTTACTGTGGGCATCGCTGGCGCCGCTGGACAAGGGCGTACCCCTTAGCGGAACGGTCACCGTTGCCACCAACAAAAAGGCCGTGCAGCACTTGACCGGTGGCACGGTGGAGGCCATTTTGGTCAAGGAAGGCGACGTGGTGAAGGCGGGCGATGTTCTGGTTCGCATGAATGCGGTGCAGGCAAAAGCCAACGCAGAAATTGCCCGCGTCCAGTACTTCAGTGCCCGCACCGCGGAAGCGCGCATGATTGCTGAGCGTGACGGGAAAAGAACCATCGTGTTCCCGCCGGAACTCGAGGACGTGAAGAATGACCCACGTGTCGCCGGCAATATCCGGTTGCAACAGCAACTGTTCAACTCGCGTCAGTCTGCCATTCAAAGCGAGCTGTCGGCCCTTGATGAAAACATCGCCGGCCTGATCCTGCAAAACAAGGGACTGGAAGAATCCCGCGATGGCAAAAAAACGCAGCTCCAGTTCCTGAAGGAGCAGCTGGACGGCATGCGCGATCTGGCCAAAGAGGGTTACGTTGCGCGCAATCGTTTACTTGAACTGGAGCGGACCTATGCGCAACTGAGCACCGCCATCTCCGAAGATATCAGCAACATCGGCCGCGGCCAGCGGCAGATTTCCGAGTTCAAATTGCGTCGCCTGCAGCGACAGCAGGAGTACCAGAAGGAAGTCCGTACCCAATTGTCCGAGACCCAGAAGGAAGCCGACGGCCTGGTTAACCGGCTCACCGGGCTTGACTACGATCTGCAGAATGTACTGGTCAAAGCCCCGGTGGACGGCACCGTGGTGGCCATGAACGTGTTCACCCATGGCGGAGTCATCGCACCGGGGTTCCGATTGATGGACATCGTGCCAAGCGATGACCCCCTGGTCGTCGATGGCCAGCTGCCGGTGCATCTGATTGACAAGGTCCACCCGAATCTGCCCGTGGAACTGATTTTTACCGCCTTCAACCAGACCCTGACGCCGCATGTCCCCGGCATCGTGACGCAAATATCAGCGGATCGGCTGGTCGACGAAAAGAGCGGCCAGCCCTACTACAGCCTGAAAGCCAGGGTTGCGCCCGAGGGCATGAAACTGATCGCCAATTTGCAGATTCGCCCTGGCATGCCAGTCGAGTTGTTCGTCAAGACCGGTGAGCGCACGATGATGAACTACCTGCTCAGGCCGGTAGTCGACAAACTCAAAATGTCCATGACGGAAGAATGAGCATGACGGCCCTGCCCTTTCGGCGACTCCTCACTTCATTGCTGTGCCTGGCAGCGCTCGGCCAGTCCCATCCTGCCTCTGCCCTGGGTTTGCTGCCGGCCTACGAAGCCGCGCTGGCAAACGACCCGGCTTACCGGGCTGCATTGCAGGAGAGCGAAGCGGGACAGGAATACAGGGTGCTGGGGCGCTCCCATCTCCTGCCCAGCCTGACCGCCAACTACTCGACAAGCAAGAACCAGGGCGATGTCACCACGGCGACCCTGCTGGGCGAGCGGACCGAGCCGCGAAAATACACCAGCTCGGCCGCCTCAATCCAGTTGCGGCAGCCTCTGTTGCACCTGGAGGGCATGGCCCGTTATCGCCAGGGTGAAGCGCAGAGCAGCGCCAGCGATGCACAGTTTTTGGTCCGAAGCCAGGACCTGATCGTGCGCCTGGTCAGCCTTTATGCCAGCGCCAAGTATGCCGAGGACCAGCTTGCCCAGGCTATCGCCCAGCGCGATGCCTATGCGGAGCAACGGCAATCCAATGTCCGCCTGTTCCAGCGCGGCGAAGGCACCCGCACCGAAGTGCTGGAGACCCAGGCGAAGTTTGATTTGTCCGAGGCCCAGGTGCTCGAGGCACGCGACAGCCTGACCAATGCGCGCAACGCCCTGGCGGCCATGGTCGGCCAGGACATCGACAGGCTGGATCCTTTGGTCGATGATTTTCAGGTCAGGCCCCTGCAGCCCGCCAGCTTTGAAGCCTGGAAGGAACTGGCGCTGGCCAATAACCCCGAGGTGATTGCGCAGCGCTATGCGGTTGAGGTGGCCAGCGAGGAAATCAACAAGAATCGGGCCGGCCATTGGCCACGCCTGGATCTGATCGCCAGCGTCAGCAACAGCAAATCCGACACCACCAGCACCTTCAACCAGGACACCAACAATCGCAGCATAGGCGTGCAACTCAATGTTCCGCTGTATGCCGGCGGATCTGTGAGCGCCGCCACCCGCCAGGCCGTGGCAAACCACGAAAAAGCCCGGGCCGATCTTGACGCCAAGACCAGCCAGGTTCTGGTCGAGCTGCGCAAGCAGTACAACCTCACGCAAAGCAGCGTGTTGCGGATAGACGCCGCCGCGAAATCGCTAAGCTCTGCCCTCTTGCTGGTCGATGCGACGCAAAAAAGCGTCAAGGGCGGGCAGCGCACCAATCTGGACGTGCTGAACGCGCAGCAGCAGTTGTTTGAGGCCAGGCGTGACCTGGCCCTGTCGCGCTACAACTACCTGCTCGGCTACCTGCGCCTGCGCTACTCCGCCGGAACGCTGGCGCGGGCCGATCTGCAGGACGTTGCCGGATATTTCGTGCGCGAAAACTGAACGAGTTGTACGGCCCGAATCAGGGCCCATCCGGCTCGCTCGCCGGCCCACTGTCTTCAGGTTCCGGACTCAACAGTTCGCGGATTTCGCTGGGTGCCGAATCCACGACAAAACTGGCGTTGGGGTCATAGATGGGCGGCAGGCAACTGAAGGGGTCACCCTTCACATTGGCCGACCGGATCACAAAGGGCTGGTCGGCGGCTGCTTGCGCGGCCGGGGCCTGATTGCCCGGTTCGCTCGCTTGGGCCCCACCAGGAAATTGCACCAGATCAGACGCCTCGTCTGGCGCGCTGGCGCCCATCTGATGTTTTTGGGTCCGGCCCGGCTTCGAGCTTGCGGTTCTTTGGAACTTCATCATGGACCTCCTGAGCCAGGGTAGGCGCGACCCCGCGTTGGCACAAATTCGCCCAAGACCCGCATACAGTTGATTACAAATACGATTTAATAATCACAATTTTTTGGGCTTGGTGAACTTTATC
>NZ_JANOAL010000167.1:0-12069 GCF_031411155.1 Polaromonas sp. | reverse complement strand
GGACTTCGTCAACGGCACAGACCGGATCCAGTTAACCGGGATTGATGCGAACACGGCCCTGGCGGGCGATCAGGCCTTCACGATGATCAACACTGGCGCCTTCACCGGCACGGCCGGGCAGTTGCGCTACACCACGGGGGGTGGGACCACCGTGATGGAAGGCGATGTAAACGGGGATGGCCAGGCCGACTTCCAGCTTCAGCTGACGGGCAACCACACCTTTGTGGCCACGGACCTGCTGCTTTGAGCGGTGCGGAGGCGCTACCGCGCCTCCGCCGTACGTTCCCGGTGGGCGGAACGCTCTCCTCCCATGGGGTGGCGTAACGGCTAATCCACCCCGGAGCTTCCGGTGCGTATCCAACGGCGGTCAGTACCATCAACGCTGCCGCAGACATAGTGCACCAGGATGCTTGATTGACCCTGAACAACTCTGCGGCTGGCGAATGAAAATAATGAATCTGCGTTAAGTTTTGCTTCAGATGGTTGCGCTTAAATACAAATCTTAAGGCCGCAGCAAAGGAGGACTACCTTGAGAGTATTACTGGTCGAAGACGATGTACCACTCAGCAATGCGCTGGCGTCGTTCTTGCGTGGCAGGACCTTTACCGTCGACCAAGTGACGACGCTGGCTGATGCCCATGCTGCACTCCCCGCCGCGCAATGGGCTGTGGTGTTGCTGGACCTGCAACTGCCCGATGGCGACGGCATGACCTTCGTGCCGGCGGTAAGGCACGCGTCGGCCGATTCGGTGATCATCATGCTGACCGCACGTGACCAGATTAGCGATCGTATCCGGGGACTCGATGCGGGCGCCGATGACTATATGGTCAAACCATTTGATCCCGAAGAGCTGATGGCGCGGCTGCGCGCCGTTGAGCGGCGCATTAATGGGGAAGCAGGCGCCGTGGTCAGGATCGGTTTACTGGAAATCGACCTCGCCCGCATGACCGTGCTGCGCCGTGGCGTCCCCGTGCACCTGACCAGGAAGGAGTGGGCGGTGCTGCGCGTGCTGGCGATCCGGCCCGACCGCATGCACTCTCAGGCGACCTTGCTCAACGCCCTGTATGGTTTCGACAGCGAGAACGGCAGCAACACGCTGGAGGTGTTCATCAGCCATCTGCGCGACAAGCTGGGGCGTTACAGCATCCGCACGGTGCGCGGCCTGGGCTACCGGCTGACCGGGGTCGTCGATTGACGGCCTCATCTCACAGTCTGGTACAGCGGCTCAATCGCGCGCTGATCCCGCCCCTGGTGCTGGTCTGCCTCGTAGCCGCCTTCGGCTCTGTCTGGCACGTCCAGGCCCAGGTCGGGAGCACCCTGGACGCCGCCCTGTTGGAAAGTGCGCAGCGGCTGCTTCAAATCGCCACCCATGAGCTGTCTGAGCACCACATTCCGCTCAACGAACTGACGCTGTCCAGCATCCTGCCACCGCTGCCCTCTGGCCCCATCGTCGAAAACGACGACCTGATCTACCAGATCGTCAGCTCCCGCGGCCATGTCCTGATCCGTTCGGCGGAAGCACCAGCGCGGGCCATGCCCGTTTCCCCGGCAGACGGATTTTTCAGGACCGCTGACCTGCAGGTCTACACACTCAATCACCCGACGCTTCCGGTGCGCATCCATATTGTGGTGCCGCAGGCCTACCGGCACCAGGTTCAGATGACAGCCGCGTTGTTGCAGGCGCTCCCGTTTTTTTTGCTGTTGCCTCTGGTGACCTGGATCGTACGGCAGGTATCCCGACGCGAACTGGCACCGGTGTGGGGGCTCGCCCAGCAGATTCGCGAACGTTCCGAACATGACTTGCGCCCGGTCGACCTGAGCCCCTTGCCGAGGGAACTCGCCTCGGTGGCGGAGAGCACCAACTACCTGATGCAGCGGCTGGACGAGGCGCTCGACACGGAGCGTGCCCTCGCCGCGAACGCCGCGCATGAATTGCGTACACCGCTGACCACGGTCAGGCTGCGCTTGCAAAGTGTGCTGTTGCAGCCGCTAGCGGCGGCGGCGCGTGACGAAATGCGCAGTGCGGTTGACGCACTGGACCAACTGAGCCGGCGCACGGAGAAACTGCTGCAACTGTCGCGCGCAGAAGCCGGTGCGGCGCTGTCCCGTGAACCCGTGAACCTGGGTGTGCTGGCGGCGGCGGTGGCCCAGGAGTTCTGGATGCATCCCGGCTGGCTCGACCGCCTGCACTTGTCCGTGCCGGAGGAAGAAGACTTGGTGGCCCAAGGCGACTTTGATGCGTTGGCCATGGCCTTGAGAAACCTGCTGGAAAACGCCGCGCGTCATGGCGGGGCTTGCCAGATCTGCATCAGCGTTGAGCAACCAGCGACCATCCGCGTCACGGATGACGGACCTGGCGTGAGCACGCCCCAACTCGAGCTGATGCGCCGCCGTCATGTTCGCCATTCGCAGGATACCGCGGGGTATGGGCTGGGCATGTCCATCGTCACCATCCTGATGGAGCGGCACCGGGGGCAACTCGAACTGGTCTCGCCGCCTCCCGGAAAGCCGCATGGTCTGCAGGCCTCGCTGGTGCTGCGGCCGTACGCGCCTATTGTCGATACCGCGGTGACAACCACCTATCCCGGTTGATCCGAAAATGCCTTGTGCGCCGCCTGCAACACCGCCTGGCGCAGCCAGGCATGGGCGCTGCGCTGCTGCGAGCGGCGGTGCCACAGCGCATCCACATGCACCGGCGACACCTTAAATGGCAGTGGCCGCAGCACCAGCTCGCCGGCAATGCCGGTGACGCTGACAAAATGTCGCGGCAGCACCGTCAGCAGGTTGGAATTGGCCACCACCCGGCCGGCGGTAAAAAACTGGTTGACCGTCAGCACCACATGGCGCTGCCGGCGCAGGGAGGCCAGGGATTCATCGATAAAGCCATAAGGCCGGCCCGAGAAGCTCACCAGCAGGTGGCGCGCCGCGCAAAAACGGCTGAGGGTCAACGGGCCGCTGGCCAGCGGGTGGTCCTTGCGCATGACGCACACGTACTCGCCGTCGTAGAGGCGCTGGTGCAAAAACGGCTGCGCCTCGCCGCTCTGGGCGCGCGCCGTCAAATCGGCCAGCACCGAGGGGAAGTAGCCCACCGCCAGGTCGCAGGCCTCCTCGTCCAGCAGCTTGCGCGGGTCGCGCGTGGTCAGCGGCACCACGCGCATCGACACCCCCGGCGCTTCGCGCTCCAGCAGGTCGGTCAGGCCCGGTATCAGCTCGGCCGCCGTGGCATCGGCCATGGCCAGCACAAAGGTGGTGCTGGCCTCTGCCGCCACAAAAGTGCTGGGCGCCAGCGACTCCTGCAGCTGCTGCAGGGCCTCGCGCACCACCGGCCAGAGCGCGAGGGCGCGCGGCGTCGGCGCCATGCCCTGGCCGCTGCGCTGCACCAGTTCGTCGCCCAGGGCGTCACGCAGGCGGCGCAAGGCATTGCTCACGGCGGGCTGGGTCAGCGACAGGTTGCGCGCGGCCCGCGTCAGGCTGCGTTCGGCCATGACCTCGTCAAACACCCGGAGCAGGTTCAGGTCCAGCGTGCGGAAATTGAGTGGATTCACGGCTTGCCTTGAATAAAGTTCTGGTGATGCCGCCTAATTATCACCAATGTGAATAATACCAATCACCAAGATAAAGTTGAATGACATTAGTAATTACCCTAATATTGCCTTGTCCGCCAAGCCTCTTCCTGCTTTTTTTGTTTCCTTGTGTCTGGCAGACCTGCTTTAACAACGGGAGTCCTTCATGACCAGCTTCATCACTATCGAACATTCCACACAGCACCCCGGCGTCGCGCGCGCCGAGTCGGCCATTGATGCCGTCAAGCAGCTGCGTCAGGGCTTCTCGGGCACGCGCGGTCTGGCCACGCTGCTGCTTTCTGCCATGGTGGCGGCCATCATTGTGGTGGCTGACCAGGTGATGGACAGTGTCACCGAAGGCCACTTGCTGGTCATGTGGATTGCGCTGTGGGCCGTGGCCTTTGCGGCGCTGGCCGTGTTTGCCGGCGCCGCCCGCAAGCTGGCGGTGCGGCTCAAGGCGGGGCTGGACGACTGGTCGCGCGCCGTCGCCGAAGCCCGGGCCGACCAGCGCTTCTGGGCCGCAGCCCGTGCCGATGAACGCGTCATGGCCGATCTGCAGGCGGCCTTCCTGCGCGAAGAAAGCAAGGCCGAAGCGGCACGCGCCGCTGACGCGGTGTACGACGATGTGCGTGCCATCGCAGCGCCCGCCGGCGCGGCAGAGCGTTCCCTGCGCTTTGGCAGCCAGATGCTGCGCAGCTACCAACGCAACTACCTCTGAATCTGGACCTGCGCCAACGTTGCGGTGGTCCCCCCCCAAAAAAAGCCACCCGAGAGGTGGCTTTTTTACGTTGGGCGCGTGTCTGGTCAGGCCGCCAGGCGTTGCTCCAGTGCCGCCTTGGTCTCGCCCAGCTCCTTGGGCAGGTGGTAGGCCAGCTGCTGGAACAGCTCGCTGTGCAGGGCCAGCTCCTGGCGCCAGTCGCGGGTGTCCATGCGGGTGACGGTGGCGAACTGCTCGGCGCTGAAGTCCAGACCGGTCCAGTTCAGGTCTTCATAGCGCGGGCTGACGCCGGTGAAGTGTTCCTCGCCCTGGCTGATGTCGCTGCTGCCTTCGATGCGGTCGATCATCCACTTCAGCACGCGCATGTTTTCGCCGTAGCCGGGCCAGACGAACTTGCCATCGGCGCCCTTGCGGAACCAGTTAGTGGTATAGATTTTTGGCAGCGTGGCACCCGAGGCCGCCAGCTTTTCACCCAGGGTGAGCCAGTGCTGGAAGTAGTCGCTCATGTTGTAGCCCATGAAGGGCAGCATCGCAAACGGGTCGCGCCGCACCACACCGGCCTGGCCGGTGGCGGCGGCGGTGGTTTCGCTTCCCATGGTCGCGGCCATGTAGACGCCTTCGATCCAGTTGCGGGCTTCGGTCACCAGCGGCACCGTGGTCGAGCGGCGGCCGCCAAAGATGAAGGCGTCGATCGCCACGCCCTTGGGGTCGTCCCAGGCGCTGTCGAGCGCCGGGTTGTTGGTGGCGGCCACGGTGAAACGGGCGTTCGGGTGGGCCGCCTTGGCGCCGGTTTCTTTCGCGATCTGCGGCGTCCAGTCCTTGCCCTGCCAGTCGATCAGGTGCGCCGGGGTCACGCCGCTGTCCTTTTCCATGCCTTCCCACCAGACATCGCCGTCGTCGGTCAGCGCCACATTGGTGAAAATCACGTCGCGGTCCAGGCTGGCCATGCAGTTCGGGTTGGTCAGCGTGTTGGTGCCGGGGGCCACGCCAAAGTAACCGGCTTCCGGGTTGATGGCGTAGAGCTTGCCGTCGGCCGCGGGCTTGATCCAGGCGATGTCGTCGCCAATGGTGGTGACTTTCCAGCCCTCAAAACCGGCGGGCGGCACCAGCATCGAAAAATTGGTCTTGCCGCAGGCCGATGGAAAGGCCGCCGCCACATGGTATTTCTTGCCCTGCGGGTTGGTCACGCCCAGGATCAGCATGTGCTCGGCCAGCCAGCCTTCGTCGCGGCCCATGTTGGAGGCGATGCGCAGCGCAAAGCATTTTTTGCCCAGCAACGCGTTGCCGCCGTAGCCCGAGCCATAGGACCAGATTTCGCGCGTCTCGGGGTAGTGCACGATGTACTTGGTCTTGTTGCAGGGCCACTTGACGTCGGCCTGGCCCGCGGCCAAGGGTGCGCCCACGGTGTGCACGCAGGGCACGAAGTCGCCATTGACACCGAGCACCTCAAACACCGGCCTGCCCATGCGCGTCATGATCTTCATGTTGACCGCCACATAAGGGCTGTCCGACAACTCAATGCCGATGTGGGCAATCGGCGAGCCCAGCGGGCCCATGCTGAACGGCACGACATACAGGGTGCGGCCACGCATGCAGCCGTCAAACAGCGGCTGCAGGGTGGCGCGCATCTCGGCCGGGGCCATCCAGTTGTTGGTCGGGCCGGCGTCTTCTTTTTTGGCTGAGCAGATGTAGGTGCGGTCTTCCACGCGCGCCACGTCGCTCGGGTCGCTCTGCGCCAGAAAGCTGTTGGGGCGCTTGGCTTCGTTGAGCTTTTTAAAGGTGCCGGCGGCCACCAGCTGCTGGCACAGGCGCTGGTATTCGGCGTCGCTGCCGTCGCACCAGTACACATCGTCGGGCTGGCACAGGGCCACCATGTCGGCGACCCAGGCCACCAGTTTGGCGTTCTTGACGTAGGCGGGCGTGTTCAGCCCCATGCTGTCCAGGCCCTGCATCGCTGGGTGATTCATCGAAATACTCCAAAGTTAAAAAGCGTGATTTCGATAAACGTCAGGGGCCGCTGGAAGCGGGATGGCCTGTCTACAGGAGACGTTTCTCGGAATGGCGCTTAAATTTTCAGACGGTTTCCATGAGGCCATTGCAAGCCCGCGACAAGGCGGCTTGTGTCCGGTTTTCCAGTATCTGGCTGTAGGTCAGGACGTCATTTTATGAAGATAGCCGTCGGGTACCTTACGGTTACCGGCAAAAGTTATGCATAAACCGCATGAGGTTATGCGTGGATGGGGTTTGAAGTTTGGCGGCCATGGCCCGGGGCGGCGTGAATGCGTCAACAATCGGGCTTTTAAGAAGGTGGCCCGTTCATGAACCCGTCTGCTTCCCTGGTCGCCCGTCTGGGCCGGCCGGCCCGGCTTGCCGCCGCGCTGCTGGCGCTGCTGCTGGCGGGCCCGGCGCAGGCGCAGGGCACGACGCCTGCGCTGGTCGCTGCCGCCGCCAATCTGCAGCCGGTGCTGGCCGAGCTGGTGCCGCTGTTCGAGCGGACGCAGCCGGGCCGGGTCAGCGTCAGCATCGGCTCGTCGGCCAACCTGGTGCGGCAAATCCAGCAGGGCCTGCCGGCCGAGCTGTTTTTGTCGGCCGATGAAGACTTTGCCCTGCGCCTGTTTGACGCCGGACTGACGCCGGACCGGGGCGTGGTCTATGCCACCGGGCGCATCGTGCTGCTGGTGCCGGCGGATTCAAAAATGACGCTGGACCCCGAGCTCAAGGGCCTGAAGGCGGCCTTGCCGCAGGTGCGGAAATTTGCCATCGCCAATCCCGAGCTGGCACCCTACGGCCGGGCGGCGCTGCAGGCCCTGCAAAAACTGGGTCTCTGGCCCGCGCTGCAGGGCCGCATCGTGAGGGGCGAAAACATCGCCCAGACCACCCAGTATGTCAGCAGCGGCGCGGCCCAGGCCGGCATCACCGCCCTGTCGCTGGTGCTCGCGCCCGAGGTGGCGGCGCGCGTGCGCTATGTGCTGATTCCCGAAGCCCTGCATGCGCCGCTGCGCCAGCGCATGGTGCTGCTGAAAAGCGCCGGCCCGGTGGCGCGGGCGTTTTATGACTTCCTGCAATCGCCCGCAGCCAGGGCGGTGCTCGCGCGCTACGGCTACACGTGACGCCGGGCCTGAACCCTTTGCGACAATAGGCCGCTATGGATTGGCAAGCTGCCCGCGTCTCCCTGCTTCTGGCCGTCTGCACGGCGGCGCTGCTGTTGCCGCTGGGCGTCTGGCTGGCGCGCTGGCTGGCGACCACGCGCTGGCGCGGCCGTCCGCTGATGGAAGCGCTGCTGATGCTGCCGCTGCTGCTGCCGCCCACGGTGGTCGGGTTTTATTTTTTGACCACGCTGGGCCAGGGCTCGGCGCTGGGTGCCTGGCTGGCGCGCAGCCTGAATCTGCGGCTGGTGTTCAGCTTTGAAGGCCTGCTGCTGGCCAGCGTGCTGGTAAACCTGCCGTTCATGGTGCAGCCGCTGCAGCGCGCCTTTGCCGCCATCCCCGGCAGCCTGCGCGAGGCGGCCTGGGTCTGCGGCCTGAGCCCGTGGCGCGCCTTCTGGAAAATCGAGCTGCCGCTGGCCTGGCCCGGCCTGGTGGCGGGCGTGGCGCTGACCATGGCGCACACCCTGGGCGAGTTTGGCGTGGTGCTGATGGTGGGCGGCAGCATTGCCGGCGAGACCCAAACCCTGTCGATTGCGATTTACGACCGCGTGCAGGCCTTTGACATGGCCGCGGCCCATGTCATGGCGCTGGCGCTGGTGCTGTGTTCGCTGGCCGCGCTGGCCTTTGTGTTTGCCGCCGACCAGGCCCGGCCGCTGCAGGAAAGATAGCGCCCAGCGCCCGTGGTTATTGAGCATGCTGCAAGTTTCACTTCACAACGAGGGTCCGATCCGGCTCCATGCCGAATTTGACTGCACCCGCGGCGAGCTGCTGGCGCTGGTCGGCCCGTCGGGCAGCGGCAAGACCAGCGTGCTGCGGGCGGTGGCCGGCTTGCTGCAAGGCTCCGGCCTGCGGGGCCGCGTCAGCGTCGGCAACGCCGCATCAGACTGCTGGTTTGACAGCGCCCACGGCATCCGGCTGGCGCCGCAGCAGCGCCGCGTCGGTCTGGTGTTTCAGCACTACGCCCTGTTTCCGCATCTGACTGCTATTGAAAACGTAGCATTGGCCGCACATCCTGCAAGGGCTGCAGCCTATTTTGATGAACTTTTCGAGCGCATGGGGCTGGCCGGCCTGCAGCGGCGCCGGCCGTCGCAGTTGTCGGGCGGCCAGCAGCAGCGGGTGGCGCTGGCGCGGGCGCTGGCGCGCGAGCCGCAGGTGCTGCTGCTGGACGAGCCTTTTTCGGCGGTCGATGCGCCTACACGCCAGGCGCTGTACCACGAGCTGGCGGCGCTGCGCCAGCGCGTGGCGATTCCCATGGTGCTGGTGACGCATGATTTGAACGAAGCGCGGCGGTTGGCCGACCGGGTGGTGATTCTCGATGCCGGCGAGTCGCTGCAGGTCGGGCCGCCGGCCCGGGTGTTTGCCAGCCCGCGCAATGCCCGCGTGGCCGAGCTGGTCGGCATCCAGAACCATTTTCAGGGACGATTTTTTTCAGGCAGCGCTGCCGATGCGCCCGGTTTTGGCCGCCTGGTGTGGCCGGACCTCGCGACCGGCGCAGCGCAGATTTCCTTGCGCGTGGTCGACAAAAAGCGGCTGGACGACGGCGCCGCGGTGTCCTGGGTGGTGGCCGGTGAGCTGCTCGATATTTCGGCGCAGGCCGGCGCGCCGTCGGCCAACACCCTGGCCTGCACCGTGCGCGAGGTCTTGCCGCTGGGCGAGATCAGCCTGTGCACGCTGGTGCCGGCGCAACTGCCCTCGCAGTGCATCACCCTGAACCTGTCCAGCGCCGCGCTGCGGCAGCTCGGTGCAGCGCCTGGCACGCTGCTGTACCTGCAGATTCCGCCCGAGGCGGTGCACATCATGCCGGTGCGCCAAGGCTGAGGGCAAAACAGCGCCCCGGCAACAAAAAAGTCCGCGGGCGGCGGACTTTGGGGTTCAGGACGCGGCGCCTTCAGGCCATGAACACGGCAATAAAGGCCAGCAGGAACATCAGCACGCCGCCAACCAGCGGCAGCACAAGCGGCATCAGCGGCACGATGGCATCCACCACGTCCTGTTCCTGGGCCGGTGTCGGGCTGCCGTGGGCGGCGTGGGGGGTGGTGTCGGCTGGACTGGACATGGTGGTTCCTGAAAATGCAGATGAAGGTGAGTAATGTTCTGACGCAATTTTACCTTTTTGAAGCACGCGGCGGCAATCGGCGGCCTGCGATACCCTTCACCCTGCGGGTGGCAGACCCGTTTCTTCAAGGAAAACCATGAAATTCCCGATCCGTTTCCTGCTGCTGGGGGCCTCCTCGGTGCTGCTGGCGCTGCTGTCGGCTTGCGCCAGCAGCGGGCCCGGCAGTGCCTCGGCCCGGCCCGTGCTCTACCCCAACAACGCGCTCAACCGCGTCGGCGAGGCGCAGGGCCGGCTCGAGGCCGATGCCTGCATGGCGCGCGCCCAGTCGGCCGGCCTGGGCCCGACCCAGCAAAGCAGCGAAGTCGGCCGCCGCGCCGGCGAGGGCGCCGCCACGGTCGGCGTAGCCTCGGCGGTCGGGGCGCTGATCTCGGGCCGCGGCGGCGAAGGCCTGCTGCGCGCCGGTGCGGCGGGCGCGGCGGTCGGCGGCTCGGCCGGGGCGGTCTCGGGCGCGCTTCACAGCGACCGGCCCAACCCGGTCTACCGCAACTTTGTGCAGCGCTGCCTGGGCGAAAAGGGCTTTGACGTCATTGGCTGGAATTAAGGCGGCCGATTAAGGCGGCCGCCAGAATGCGCAAGCCTTGGCGCTGAGCCGGGCGGACCCTCTCAGTGCTGCTCGGACGCCTCAAACCCGGCCGCGTTCAGCAGCGCCAGCACCTGCTGGATATGCGCGCGCCCGCGCGTCTGGATCACCAGTTCGATCTCCACGTTCTGCACCGACAGCATGGTGAAGGCGCGCTGGTGGTGCACCTCGTCGATGTTGGCGCCGGCGTCGGCCACGGTGGCGGTAATCCTGGCCAGCGAACCTGGAATGTCGCGCACACTGACCTTGATGCGCGCCAGCCGGCCCGCGCGCACCATGCCGCGTTCGATGATGGCGGCCAGCAGCAGCGGCTCGATATTGCCGCCGCACAGCACCAGCCCGACCTTTTTGCCGGCAAAGCGCGCCGGGTATTTCAGCAGCGCCGCCAGCCCGGCCGCGCCCGCGCCCTCGACCAGGGTTTTTTCAATCTCCAGCAGCATCACCATGGCCTGCTCGATATCGCCTTCCTCGACCAGCAGCAGGTCGTCCACGAGGCGACTGATGATGGCCAGCGGCACCACGCCCGGCGTGCCGACCGCGATGCCGTCGGCAATCGTGCTGCTGCCCTGTGGATGGTGCGTGCCCTTGATGGCGTTGACCATGCCCGGAAAGCGCGAGGTCTGCACCCCGATCACCTCGATGCCGGGCTTGAGCGCCTTGGCGGCGGTGGCGATGCCGGCAATCAGCCCGCCGCCGCCGACCGCAATCACCAGCGTGTCGAGTTCGGGCACGGCCTGCAGCATCTCCAGCCCGACCGTGCCCTGGCCGGCCACGATGGCTTCGTCGTCATAGGGGTGGACAAACACCAGGCCATCGCGCTCGGCCAGCATCTGCGCATGGGCACGTGATTCGTCCAGCGTGTCGCCGTGCAGCACCACCTCGGCGCCAAAGCCGCGGGTGCGCTCGGTTTTCACGCCCGGGGTAAAGCGCGGCATCACGATCACGGCGCGAATGCCCAGCCGCTGCGCGTGATAGGCCACACCCTGGGCATGGTTGCCGGCGCTCATGGCGATCACGCCGCGCCGCCGTTCGTCGGCTGACAGTTGCGCCAGCTTGTTACACGCGCCACGCTCCTTGAAGGAGGCCGTGTACTGCAGGTTTTCAAACTTCAGGTAAATCTGCGCGCCGGTCAGCTGCGACAGGGTTTTCGACTCCACGCAGGGGGTGTTGAGCAGATGGCCCTGCAGGCGCTGGGCGGCTTGTTCAATATCGGTCAGGCTGAGCATGAAAGTCCTTTGCGGCACAGGGGTGCCTGAATCGTGACATTTTCCACTTCTTGCGTGGGGTAATTTACATGGCGGACTACAAGTAGCGTCTTCCATGATGCTTCAAGCTGCGTTATGGTGTGGCTTCCCCAGGCCCGGGTTGTGAACCCGCCGCGTAATTAGCCAACTGGAGGTTTGTCCATGAGCAAGCGTTCCGTCAGTGATCAGTGGCTGCTGTCTCCGGGCCTCAAAGAGGCGCCGGTGCTGGACCTGATGTGCTCGCACTTCGTGCTGACGCTAGCCGCGCGCCAGGGCGCCAAGTTCAATGTGCGGCGCGACCTCAACAGCCTGCTGTCCCTGTCGGGCCGGCACCTGGTCTGGCCGCTGCCCGCGCTGCAGCGCCTGCGCGAGTTTCTGGGCCGCCGCTGCAAGGACAACGAATTCTGGCGCGGCCACGAGGTGCTGGGTGATGCCGAGTTCATGGCGCGCCACGGCGCCTGGCGCGGCCCGTACGAAGAAGGCACGCTGTTTTTCTACCTCGACGAGTACGCCAAGGACCAGCCCAAGGATTTGCTGTCGGTGCTGGGCGCCACCGGCGACTGGCTCACGCACGCGCTGAAAAAGCAGTCCACCCTGGTCGAGAAAAACATCGACGCGCTGGCCAATCTGCTGCAGCTCAATCGCGCCGAGCGCGCGCTGCTGCTCTACGGCACGCTGGCGCGCTACCAGCGCGACCTGCGC
>NZ_JANOAL010000166.1:0-22886 GCF_031411155.1 Polaromonas sp. | reverse complement strand
CGCCGTGTTGGCGCTGTCAGTGGAGGGGCGGTGTGTGGAGGCCATGAACAGTTCCGTTATTCAATGGCAGGTGGGCTGGCCGGCGGCCCCCGTCAAGGCCATCCGGACATGCTTCCCTGCGCGAGGATTACCTCAGTCAGGTTCAAAGGGACTTTCTCAGTCGCCGCCCGTCCATATGGCAGGCAGCAACACCCCCAGCGAATCGTGCTCTTTCAAGCACAGCGCAAATTGTAGAGCGGATGGATGGCGCGCGCATTTGTCATCACGATGCCGCCCGCCGGCCCGGCCACCCGTTTGAGCGTGAAAAAAAAAGAGCCCGCAACGGGCGGGCTCTTGATGCAAAGCCGGGCAGGCTCAGTCGAAGACCGGCGATTCGACGCCCAGCACCTTGTGCAGCTTGGGGCTGGTGGTGGTGTACTGCAAGTGGATTTTTTTGTCGGGGAAGATGAAGGGTGCCGCACCAAAGGCTGCCAGCGCGCACTCATGAAAACCACTCAAAATCAGTTTTTTCTTGCCGGGGTAGGTGTTGATGTCACCCACCGCAAAGATGCCCGGAATGTTGGTTGAGAACTTTTCGGTGTCGACCTGCAACTGCTTGCGCTCAATGTCCAGGCCCCAATGGGCAATCGGCCCGAGCTTGGGGCTGAGGCCAAAAAACACCAGCAGCACATCGAGCGGCACCACGCGGGTCACGCCATCGGCGCCGGTGACCTTGGCGCCGCTCAGCTTGCCGTCTTTTTCGTCGTAGCCGGTGACCTGGCCGACGATGAACTGCATTTCGTAGGCGTCGCACAGCTCATGCATCTTGGCCACGCTAGCGGGTGCCGCCTTGAAGCCGTCGCGGCGGTGAATCAGGATCACGCTCTCGGCCCTGTTCGGGCCGTCGTTCACAAAGTTCAGCGCCCAGTCCAGCGCCGAGTCGCCGCCGCCGACGATGACCAGGTTCTTGCCGGCAAAGTCGGCCGGGTTCCTGACGCGGTAAAACAGCTGGGAGTCGTCAAACTTGTCCAGGCCGTCCACCCGCAGCAGCTTGGGCTGGAAAGCGCCCACGCCGGCCGCTATAAAAATCGTCTTGGTCAGAAACTGGGTGCCCTTGGAGGTCTGGACAAAAAATCGGCCGTCGTCCTGTTTCTCGACCACGCTGACTTCCTGGCCAAAGTGAAAGGTCGCGCCAAACGGCTCGATCTGCTTGAGCAGTGAGTCGGTGAGCTCTTTGCCGGTGCACATAGGCACGGCCGGAATGTCGTAAATCGGCTTGTCGGGGTACAGCTCTATACACTGGCCGCCCGGGTAGGCCAGCGAGTCAATCACATGCGCCTTGATCTCCAGCAGGCCCAGTTCAAACACCTGAAACAGGCCGACCGGGCCGGCGCCCACGATGACGGCATCGGTTTCGATCGGACCGTCGTGGGCCGCAGCGGTGTTGATCACTTCTTGATTCAGTTGAGGTTCCATGGTTTCTTGAGTTGCTTTTTTAAAACGACTTGGCCGGGGCGACCCTGGGGCTTGGGGAGCTTGGGTCTAGCGCACCAGTTCAGCCAGTTTGCCGGTTTTGTCTTTCCACTCTTCCGCGTCGGGCAGGGCATCCTTGCGCTTGGTGATGCTTTTCCAGCCGGCCGCACGGCTCAAATCCACATTGAGCTTGATGAAGGCGATCTGATCGGCCGGCACATCCTCTTCGGCATAAATGGCGTTGACGGGACATTCGGGAATGCAGACCGCGCAGTCAATGCATTCGTCCGGGTCAATCACCAGCATGTTGGGGCCTTCGCGGAAGCAGTCCACGGGGCAGACATCCACACAGTCGGTGTATTTGCAGCGGATACAGGATTCGGAGACGATGTGAGTCATGTTGTGTTGGCTGATCGGTGGAAACCCTTGATTTTAGGAGGTTTCCAGTGACAAGGTTTTCAGGGTGTCGAAATGGCCCGGTCCGGCTCAAAGAACCAGTGCCGCGCCCGAGGTCTTGTGCGAGGCGGTATCGACCAGCACCAGCGAGCCGAGCACACGCGACTGCTTGTAGGGCAGCGCCGCAATCGGCTCGAGCAGGGACAGTTCGACCACGCCAATGGCGTTCACGCCAAGCTGGGTCGCGTCATGGCTGGCCAGGGTGTTGATGTCGAGCTGATGCACGATGCGTTTGATCTTGGCCTTGACCCAGCGGTGGCCCTGCAGCGCCCAGTAAAGCCGGCCTGGCAGCAGCGGCTCCTCATCCATCCAGGCGATGGTGGCGGTGATCTCGCGCGCGCCCAGCGGTGGCTCAAACCCGTCGCTGGCCAGCAGCCAGTCACCACGCGACACATCGAGTTCGCGGTCCAGGATGATGCCCGCGCTGTGCCCGGCCAGCACGGCCTTGGGCTGGCGCGCATGGTCCAGCACCTGGGCCACGGTGGCGGTTTTGCCGCCGGGCAGAACGGTAATTTGCTGGCCCGGCTGAACCGCGCCCGAAGCAATCCGGCCCCAGAAAACGCGCCGGCCCTGCGAGGTGTCGCTGCTTGCCGAAAACTTTTCGACCCATTGCACCGGAAAGGCAAAGGCATGTGCCGTATCACCCGGTGTGGCTGACAGATGCTCCAGAATCTCCAGCAGGCCAGGACCGTTGTAGCCGCACCAGCCTGGGTTGGCATCGACCACGTTGTAGCCGATCAGCGCCGACACCGGCACGATGGCGGTGACGGGGATTTGCGCGTGCTCGGAAAACTGCGTGAGTGCAGCGCTGATGTGGGCAAACGCCAGGGCCGGGTCGTCCACCGCATCGAGTTTGTTGATGGCAAAAACGATGGAGGGCACGCGCAGCAGATTGACCAGCAGCGAGTGGCGGCGCGTTTGCGGCAGCAGCTCGGGCGAGGGCGATTGCCAGGTCAGTTTGGTGGCATCGACCAGCACCACGGCGGCATCGGCGCTGGAGGCGGCGGTGACCATGTTGCGGGTGTACTGCTCGTGGCCGGGCGCATCGGCAATGATGAACTTGCGGTTCTCGGTGGAAAAGTAGCGGTAGGCCACATCAATCGTGATGCCTTGCTCGCGCTCGGCCGACAGGCCGTCGGTCAGCAGGGCCAGGTCGGTCGCGCCACCACGCTGCACGCCGGCCAGATGGTCTTGCAGCACGGCACGGCTGTCCACCAGCAGGCGGCCAATCAGCGTGCTTTTGCCGTCGTCAACGCTGCCGCAGGTGACAAAACGCAGGGCGGCTCGGGTGTCTTGCAGGCCTTCAGCGGCGGCCAGGCTGGCGGTTTCAAGAATCGGGGTGCTCATCAGAAATATCCTTCTTTTTTGCGCTTTTCCATGGACGCGTCGGAGGTCTTGTCGTCCATGCGGGTGGCACCGCGCTCGCTGACGTCGGCGGCGAGCGTTTCAATCACGATCTCGGCGGCTGTGGCGGCCGGGCTTTCGACGGGGCAGGTGCAGGTGATGTCGCCGACGGTACGGAAGCGCACGGTTTTGTCGACGGCTTGCTCGCCATCACGCAGCGGCGTCAATTCAGTGACGGGCACCAGCAGGCCCTTGCGCTCCACCACTGTGCGCTGATGCGCGTAGTACAGCGAAGGCAGCTCAATTTTCTCGCGCTCGATGTACTGCCACACGTCGAGTTCGGTCCAGTTGGAAATCGGGAACACGCGGAAATGCTCGCCCGGCTGCAGCCGGGTGTTGAACAGCGTCCACAGTTCGGGGCGCTGCGCCTTGGGCTGCCACTGGCCGAAGGCATCGCGGTGCGAAAAAATCCGCTCCTTGGCGCGGGCTTTTTCCTCGTCACGGCGGGCGCCGCCAATCAGGGCGTCAAAACGGAACTCGTCAATCGCCTCCAGCAGGGTCACCGACTGGTGCACATTGCGCGATTCGCCGGGGTGCGCCAGCCGCACCGTGCCGCGTTTCATCGAGTCTTCGACATTGCGCACCACCAGCTCGGCGCCCAGCTGCCGGGCGCGGTAGTCCCTGAAGTCGGTCACTTCATGAAAGTTGTGGCCGGTGTCAATCATGAGCAGCGGATACGGGATGCGGCCCGCGCCAAAGGCTTTCTCGGCGCATTTGAGCAGCACCAGCGAGTCCTTGCCGCCCGAAAACAGCAGGGTGGGGCGCTCGAAGGCGGCGGCCACTTCGCGCAGGATGAAGATGGCTTCTTCCTCCAGGGCGTCCAGATGGGCATTGCTCAGGATGTGAGGCGTTTGGCTAAGCATTTGGGGTTCGGTGCGGGCGTTCATGCGGGGATGGGTTTGATGGGAATAATGCTGGACAAAGGCTCGAACGCAGCGGGTTCCTGCGCTTCGTGCGTGCCGTCGGCGGCCACATGCAGGCCGCACTCCCTGGCGCTTTCCTGCTCCCACCACCAGCGGCCCGAGCGGAAGTCCTCACCGAGCGTGACGGCGCGGGTGCAGGGAGCGCAGCCGATGCTGGGAAAGAACTGGTCGTGCAGCGGGTTGTAGGGAATGCTGTGCAGGGCAATGAAATGCCACAGGTCGCCCCAGGTCCAGTCGGCCAGCGGGTTGATCTTCACGCGTTCCTCCTGCTGCTCGATGTCGTGCACTTCGGCGCGGGCACTGGATTGTTCGCGGCGCAGGCCGGTCAGCCAGCCGCCCTTGCCCGCCAGGGCGCGCTCCAGCGGCTCCATCTTGCGGATGTGGCAGCATGCCTTGCGCAATTCCAGGCTTTGGTACATGGCATCCGGGCCGTTCGTTTGCACGAAGGCGGAGGCGGCGCTTTCGACCGGGCGGTACACATCGACCTTGCGCTGGTAGCGCTCTTCGATGCGGCCGATCAGCGCCACGGTTTCGGCGTGCAGCATGCCGGTGTCCAGCACAAAAATGCTGCAGTCAATGCCGGCTTCCTGCAGCAGGTGCGTGACCACCATGTCTTCCGCACCGAGGCTGGAGGCCTGGGTCAGCGGGGCATGGCTCACGGCGGAGGATTTCAGCAAGGCCAGGCTGTGCGCCAGCTTGGCTGCAAAGTCTGGCGACGCCTTGGCGTAAAGGGAAATGGCACCCATGGTCTGGCTTTCAGGCGACAGCGGATGTTGCCGCGGAGACGAAATGCGGCTGGATGTCGATCGCATCGCCCTGGTACTTGCCGACGCCGTAGCCGGGGTAGGCGGCCAGCACGCGCTGGGCGATAGCCATGTCCTGGTCGGCGCGCAACACGGCCACGTCAAAGCCGCTGCGCTCCATTTGTGCCAGCTGGTCGACCAGCACGTCGCCGGTGGCACGGATTTCACCGCGGAAGCCGAGCCGGCGATGCAGCAGGAAGGCCTGGCTGAAGGCCCGGCCGTCGGTGAATTTGGGGAAGTTCAGGTCAATCCGGTCCACGCCGTCCAGCGTCAGCGCCAACGGATCGGCATCGTTCGCCAGTTCAATGACATTTTGGCCTGTAGCCCCCGTGGAATTTGCGCTGGCAGCTATTAATTTCATAGTAATTGGGTCCTTGGATGGTGCGGCGCGGTGAGCGTTTCAGGCGGCGCTGGTTTCGGCCGGTTCGGTGCGGGTGGCGCTAAAGCGTGCACCATTCGCAGCGGTCTTGAAGGGCTCGGCACCGACGCGGCGCAACGTGGCAATAAAGGTCTCGCGGCCTTCGCGCTGCTGGCGGTAGGTTTCCAGCACGGCTTCGATCACTTCCGGCACTTCAGCGGCCGAAAAGGACGGGCCGACGGCCTTGCCCGGCACGGCCGGGCCGGACAGCGTGGAGCCGTCCGAGCCGCCCAGCGAGACCTGGTACCACTCCTTGCCGTCCTTGTCGACACCCAGAATGCCGATGTGGCCGCTGTGGTGGTGGCCGCAGGAGTTGATGCAGCCGCTGATGTGCAGGTCAATTTCGCCCAGGTCATGCAGCTCGTCCAGGTCCTGGAAGCGCTCGGTGATGGCTTCGGCAATCGGGATGGAGCGGGCATTGGCCAGCGAGCAGAAGTCGCCGCCGGGGCAGGCAATCATGTCGGTCAGCAGGCGGATGTTGGGTTTGGCAAAGCCGGCCTTGCGGGCGGCGCGCCAGAGTTCCGGCAGTTCGTCGCAGCGCACCCAGGGCAGCAACAGATTTTGCTCGTGCGTCACGCGCACTTCACCGGCGCTGAAGCGCTCGGCCAGGTCGGCCGCGATGTCGAGCTGGGCCGCCGTGGCGTCGCCGGGGGCCTGGCCCAGGCGCTTGAAGGACAGCGTCACGGCGCGCAGATCGGGGTTTTGGTGCGGCGCGACGTTTTGCTGCAGCCAGCGGCCAAATTCGACATCGTCTTCGGCCGCAGCGCGCAGGATGTGGGCGATCTTGGCGTCGGCATCCTTGCGGTCGCAGCTCAGCGTGGGCGCCACAAAGCAGGCGGCCACGCGGTCGTATTCGGCCTGCGTGATGGTGTGCGGCCCGCCGTCGTGTTCCATGATCTGCTGGTATTCGGCCTCGACGTCATCGATGTAGCGCTGCCCTTCGGCCTTCACCAGAATCTTGATGCGGGCCTTGTAGATGTTGTCGCGGCGGCCATAGCGGTTGTACACGCGGACCACGGCTTCCAGGTAGTTCATGATCTGGTTCCAGGGCAGGAACTCGCGGATCACCGTGCCGATGATGGGGGTGCGGCCCATGCCGCCGCCGACCAGCACCTTGAAGCCCAGCTCGCCCTCGGCGTTGCGCAGCAGCTGCAGGCCCACGTCGTGCCAGCCGATGGCCGCGCGGTCTTCCCTGGCGCCGCTGATGGCGATCTTGAACTTGCGCGGCAAAAAGGCGAACTCGGGGTGCAGCGTGCTCCACTGGCGCATGATTTCGCCAAACGGGCGCGGGTCGGCGATCTCGTCCACCGCAATGCCGGCGCGCTCGTCGCTGGTGATGTTGCGGATGCAGTTGCCGCTGGTCTGGATGCCGTGCATGTTGACGCTGGCCAGCAGGTCCATCACGTCGGCCGATTTGTCGAGCGGAATCCAGTTGTACTGGACGTTCTGGCGCGTGGTGAAGTGGGCGTAACCGGTGGTCAGTCTGGAGCTGACCGAGAGGCCGTTTTTCAGGTTGACGGGGCCGAGCTTGTCCTGGGTAGCCTGGGCTTCGTTAAAAAGCGCGGCATTGGGCTGGTCGTAGTCGCGGGCAATGATGGCCAGCACCCGCAGCTGGGCGCTCGATAGCTCGCCGTACGGCACGGCCACGCGCAGCATGGGCGCATAGCGCTGCACATACCAGCCGTTTTGCAGGCGCAAGGGCCGAAATTCGTCTTCGGGCAACTGGCCGGCCTGCCAGCGCGTGAGCTGGTCGCGGAACTGGGCGGCGCGGGCTTTGACAAACTGGCGGTCAAATTCGGTGTATTGGTACATGGCTGTCAGCTATAGAGGAATCAAAAGAGGCTGGAGAAGTCTTGCGGTGGCAAATCGGGCACAGGGTGCGCAGTCTAAATGGAAATCAGCTTGACGCCGGCATAGGCCAGCAACACCGACAGCAGCGAGCGAATCACCCGGTCCGGCGTTTTGTGCACCAGGTGCGCGCCCAGCCAGATGCCGGGCAGCGAGCCGGCCAGCAGCTTGAGCAGCAGCGGCCAGTCGACCGAACCGATGGACGCATGGCCCAGGCCGGCCACCAGGGTCAGCGGCACGGCGTGGGCAATGTCGGCGGCCACGATGCGCGGCAGCGGCAGGGCCGGGTACAGCAGCATCAGCACAATCACGCCGACCGCACCGGCACCGACCGAGGTGATGGTGACCAGCGTGCCGATGACCGCGCCAAACAGCACCGGCAAGGCCCAATGGCGGGCCCGGGTGGCCTGGCCGAGCAGTTCGGGGGCGATTTTGCTGGGGGCGGCCTTGCCGCGCACGGCCTTGTAAAACGTGGCGGCGGCGGTCAGCAGCAGCGCCAGACCCAGGGTGGTGGTCATCAGCGTCTGGGTGGCGGGGTTGGCCGGACCGAGGCGCTGCAACAGATAGAGCGTGGCGAGCGAGGCCGGGATGCTGCCCGCCGCCACCTGGCCGACGATGCGCCAGTCCACCACGCGGGCGCGCGCCAGACTGACGGTGCCGCCCATCTTGGTGAAGGCGGCAAACAGCAGGTCGGTGCCAATCGCCAGGTGGGGCTTGATGCCAAAAACGAAGATCAGCAGCGGCGTCATCAGCGAGCCGCCGCCAACCCCGGTCAGGCCCACCACCAGGCCCACGGCAAATCCGGCAAATACAAAAGCAAATTCGTGCATAAGCCGCAGAATGTAAAGGGGCGGCTTATGAAAGCAAACTACAGATTTGTTGTTCCTATATTCGAATAAGCATATTCACCAGGTTACATGCGGCCTGGCAGCGGCCTGGCAGCGGTCCGGCGCGGCCGGAGCCGCTGCAGCGCCCCTTTTTGGGCCGGCCCGGCGCCTGACTGAAAGGCGTGGGCGCTGGTACAGTCCTTGCAAACTGGCCTGAGCCGCTCGCTTATATTTTTGGAGAAAACCGTGAAATTGACGAAATCTGCCCTGCTCGGGGCTGTGTTGCTGGCCTGGCTTGCCGCGGCGCCCGGCCTGGCGCTGGCGCAGGCGGCTTCCCGAAAGCCGATCAAGATCGGTGAAATCAACAGTTACTCGACGATTCCGCAGTTCACCCAGCCCTACCGCCAGGGCTGGCAGCTTGCCGTTGAGGAGATCAATGTGACCGGTGGCCTGCTGGGCCGCAAGGTCGAGGTGATCGCGCGTGACGATGCCGGCAAGCCCGAAGAGGCGCTGCGCCACGCCATCGAGCTGACTTCCAGGGAAAAAGTCGATGTGCTGGCCGGCGGCTTTTTGTCCAACGTGGGCCTGGCGCTGGCCGACCATGCGCTGAAAAACAAGCGCGTCTTCATTGCCAGCGAGCCGCTGGCCGATGCGATTGTCTGGGACAAGGGCAATCGCTACACCTTCCGCCTGCGCCCCAGCACCTATATGCAGGCCGCCATGCTGGTCGAGGAAGCCGCCAAGCTGCCGGCCAAACGCTGGGCCACGATTGCGCCCAACTATGAGTACGGCCAGAGCGCCGTCACCATCTTCAGGGAACTGCTCAAGGCCAAACGCCCCGACGTGGAGTTTGTCGGCGAGCAGTGGCCGGCGCTGGGCAAGCTCGAAGCCGGCACCACGCTGCAGGCCACCATGCAGTCCAAACCCGACGCGATCTTCAACGTGACCTTTGGCGCTGACCTGGCCAAACTGGTGCGTGAAGGCAATCAGCGCGGCATTTTCCCCAAAACGCCGGTGGTTTCGCTGCTGTCGGGCGAGCCCGAGTACCTGGATGTGCTGAAAGACGAAACCCCCAGGGGCTGGATCGTGACCGGCTACCCCTGGGACCAGATCGATTCGCGCGAGCACGCCAGCTTTGCCGCCAACTACTACCGCCGTTTCAGCGAATACCCCAAGGTCGGCTCGGTGGTGGGCTACGCCACCATGCAGGCGATTTTTGCAGCCATCAAAAAGGCCAATTCGACGGACAACGAAAAGCTGGTCACCGCACTGCGCGGCCTGAAGTTTTCCACGCCTTTTGGCCCGGCCGAGTTTCGCGCCATCGACCACCAGTCGACCATGGGCGCCTATGTCGGCAAGCTGGACCTGCGTGGCAACCAGGGCACCATGGTGCAGTGGCGCTATGCCGACGGCAAGGCCTATTTGCCCGACGATGCCTATGTGAAGGCGCGTCGCCCGGCCGAGGCCATGAAGTAATTTTTTTCAGGCGCCGGGGGCTTGTTGCCGGGCCGACATCCCCCGCATAATCACCCAAATGGGTGAATCGGCCGTCACCGCTGTCAAGCGGGTATTTGTAAAAGTCTCGGGATTCAGTGACGAGGAGCGCCACGCCCTGGGCGCCCAGTTTCGCCTGTCGGAAAGCCGGCCCACGGCCTACTCGCTGTGGCTCAAGGACGAAGAAGATGCCGCCGGAGTGGTGCTGGTCGATGGCGACAGCTGGGAAGCCGCGCTGGAACTGGCCAACCCCGCCAACGACCGCCTGCTGCTGGTCTGGGTCGGCCAGCAGGCACCGGCACGGGCCAGCCTGGCAGTGGCCAGACCGCTGCACTGGGGCGCT
Organism: Polaromonas sp.; assembly: GCF_031411155.1. Lineage (GTDB taxonomy): Bacteria > Pseudomonadota > Gammaproteobacteria > Burkholderiales > Burkholderiaceae_C > Polaromonas. The sequence continues at coordinate 12,918 of NZ_JANOAL010000166.1, read as the reverse complement.
GTGATGGAACGGCTGGACGCGCTGCTGGCGAGCCGCGCCAAAGACTCCGCCGTGCTCCCGGAACTGGACCTCGATCTGGATTTTGACGCCTATTCCCGCACCGACCCGAGCCCGCTGGCGCTGCAGCAGGCCGACTCAGAACCGGCGGCCGTGCTGGTGGTGGATGCCGACGACAGCGCCCGGCTTTACCTGCGCGCCAAGCTGGCCAGCGCCGGCCTGCTGCGGGTCGACGAGGCCGGCAGCGGCGCGCAGGCGCTGCAACTGCTCGACTCCCGGTGTTACAAGCTGGTCATCCTCGACCTGGATTTGCCCGACACCGACAGCTGGAAGCTGATCAAGCAGGTCAAGGCGGCGCGGCCGGCGGTTGATTTTCTGCTGCTGACCGGTAGCCATGTCTCCTGGCTGGACGGCATGCGCGGCTGGCTGGCCGGTGCCCGCGCCTGCCAGCGCAAGCCTTTGCACCCCGGAAAGCTCAAGCAACTGCTGGGCAATCTGCGTTGAGTCAGTCCGCGGCGGTTTTTTTGCTATTAAATTAGTAGCTGCATGCGCACGTTCCGTATGGGCTAGAGGCATATTTCATTCATTTTTCAGACTTTTCAGGCGCTCCGCAGCCTGCGGCAGCAGCGCCTGCGCCAGCCGCAGCTCCAGCGGCAGCGGTTCGCCGTGCAGCCTGGCCGCCAGCAGTTCGGCGCACAGCGCCGCAAAGCTCAGGCCGCGCGAGCCCATGCCGCAACTGAGCCACAGGCCGGGCTGGCCCCTCAATTCGCCGACGGCCGGCAGGCGGCTGGGCGTGGCGCAGCGTACGCCGGCCCAGGCGTTCACGGGCGCATGAACCTGCGCCCGCCCAAGCGGCCCGGTCAACCGGGGCGCCAGCGCCGGCAGCAGCGTGTGCAGTCGCTGCAGGTTGTGCTGATCATCTTCGGGGTGAATCTCGGCGCGGGCGTTGCCCCTTTCAAAGCTGGCGCCGGTGATCCAGGCCCATCCCGCCTGTTGCCCGTCATCCATCGGCAGCGCGGCAATCAGGCTGCCATGGCCGTTGACCGGAAAGGCGGGCAGGGCGGGCCAATCGGCTAAGGATGCCGATGCGTCCTCCGCAGGACGCCGATGCCAGGCCCAGGACACCTGGCCGCGTATGGCTTGCAGCGCCAGCGGCGTGACGCTGCAGGAGCTTGCGGCGTTTTCTGCGTTGGCCGCCAGGGCCTGGCTGGCATAGCCCGCCGCCAGCACCACCAGCTCTGCGCAAGCCAGCTCCTGCCCCAGCGCATCCAGCACCTGCCAGTCATCACCCCGCCGGAGCAAACGGTCGACCACCGCATCGCCGCGCCATTCAATCCCCGGCGTGGCCAGCCAGGCCTTGACCAGTGGTGCCGGCTTGATCCAGCCCGCCCGCACATGCCACAGCGCCGGCGCCGAATCGGCCAGGCCGCAGCCGGCCAGCTGCGCCGGCGTGGCGGGGCAGCTCCAGTCCTGCGCGGCCTCGGCGTCATCACCTTGCCACGAGGCCGGCAGGGTGCGCAGATGGTCCACGCAATGCTCCAGCACGCCGCTGGGGGCCCAGTCGCTGCCGGCCTGCAGCAGCGCGTGGGCCTGCTGCAGCGTGGCCCGCACGCCGCTGCGTGACAGGCGCGACAAGGGGCTGTCGTCGGGCGAGACATGGGGCGCCAGCACGCCGGCCGGCAGGCCGGAGGCGCCCGCGGCCGGCGCCGCTGCCGCATCCAGCACCGTGACGCGCCAGCCGCGGCGCGCCAGGCTGGCGGCGACAGCGGCCCCGGCCAGACCGGCGCCGATCACGACACAGCGGGCGGCAGCGCGGCGCTGCCCGGGCGGCGCGGCCTTTTTGGGTGTCCAGGCCGGGTTGTACTCGCCCTGCAGCCGGTCGCGTTTGGGCGCGGCGCCAGGCGCCTTGTGCACCACAAAGCCGCATTGCGCCAGCGCATCGCGCACGCTGCGCGCCACCGTCCAGGTCGCCACCCGCGTGCCGCGCCGGCAGCAGCGGGCGACGGCCTTGAGGGTGGGCACATCCCAGATATCCGGGTTGCGCTGCGGGCTGAAGCCGTCCAGGTAGACCGAATCGGCCTCAAACGATTGCTCGCGCAGCATCGCCCTGGCGTCGCCTATGCACAGTGTCAGCAGCAACTGGCCGCCTTCGAACACCAGCCGGTGAAAGCCTGGCAGCAGGCCCCACAGCTGCTGCCGCAGTTGCCCGGCAAAAGGCAATAGTTTGGGGTGGCTGAGGGCGCCGCGCAGCACATCGTCGGCACTGGCGGGAAAGGCCTCGGTCGAGACGAAATGCAGCAGGCGGGGACGCTGCGGGTCGGCCTTCCAGGCGGCCCAGGTCAGCAGAAAATTCAGCCCCAGGCCGAAGCCGGTTTCCAAAATACACCATTGCGGCTGGCCGGCCCAGGCGGCAGGCAGGCCACAGCCTTTCAGAAAGACCTCGCGTGCCTGTTCCAACCCGCCGAGTTCGCTGCGGTAGCGGTCACCAAAACGCGGGTTGTAGGGGCTGCCGCTTGCCGTGCCGTCGTCCTGCCAGTCAATACGCTCGGGCATCGCCTCGGGCTAGTCAGCTTCAGGGAGTGGGCGGAACGTAGCCTTGGACGGCGTCGGCGCCGTCGCCAAAGAAGTGTTTTTCCATCTGGCGCGCCAGATACTGGCGGGCGCGGGCATCGGCCAGATTGAGCCGGTTTTCGTTGACCAGCATGGTCTGCTGCTTCATCCAGTCAGCCCAGGCCTGCTTGCTGACCTCTTCCCAGAGGCGCTTGCCGAGCGGGCCGGGGTAGGGCGGAAAGTCCAGGCCTTCGGCTTCGATACCGAGCTTGATGCATTTGACGAGGCGTGCCATGTGAATGTTCTTTCGTGGACTAACTGTGTTTTGGAATAAAGAAACAATTTTCTATTTGTTTCAGTTTTCAAGCATGCTTGCAGCATCAGTTTTACCCCGCACCTGACCGCCGGGATAAAAAAGCCGCGCATCGCTTCCTGCTGCGACTTTATCAATGTTTCAAGGGATGTTGCCAGCGGGCCGGTTTTGGGTGCGTCGCTCACAGGGTCGGCGCCGCCGCTGCAGGCCTGGCCTTGCTGGCGTGATGCCGGCCGCCGGGGGTTCTCTTCGTGGTTCCAGCCTTCGACCCATCGATTTATCGTGACGGGCAGCAAGCGGCGAAAGCCATGGCAATGCGGCGGGTTATATTTTGCGGTAAAATAAGCCTTTTGCCCATGCTGGACAAGCGCTTGTAGCTATAAATAGTATAGCGTCATCGGCCCCCCCGGCTTGCCCCAAAGCGGGTCCGGGCCGTGCCGGACAGCGAAATCAACGCCCACCGTGACCGGTTCCTGCGTCCCGCGCAGGAACACCACCCAACCCAAGGAAGATCCAAACCATGGCAAGAGCTGACGCCAAAACTGCTGTCCTCGCGGACGGCCTGCGCTACAAGTCCAAGGTGTCGGGTTCCCCGTTTGCTGCCACCACGTCTTTTGGCGCCGCCACCATGTCGTGTTTCATGTGCGGCAAGCACCGCGCCCGCGCCATGATGGGCACCCGCAAGGTGCTGGGCAAGTCCCAGGCGGTTTGCGCGCCTTCCTGCAAGGCGCTCGACGAGGCGCTGGAAAAAGCCGCGGGCTGATAGGCCCGGCCGGCCGGCCGTTGAAGCGGCCATGCCATCTTGATCAGGTGCGGCAGCGGGCGCATAGTGTGGCTGTGTTTGTCAACGCTGAACACCTGTCTGAAGGGTGAATCTCATGACCGCCTACATTCCGCCCAGCAAGCCCGAGCCCCTGCTCCTCCCGGACGAGGCTGTCGACCATATTTTGGGGCCGACTTCGGCGCCCGTCACCGTGATTGAATACGGTGACTTTGAATGCCCGTCCTGCTGTCAGGCCCATGCGGCGCTCAAGGTCATGCTGCCGCATTTTGCCGGCCAGCTGCGTTTTGTGTTTCGCCACTTTCCACTGCGCGAGGTGCACCCGCATGCCGAACTGGCGGCCGAAACCGCCGAAGCCGCCGCAGCCCAGGGCAGGTTCTGGCCCATGTACGACCTTCTTTTTGCCCACCAGCAGCACCTGAAGGACAAGCACCTGCGTGACTACGCCGAGCAGGTGGGCCTGGACATGGCACGCTACCAGAACGAGACCCGCGACCATGTCTACCTGCAGCGGGTGCAGGAGCACATGTACAGCGGCCGCCAGCTTGGTGTGCGTTCAACGCCGGCGTTTTACGTCAACGGCGTGTTCACCGATGTGTCATTCGGCCTGCAGCACCTGCATGAGGCGATAGACCGGGCCTTGCCCGCCTAGCGCGCTGGCCCGAAACGGGCGCTAATGGCCCGATAATCGCGCTCACACCGGGCGGCCATTGCAACGCCGTCCAGCGCCATCGGGCATTGCGCATCGCGTTTCGCGCTTCGAACCATCCAGATACCTCAAGGACCTCCGTGAAAAAAACCTACCTGCTCAACATTGAAGGCAAGCACCGCGACCGTTTGCTGGACGCCGCCAAGCACGACATCCGCAAATACGTCAAGCGCGAGCGCAGCCGGTCCTTGCCCGCAGGCGTTGATTTCTGGGACTTCGACTGCAAGTGCGGCAGCAGCGAAAGCGCGGCCGAGGCGGTGCATTTTGCCGCCCTGATGCCGGCGATTGATGCGCTGCTGGCCGGGGGCGGCGAGCAGTTTTACGTGGAGGTCGTGACCCGCCACGGCCACCGCATGGCCAGGCCCCAGGCGGCAGACCACGACATGGACCTGGAGGACGCCGACTAACGCCGGCCCTTGCTATTTTTGCGCCGGGGGCAACTCGCCGCTGGCTGCCGCCGCGGCACGCAGCTTGTCCTTCTTGCTCGGGCGTTTGCCCTTGATGCCGCCGGTGCCAGACGGATCGGCCGCATTCGGCGCCAGCACTTCAAGCGGCTCGAAGCCGGCCAGCTGCTCGCGCGGCACGCTGATGCGCTGGCGCTTTTCGATCAGCTTGAAGTGGGCCTGCGAGGCCGCAGTGACAAAGCTGACGGCCAGGCCGCTTTCACCGGCGCGGCCGGTGCGGCCAATGCGGTGCGTGTAGTCCACCGCCGAGCGCGGCAGGTCGTAGTTCACCACCACCGGCATTTGCGCAATGTCGATGCCGCGCGCCGCCACATCGGTGGCCACCACCACCTGCACGCTGCTGAGCTTGAAGTCGTGCAGCACCTGGGTGCGCTTGCCCTGGCTCAGCTCGCCATGAAAAGGCTCGGCTTCAATCGCGGCCTTGCGCAGCTTGTCGGCCACGATCTCGGCCGCATGCTTGGTCGCCACGAACACCAGCACCCGGCTCCATTTTTCGGTTTGCACCAGGTGGCGCAGCAACTGCGTGCGGCATCTGGCATCGACTTCAATGGCGCGCTGGGTGATGTCGGGCTCTAACTGCGGCGGTGCTTGCACCTCGATGCGCCGCGGCTCGCGCAGCATGCCGGCGGCCAGGGCCTCGATGGCGGGCGGAAAGGTGGCCGAGAAAAACAGGTTTTGCCGGTTGGCCGGCAGCAGCGCCAGAATGCGGCCCAGTTCCTCGCCAAAGCCCAGTTCCAGCAGGCGGTCGGCTTCGTCCAGCACCAGCGTGCTGACCGCGGCCAGGCTCAGTGCGTTGTGTTCGACCAGGTCCAGCAGGCGCCCCGGCGTGGCGACCACGATGTCGGCGCCGCCGCGCAGGTTCATCATCTGCGGGTTGATGGACACACCGCCAAACACCACCGCGACTTTCACCCGCTGCGCAGAATACCTGGCAAAGCCGACGATGGCCTCACCGACCTGCGCCGCCAACTCGCGCGTCGGCACCAGAACCAGCCCCTGGGTGCGCCTGGGCGCCCGGCCGGTGGTTGCGCCCGGCGTTACCGCCGCGGCCAGCGCCAGTTGCTGCAGCAGGGGCAGCGCAAACGCGGCGGTCTTGCCGGAGCCGGTCTGGGCCGAAGCCACCACGTCGCCCCCCTGCAGGATCACCGGAATGGCCGCCCGCTGAATCGCGGTGGGGGTGCGGTAGCCTTTGTCGCCCAGGGCGCGCAGAAGGGGCGGCAAAAAATCTGGCGAGAAGCCCAGTGAGGTAAATGGCATGAACAGGGCTTTGAAGGGGTGAGGGCGGGTAGACCGAAATGCAGGCCGAATTACAGGCCGAAATGCAGGACGCAACCGTGCCGCCTGAACCGCCAAGTTTAAGCCGTGCGCGCGGCCAGGCGGTTTTCCAGCGCCCCGCCGCCAGGGCGCCGCACCTTCAGCCGGTTACTGCCGAATCGCCAGCACCTCAAGGTATTCAGCCTGGTAGCGGGTGCCGCCGTCGGTCGAGAGGTTGTGCTGCGCCCACAGTTGCTGCAAATCGGCGTGCAGGGCGGCCTGCCCGGCGGCGTCGAGCGCGGCGAAGGCCCGGTTGGTCGGGCCATAGTAGGTGCGGAAAAACGTCACCACTTCAGCCGGCGGGAAGGGGTAGTCAAACGGGTACTGCCGCTTGGTCAGCGTCAGCTCGGCAATTCCGTCCTTCAGGCGCTCGCGCACAGCCGCTTCGTTGCCCCACAGCAGGGGCGAGGGCATCAGCGGCGGTGGCGGCACATGCTTGCCGAGGGTCTTGAACATCTGGCCGATAAAGCCCTCGGGTGTCCAGTTGGCCATGACGATGCGGCCGCCGGGCCGGCAGACCCGCACCAGTTCGGCCGCCACCCGCTCGGGCCGCGGCGCAAACATGGCGCCGATCAGGCTGACCACCAGCTCAAAAGAGTCGTCGGCAAAGTCCAGCATTTCGGCGTCGCCTTCCTCCAAGCGCACCGCCAGCCCTTCGGCCCTGGCGCGGGCGCGCGCCTGCTCGATCGAGTTGGCGGCAATGTCAACGCCGGTCACCTGCACGCCCGCGCGCGCGGCGGGAATCGCGATTTGCCCGGCGCCGCAGCCGACGTCGAGCATGGTGGTGCCGGGTGCAATGGCCAGCCGCGCCAGAAAGTCCAGCGCGCCCGGCTCCAGGTATTTGGCAAAGTGCCCGTAGTCGCCGGCCATCCAGGTGGCCTTGAGGCGGGCTTTCAGGGATTCCATTTCGGGGCTCATGGTGGTCATGGTGTTTTCCTTTCAACATAGGGGGGATAAAGCCGATCAGGCCGATCAGGCCGGCGCGGGATGGCCCGCTGGCCTGGCCTGCCTGGCCTGCCTGGCACGTAGGCGCCGCACCTGCAACGCCGCGCCAATGAGGAACAGCACAAACATCACGCCGGCGGCAGCCTGCAGCTCAGGCGCCTCGGCATTGGGCAGCAGCGGCGCTCCCAGCGGCAGGCGGGTCGTGGTCTCGGTAATTCCGGGGATCATGTGAAAAAGAAAAGTGGCCGAATAGCTGACGGTCTCTACATACGGCGAGGCCCGGCCCAGCCACCGCGTGTAGCCCGCCACGGCCGCCAGCAGCAGCACCAGCAAGGTGATCACGCCGAGCGCATGGGGTTTGCCGAAGCCCCCATGCGCAAAGATGCCAAAGCCGGTCAGGCAGGTGATGAGCGTGGCGATCACATAGACCTTGCCGAGCCGGGTCTTGAGCAGGATTTCCTTGTCGCGGAAAAATGCCATCAGGCCGGCGACGACAGCCACCAGGCTGACGGCCGTGTGAAAGACGCCCAGAGGGGTTAAACCATTCATGTCGTTCTCCTTTGAAAAGCGCCCGTGAAAGGGACGGCAACCAGGGTGACAGCGAAGGACGGAGATTGTCGTCCTGGCGGCCGCTGCCGTCCAGCGCTCCCGTTGACCTAAAGCCTCGCGGGTGCGATGAACACCGCCGCGCAGACCGCCGAAGCCAGCGCGCACAGCACGGCGGCCAGCACCACCCAGCGAAACGCCTCAATCAGTGCCACGGCCGGTGCGCCCTGCAGCGGGCCGCCCAGCGCTGCGGCAAACACCACGCCCAGCACCGCCACGGCCAGCAGGCCGGCGACCCGCGCCACCGCGTTGTTCACACCCGAGGCGACGCCGGCGTGGGCGCTCGGCACCGCATTCATCACGGTGGTCGTGAGCGGAGCCACGGCAATCGTCATGCCCAGGCCCAGCACCAGCATGGCTGGAAAAAAGCCCGCCCAGTAGGGCCAGCCCAGGCCCGGCAGCGCCATCAGCGCCAGGCCGCCCGCCGCCAGCACCGGGCCCCAGGTCAGCATGCGCCGTGCGCCAAAGCGGTCCATGGCCTTGCCGGCCGTGGGCGACAGCAGACCCAGAATGAGCGAGAACGGCAACAGCGTGGCGCCCGCCGCCGTGGCTGAATAGCCGAAAGCGCCAATCAGCACGAAAGGCAGAAAAAACAGCACACCCGACAGCGCAAAGTACAGCAGCAGCGTGAGCAGATTGGCGCCCAGAAAATCGCGCGAACTGAACAGGGCCGGCGGCACCATGGGCGCGCGCACCCGCGCCTGCGCCACGGCAAACGCCGCCAGCGCGGCCACGCCAAGCGCCAGCGGCCAGAGCACGCCGGCGTCGCGCCAGCCGCGCCCGGGCGCCAGCGTCAGGCCATAGGTCAGCGCGCCCAGGCCGCCCGCCACCAGCAGCACGCCAGGCCAGTCGAAATGCTGCGCTGCCTGCGGGTCGCGGCTGTCGGGCACCGCATACCAGGCCAGCCAGAGCGTGGCCGCGGCCAGCGGCAGGTTCAGGAAAAAAACGGCGCGCCACGACACCACATCGACCAGCCAGCCGCCCAGCACCGGCCCGGCCGCGCTGGTGATGGCGGCCCACGCCGCCCAGGTGCCTATGGCCTTGCCGCGCGCTTCGCCTTCAAACACGTTGCCAATAATGGCCAGGCTGGCCGGCACCAGCAGCGCCGCTCCCACACCCTGCAGCGCCCGCGCGGCAATCAGGGCGGCCACATCCGGCGCCAGCCCGCAGGCCGCGGAAGCGGCGGCAAACAGCGCAATACCGAGCATGAAAATACGCCGCCGCCCAAAGCGGTCGCCCAGCGAGCCGCCGACCAGCACCAGCGAGCCGAGCGCCAGCAGATAGGCATTGATGATCCACTGCAGTGACGCCAGACTGCCACCGGCACCGTTGCCAAAGGCGGTCTGGATGGCGGGCAGGGCGATGTTGACGACCGAGCCATCGATAAACGCCATCGACGAGCCCAGGATGGTGGCGGCCAGGGCGTAGCGTTTTCGGGCCGCCTGCGTACCGGCGGGCAGGGCCCGGGTGCCCGGCGAAACGGCGGCTTCACAGCTGCGCTGTGCTTGAATGATGCCTTCGTCGCAGGGAGATTGCGCGTTTGCCAGCATGGCGGCCCGGGTGGTTGGTTCCGGATTATGTCGGCGCGCGGACCCGGCTGTCCATCACCCTGTCAGGTAGTCCCCGGGCTCGTCTGTCGGGCGCTGGCAGGGTGTCTGCGGCACTTCATTTGCTATTAAAAGAATAGCTGCTTGTGCATGTAATACGTGGGCTAGAGGACTTTTTGATGCTTGAAACCGGTCCAACAGGGTGCCGGCAGGGGTAAAAAGGGTAAAAGCGGTAAAAGCGGTAAAAGAGGTGTCCGGTTCTGGCCAGCCTCGGGGCTGCAACCGGTCCAGACTTGAGGCTCGCACCCGAGTCAAAGCGCCCCGGCAGAAAGGCCATCACCATGACCGTTGAACGTGAAACCATCGCAAAGGCCGGACCATGCTGACCGAGGCCGGCTGGACGGCGTGCGCGGAGGCGCTGCAGAGCCATGGCAGCGTGGTGCTGCCGCAGCTGCTGAGCGCCGCCGAGTGCGTGGCCATCGCCGGGCTGTATCCGCAGGCCAACCGTTTTCGCAGCCGGGTGCTGATGGGGCAGCACGGTTTTGGCCGGGGTGAATACCAGTACTTCAGTTACCCGCTGCCCGATCGGGTGCAGCAGTTGCGCGCCACGCTATACCCCCGGCTGGTCGGCGTGGCCAATCGGTGGAACGAGGCCATGGGCCTGGCCGTGCGTTTTCCGTCCGACCACGCCAGTTTTCTGGCGCGCTGCCACGCGGCCGGGCAGACCCGGCCGACGCCGCTGCTGTTGCAGTACGGTGAGGGCGACTACAACTGCCTGCACCAGGACCTGTACGGCGAGCATGTGTTTCCGCTGCAGGTGGCGATTTTGCTGTCGCGGCCCGGTGAAGACTTCACCGGCGGCGAGTTCGTGCTGACCGAGCAGCGCCCGCGCATGCAGTCGCGGCCCGAGGTGCTGGCGCTGGCGCAGGGCGACGCGGCGATATTTGCCGTGCACCACCGGCCGGTGCCGGGCAGCCGGGGCTTTTACCGGGTCAACATGCGCCACGGCGTCAGCCCGCTGCGCTCGGGCCAGCGCCACACACTGGGCGTGATTTTTCATGACGCGAAGTAGCGCCGCGGCGCTACCATGGAGAGCCAGGCTTGGGGCGGCGCCAAAAGCCTGCAGTGCAGAAGGAGTCAGCGTGAAATTCCTTGCCCGCGTTTGCTTTGCCAGCCTCGTTTCGGCCCTGTTTCCGCCTGCCTATGCGGAAACGCTGCGCTGCAACGACCACATCATTGACGTCGGTGACTCCAGGCTGTCGGTGCGTTACCGCTGTGGCGAGCCGCTGTTGCAGGACTCGTATTGCGCGCCGGTTTATTTTTATCCGGGGATCTGGCAAGTGCCCGAGCCCTTTGCCAGCACCGTGGTGCCCTGCCAGAAAGTTGACGAGTGGCTGTACGACCGCGGCCCCGGCAATCTGGTGGCGACCGTGCGTTTTCGCGCGGGCGTGGTGTCGTCCATCAGCTACAGCGCCCGCGCGCTGCCGTCTCCATAATGCGTAAGCCCATGAAATTTATTGACACCGCCCGTATCCTCGCAGGTGCCCTCGCAGCGCTTGTGTTGGCCAGCGCCCCCACGGGCGCACAGGCGCAGGTCACCCGGCCGGCGAGCAAACCAGCGCTGGCCAGCGCCGAAGTGGTGAATGTTTACCCCGAGGACAAACGGGTGTTGTTGGCGCACGGGCCGATTCCCGCGATCGGCATGTCGGCCATGACCATGGAGTTTGGCGTTGCGCGGCCCGGGCTTCTCAAGACGCTCAAGAAACTCAAGCCCGGCGACCGTATCCTGTTTTCAGCGGCACGGGTCAAGGGCGACTACCTCATCACCCACCTTGAACTGGCGAAGTGACGGGCGGCTCAATCGGGAGGTGCCCACTGCGGGTTCCAGACCACCTCCCACAGGTGTCCGTCCGGGTCCTGAAAATAGCCCGCGTAACCGCCCCAGAAGGTGTTTTGCGCTGGTTTCACAATCAGGGCGCCCGCGCTTTTGGCCTGCGTCATCACCGCATCGACCTCGGCTTTTGACGCCACGTTGTGCCCCAGGCTGAGCTCGGTCGGGTTCGGCCGGCCCGGCGCCAGGCCTGAATCATGCGAAATACTCTGGCGTGGCCACAGCGCCAGCTTGAGTCCGGCCTGCAGCTCAAAAAAAGCCACCGCGCCGTGCTCAAACGCCTGGCCCACGATGCCTTCGCTCGGCAGGCCCAGGCCGTCCCGGTAAAAGCGCAGCGAGCGCTCCAGATCGTCAACGGCCAGGGTGATGACGGTAATACGGGGTTTCATGCCAGTGCTCCTTTCATCGTGCCTTCATCGTGGCCAATGGGGTTTATTCAGGGCCGATTTTCTTCTCGACCAAGCCAGCCAGCAAGCGCAACTGCTCCTTCTGAAGCGCCAGCAGTTCGCTCCACTGGCCTTCGCGCAACAGGTCCACTTTTTCGTGCAGCAGCATGATTTCGAGTTCGGCCTTCAGGTTGACCTCGTAGTCATGCTCGGCATTGAGCCGGTCTTTTTCGGCCTGCCGGTTTTGCGACATCAAAATAATCGGCGCCTGAATGGCGGCCAGCATCGACAAAAACAGGTTGAGCAGGATGTAGGGGTAGGGGTCGAAGGCCTTGTCGTAGCGCACCAGAATCAGCGAATTCAGGCCGACCCAGACCGTCAGCACCAGCGCAAACAGGGCGATGAAGGTCCAGGAGCCGCCGAAAGTCGCCACCGCATCGGCGGCGCGCTGGCCCAGCGAACTTTCGGTGTCCATTTCCCGGGTGATGTTTCGGGCAATGTGCGTGCGGCCGGCAATATGGCGTGCCACTTTCTGGGTGCGCGCGTCCATCGATTCGTAGGGCACACCCAGCAGTTTTTCTGCGATTTCATGCGGTTTTTTCATGGTTTTTTCGGGGTGATCATGGATTGTGGAATGAGGGTCTGGCTAATGTAGGCCCGGGGCCGGTCGTACGTCCCCGCTCAAGGCATTGTCAGCTTGCAGTCCTACAGCGCGCCGCCGAAAATTGCTTTACAAAGTGGGGCTGCCGCGCTCATTTTTTACCACCGTTGGTTCACTTCAGGAGAAGCTCATGGCCCAATACAGGATTGCTGTCGTCGTTGGCAGCATTCGCAAGGATTCCTTCAACAAAAAACTCGCCGAGGCGCTGGAAAAGCTGTTTCCCGCAGATTTCAGCTTTACCGCCGTGCGCATTGACGATCTGCCGCTCTACAACCAGGACGACGACGCCAACCCGCCGGAGCCGGTCAAGCGCCTCAAGGGCGAGATCGCGGCGGCCCAGGGCGTAGTGTTTGTTACCCCCGAATACAACCGCTCCATCCCCGGCGTGCTGAAAAACGCGATTGACCACGCCTCGCGTCCCTACGGCCAAAGCGTCTGGGAGGGCAAGCCGGCCGGTGTGATTGGCACCTCGGTCGGCCAGCTTGGCACGGCCCTGGCGCAGCAGCATTTGCGCAACGTGCTGGCCTACCTCGATGTGCCGACGCTGGGGCAGCCCGAGATCTTCATCCAGAACCGGGAAGGCCTGTACGACGCGGCCGGCAACATTGGCGAGGCCAGCCACAAGTTTTTGCAGGGCTGGGTCAATGACTACGTGGCTTGGGTGAAAAAACACGCTTGACGCCCGCTAGGCATCAAAAAAATAGTCTGTAGTACGGGCTATTTTTCAGTGGGCCGTGACGCCCAGCCAGCCATC
>NZ_JANOAL010000165.1:0-17165 GCF_031411155.1 Polaromonas sp. | reverse complement strand
CACCAGCACCCGCGTGCCCGAAGGCTCGCGCGCGGTGGGCGGCATTGGCTGCCACTACATGGCGACCTGGATGGACCGCTCGACCTCGACCTTTACCCAGATGGGTGGCGAAGGCGTGACCTGGACCGGCCAGTCGGCCTTCACCACCGACCAGCATGTGTTTGCCAACCTGGGCGACGGCACCTACTTTCACAGCGGCCTGCTGGCGATTCGCCAGAGCATTGCCTCGGGCGTCAACATCACCTACAAGATTCTGTACAACGACGCGGTGGCCATGACCGGCGGCCAGCAGGTGGGCGAGCGGCCCGAGGGGCATTCGGTCGCGCAAATCGCGCACAGCCTGCGCGCCGAGGGCGTGGTCAAGCTGGTCGTGGTCACCGACGACCCGCAGAAATACCACGGCCGCACCCATACCCAGGCCAGCAGCGCCGCGCGCGCCAGCCACGCCGAGCTGCTCAACGACCTGCCGCCGGGCATCGAAGTGTTTCACCGCGACGAGCTGGATCGCCTCCAGCGCGAGTTCCGCGAGCTCAAGGGCACGAGCGCCATCATTTACGACCAGACCTGCGCCACCGAAAAGCGCCGCCGCCGCAAGCGCGGCACGCTGGCCACCCCCGACAAGACGGTGGTCATCAACGAGCTGGTGTGCGAGGGTTGCGGCGACTGCTCGGTGCAGTCGAACTGCCTGTCGGTGGAGCCGGTCGAAACCGAGTTTGGCCGCAAGCGCCGCATTAACCAGAATAGCTGCAACAAGGACTATTCCTGCGTCAAGGGCTTTTGCCCAAGCTTTGTCACGGTCGAAGGCGGCCAGCTGAAGAAACCGAAGAAAGAGAAAAAAGGCGACCTGGCGAGCCTGCCGCCGGTTCCGGAGCCGGTGCTGCCGGTGGCCGAGAACGCCTGGGGCATCGTGGTCGGCGGCGTCGGTGGCACCGGCGTCATCACCATCGGCCAGTTGCTGGGCATGGCGGCGCACCTGGAAGGCAAGGGCGTGGTGACGCAGGACGCCGGCGGCCTGGCGCAAAAAGGCGGCGCCACCTGGAGCCACATCCAGATTGCCAATCGGGTGGAGGCCATCTACACCACCAAGGTCGATACCGCCAAGGCCGACCTGGTGATTGGCTGCGACCCGATCGTGGCGGCCAACAAGTACACGCTGGCGGTGATGCAGCCCGGCCGCACCTACGTGGCGATGAACTCGCACGGCACGCCCACGGCGGCCTTTGTCACCAACCCGAACTGGCAGTTTCCCGCCGCCAACTGCGAGAGCGCGGTCACGGCGGCGGTCGGGGCCGGGCTGATGGACAGCTTTGATGCCGAGCAGGTAGCGGTGCAGATGATTGGCGACTCGATCTACACCAACCCGCTGATGCTGGGTTTTTGCTGGCAAAAAGGCCGGGTGCCGCTGTCGCACGCGGCGCTGATGCGTGCGATCGAGCTCAATGGCGTGCAGGTCGACAACAACAAGGCGGCCTTCGAGTGGGGCCGGCGCTGCGCGCACGATTTGGCGGCGGTGCAGGCCCTGTTCAAGGCCGCGCAGGTGATTCAGTTCGTGAAAAAACCATCGCTGACCGAGATGCTGGGCAAGCGGGTGGATTTTCTGACGGCCTACCAGAACGCCGCCTACGCCAGCAGCTATCAGGTGTTTGTCGAGAAAGTCCGCGTGGCCGAGGCGCCGCTGGGCAAGACCACGCTGACCGAGGCAGTGGCGCGTTACCTCTTCAAACTGATGGCCTACAAGGACGAGTACGAGGTGGCGCGGCTGCATACCGATGCCAGTTTCCACGCCAGGATCAATGCCATGTTCGAAGGTGACTTCAAGCTTAACTACCACCTGGCGCCACCGCTGATTGCCGCCAAAAACGACCAGGGCGAGCTGCAGAAGCGGCCATTCGGCCCCTGGATGCTGACCGGCTTCAAGCTGCTGGCCAAACTCAAGGGCCTGCGCGGCACGCCGCTGGACATTTTTGGCCGCACCGAGGAGCGCAAGATGGAGCGCGCCCTGATTGGCGAATACCGCGCCAGCATCGAAGAGGTGCTGACGGGCCTGAACGCCGGCAACCACGCGCTGGCGGTGGACATCGCGCGCATCCCCGAGCTGATCCGGGGCTACGGCCATGTCAAGGAACGCCACCTGAAGACGGCGCGGCCGCAGTGGGCTGAGTTGATGCAGTCCTGGCGCAAGCCGGCGGCGGCAGACCGGCCGCAGCGGGTCGCCTGAAAAAGCCCCGGCGCCGAGCCGTTGGGGTGCGGCGTGATGGACAGGCCCGCTTTTCGCGGGCCTGTCCGTTTTCATAATGACCCTGCCCCCGCCACTGGCAGGCGTCGGCGGCCCTGCCCCGCATACAATCAGAAACTTCGCGCGCTGGCCCTGGCGTCAGCGCGCCTGTTCGTGTTTTTTCTAAATCGATGTGGAGTCAGCCGTGTTCATTTCTTCTGCTTTTGCCCAAACCGCTCCCGCCGCCCCCGCAGGCGGCGACATGCTGTCGTCCCTGACCGGCATGCTGCCCTTGGTGCTGATGTTTGTGGTGCTGTATTTTGTGATGATTCGCCCCCAGATGAAGAAGCAAAAAGAGCACCGCACCATGATCGAGGCGCTGGCCAAGGGCGATGAAGTCGCCACCGCGGGCGGCCTGCTCGGCAAGGTCACCAAGCTGGGCGAGTCCTACCTGACGCTGGAACTGGCGCCCGGCGTGGAAGTCCAATTGCAGCGCAGCGCCATCGTCCAGGTGCTGCCCAAGGGCGCCATCAGCACCTCCAAATAAGGCATTGCCGCCTTGGGGGCCTGCTGAAACCTAACAGCAGCGCCTCTTCTTGTTCATCCGTCCACCAGGAACAGCCCTCTCATGAATCGTTATCCGGCCTGGAAGTACGCCCTTATCGTGGTCCTGCTCCTGATTGCAGCCCTGTACACGCTGCCCAACTTCTTCGGCGAAGCGCCGGCGGTGCAGGTCTCCAGCAGCAAGTCGACCCTCAAGATCGACGCGACGACCCTGGCCCGGGTCGAGCAGGCGCTCAAGGACGCGGGCCTTGCCGCCGACGTCGTGACGCTGGAGGCCGGCTCCATCAAGGCGCGCTTTGGTGACACCGACACCCAGCTCAAGGCCAAGGATGCGGTGCAGAAGGCGCTGGCGCCCGAGGGTGCCGATTCCGCCTACGTGATTGCGCTGAACCTGCTGTCGCGCTCGCCGGCCTGGCTGACCTCGCTGCACGCTTTTCCCATGTACCTGGGGCTGGACCTGCGCGGCGGCGTGCATTTCATGCTGCAGGTGGACATGCAGGCGGCGCTGACCAAACGGGCCGAGTCGCTGGCCGGCGACATTCGCCTGTCCATGCGCGAGAAGAACATCCGGCATGGCGGCATCAGCCGCAATGGCCAGACCATCGAAATCAGGTTCCGCGATTCTGCCACCGTGGCCTCGGCCAAGGCGCTGATCCAGGACCAGTTCCCCGACCTGCAGACGGTCGAGGCGCCGGACGGCACCGAGTACAGGCTGACCGCCAGCATCAAGCCCGAGGCCGCGCGCCGGGTGCAGGACCAGGCCCTGAAGCAGAACATGGTGACCCTGCACAACCGCATCAACGAGCTCGGCGTGGCCGAGCCGGTGATTCAGCAGCAGGGCACAGACCGCATCGTGGTGCAGTTGCCGGGCGTGCAGGACACGGCCAAGGCCAAGGACATCCTGGGACGCACCGCCACACTGGAAATGCGGCTGGTGGAAGACGGCGCCGAGGCCCGCGCCGCCGAAAACAACAGCGGCCCCGTGCCCTTTGGCGCCGAGCGCTTTTTGGAGCGCAGCGGCCAGGCGGTGATTGTCAAGAAACAGGTGATTCTGACCGGCGAAAACCTGACCGACGCGCAACCCGGTTTTGACTCGCAGACGCAGCAGCCCAAGGTCGACCTGACGGTCGATGCCAAGGGCGGGCGCATCATGCGCGACACCAGCCGCGAGAACATCAAGAAACGCATGGCGATCTTGCTGTTTGAAAAAGGCAAGGGCGAGGTGCTGACGGCGCCGGTGATCCAGAGCGAGCTCGGCAACCGCTTCCAGATTTCGGGCTCCATGAGCGTCACCGAAGCCAGCGACCTGGCGCTGCTGTTGCGCGCCGGCTCGCTGGCCGCGCCCATGGAAATCATCGAAGAGCGCACCATTGGCCCGACGCTGGGCGCCGAGAACATTTCCAAGGGCTTTCACAGCGTGTCCTGGGGCTTCCTGGTGATCGTGGCCTTCATGGCGGCTTACTACATGCTGTTCGGCCTGTTTTCGGGCCTGGCGCTGGCCGTCAACCTGCTGCTGCTGGTGGCCGTGCTGTCCATGCTGCAGGCCACGCTGACCTTGCCGGGCATGGCCGCCATGGCGCTGGCGCTGGGCATGGCGATTGACTCCAATGTGCTGATCAATGAACGGGTGCGCGAGGAATTGCGCGGCGGGGCCTCACCGCAGGCGGCGATTCATGCCGGCTATGAGCGGGCCTGGGCCACCATTCTGGACTCCAACATCACGACCCTGATTGCGGGCCTGGCACTGCTGGCCTTTGGCTCGGGGCCGGTGCGGGGCTTTGCGGTGGTGCACTGCATCGGCATTTTGACCAGCATGTTCTCGGCGGTGTTTTTCTCGCGCGGCCTGGTCAACCTCTGGTATGGCCGCCAGAAAAAACTCAAATCGGTGTCGATTGGCACCGTGTGGCGGGCGCCCGAGTCCACCGCCGTGGCCAAATAATTCCAGCCCTTTTTTCCGCGAGCTGCTTCCCAAGGACCCCAGATGGAATTTTTCAAAATCCGCCGTGACATTCCGTTCATGCGGTACGCGCTGATCTTCAACGTCATCAGCTTTGCGACCTTTGCGCTGGCGGTGTTTTTCCTGTTTTCGCGCGGCCTGCATCTGTCGGTCGAGTTCACCGGCGGCACGCTGATGGAAGTGAACTACAGCCAGGCGGCCGATGTCGAGAAAATCCGCAACACGGTGGCGGGCCTGGGTCTCAAGGACGTGCAGGTGCAAAATTTCGGCACCTCGCGCGATGTGATGATCCGCCTGCCGGCCCAGAAAGGCGTGAGCACGGCCCAGCAAAGTGAGCAAGTCCTCGCTGCGCTGAAGGCCGCGGACAGCACGGTGAGCTTGCGCCGCACCGAGTTTGTCGGCCCCCAGGTCGGCGACGAACTGGCGCAGGACGGCCTGAAGGCGCTGGCCATGGTGGTGTTTGGCATCATGATTTACCTGGCCTTCCGTTTCGAGTGGAAGTACGCGGTCGCCGCCATCATCGCCAACCTGCACGACGTGATCATCATTCTGGGGTTTTTTGCCTTTTTCCAGTGGGAGTTTTCGCTCGCGGTGCTGGCCGCCGTGCTGGCGGTGCTGGGCTATTCGGTCAATGAATCGGTGGTGATTTTTGACCGGATCCGCGAAAACTTTCGCCGCTACCGCAAGATGGACACAGTGCAGATCATCGACCACGCGATCACCTCCACCATCAGCCGCACCATCATTACCCACGGCTCGACGCAGATCATGGTCTTGTCCATGCTGCTGTTCGGCGGCCCCACCCTGTTTCATTTTGCCCTGGCCCTGACCATCGGCATCCTGTTCGGCATCTACTCCTCGGTGTTTGTCGCCGCTGCCATTGCCATGTGGCTGGGCATCAAGCGGGAAGACCTGGTCAAGGGGCCGGCGAAGAAAGATGAGGATCCGAACGACCCGAATGCAGGCGCCACGGTGTAAGCTACAGCTTGTAACTACTCAGGGTGGTCGTGGCGACAGCTAACAGCAAAAATAGTTTCTTGGCCGGGCAGGCGCGTGCCCAGTTCACGGCGCGTGCCCTGCGACTGTTGCCGCCGCTGGCCAAAACCATCCAGGGACGCCTCTCCGCGCTGGAGAGCCAGGCCGGCGGAGCGCGTGACATGCAGGACCGGCGCGACGCGCTGCTGGCCTTCCAGAAGGGAAGCGCCGCCTGGGTGCAGGGCACCACGCGCGCCTGGTCCAAGGCGCAGGCCATTCCTGCCGCCACGACGCAATCGAGGTTTCAGGAGAGCACCAAATTCGAGCTCATGGGCGACGAGGTGATGGAGGACAAAATCCTCGCCTCGCGCCTGGCGTTGCGCATCCTGGATCTGGCGAGCTGGGAGCTCAATGACCTGCGGCTGCGGGTGCAAAACCTGGAAGCCATTCCAGAGCTGCACAAGCTCGACATTTTTCGCCCCGAGGTGCTGGCGCAGCACATGGTCGAACAATGGAGCAAGACCCCCTTGCCGCGCAATTCGTGGATCCTGGTGCAGGACCTGATTCAGGAAAGCATGGCCGAGCATTTGCTGGAGACCTACCACGCGACCAACGAATTTCTGGTCCAGCAGGGCGTGATGGCCGAGATTGACCTGCGCCCGCTCGTCAAGCGCACGCCCTCGGCGGTGGTGGCCACGGTGATTTCGGCCGCCAAAACCACCAGCGGGCTGGGTGGCAGTACCCAGTCGGGCCTGATGTCGGGGCCGGGCGGCTCGGGCTCAGGCCATCCGGTTTACGACGAAACCCGCCTGCAGACGGCCACCACGCCGCTGGCCAGGGCCCGAATGCGGGCTCAGGGCGTGATGGGCCACCTCAAACGACTGCTGTCAGACCGCGTCGCGGGCTTTGACGACACACGGCCCCAGCAGGCGTCGCCGCCGCTGGCACAGGCCATGGCCAGTGTGCAGCGGGAGCAGGAAGAAAACGACTCCGGGCGCACGCTGCGGGCCGAGGATTCCGGCCAGGTCTATAGCCAGGCCCATGTGGAACAGGCCGCGGGTGCGCTGCGGGCGCGCACCCGAACGCTCAAGCAGGCGGCCTCCACCACGTCTGAAAAAGCCACGATTGAAATCGTGGCCCTGATGTTTCAGAGCATTCTGGCCGAGGACCGGATTTCGGCCGCTATTCGCGTCTGGTTTGCGCGGCTGCAAATGCCGGTGCTGCGGCTGGCGATTTCAGAGCCCGAGTTTTTTGGCTCGCTGCAGCACCCGGCGCGCCGACTGATTGACCGCATGGGCTCTTGCGTGCTGGGCTTTGACGTGACGGTAGCGGGCAACGCGATGGAAGCGGAAATCAAGCGCGTGGTACAGGTGATCGAGCAGTACCCCGAAACCGGGCGCCGGGTGTTCCAGCTGGTCTACGACGAGTTCGAGAAGTTCCTCTCCAAGTTCCTGTCGGAGCGCGGCAGCACGGCCCGGGTCGTGAGCGTGGCCCAGCAGGTCGAGCAAAAAGAGACCATGGCGATCCAGTACACCATCGAGATGCGCAGCATGCTCAATGACATGCCGGTGCGCGACGAGATCCGGGATTTTCTGTTCAAGATCTGGGCCGAGGCGCTGGCCGTTGCGGCCATCAAGAACGGCCCGCAGCACGCCGAAACCATCCAGCTCAAGCGGGCCGCCGCGGACCTGGTCTGGGCCGCCAGCGCCAAACCCGACCGCGCCGACCGCGCCCGGGTGATCGCCGACCTGCCCAAGTTGCTGCAAACGCTGCGTCTGGGCATGTCGATGCTGGGTCTGGGCCTGCCCGAGCAGGACAAGCACCTCAAGGTCATCAGCGACACGCTGGCCGACGCCTTCATGTCCAAGACCGACGCCATTTCGCTGGAACGGATCGAGGCCATGGCCAAGCGCCTGGCCAATCTGGAAGACTATCTGTCCGACGAAGACGTGGGCGATCTGCCGCTGGACATCGAGAGCCTGGTGACCATGATCGGCATCGATGTCGGCGATATCCAGGTCGTGACCGATGGCGGCAGCCAGCCCACCGATGCGATGCGGGCCTGGGCCCAGGAGTTGCAACTGGGCACCTGGTTCAGCCTGGACCACAACGGCAAAATCAGCCAGGTTCAGTTTGCCTGGTGCAGCGACCGCAAGCAATTGCACCTGTTTGCCACGGCCGACGGGCGCAGCTTCCTGATTCAGGCCCGCCGCCTGGCGTCTTACCTGCAGGCCGGCCTGCTGGTGCCGATTGAGGATGAAACGCTGACGGTGCGCGCCACGCGCGATGCGCTGGCCAAGCTCGACGCGAATCCGGAACGCCTGCTGGACTGAATTGCTCCACGCTTGTCGCGTCGCGGCCCGCGTAAAAGCTCGTGCGCAGCGCATGCCGCGAAGTGAAAAGCTTGGGGGCGTTTTTGCGCCGGGCTTGCTCTTCAAGCCAGCCGGGGCCGCGGAACCGGCTTTGCCGGGCCGCAGGCGCAGCGGCCCCCTCGGGGGGCAGCGAAGCACACGCAGTGGCGAGCGTGGGGGCTAGTGACCCAACCGAAACTCCGTGTCATCACAGAGTTCGTCAAGAATCAGGGCATCGGGTTCTTCGCCAAAGCTCCAGTACACCATCAGCACGATGATTTTCAGGTCGTCGAGCGTGACCGGGTCGCCCGGTGCCGCCATGGCGCGGTCAATCACGATTTCGCGCATATGCGGCGGCAGCACGCCCGAGGCTTCGAGGAAGCTGACAAAGCCCAGGCTTTCGGCGCCCAGGTGCACCTGCTCGGCGACGGAGTAAATGCGCAGGCTGTTGGCCGATTGCGGGGTGAACGCGGAATTCGCGGAGTGATGGACTGACGCTTCAGAAGATTCAGCGGCCTCGGTCGGCGCCGCATTCTCAAAGCTGATCTGGGTGCCCTGCGCGGCGATATTCAGGCCTTCCAGCCACACCAGTGCGTCCTGGATTTCTTCGGCATCAAAGCCTGCTGCGGAAAGTTTGCGTCCCAGCCGGGGCAGTTCGGGGCAGGCATCGCCTTGCCAGTAATTCTCGTAAACGTACACCAGCACTTCAAACATGCGTCCAATATAACGCAGTTGGCGGCAGCGGTGTTAACCGCGTGCCTGACGCTGGAACAGGCCGCCCGGCAGTCGCGCCACCTGCCCGTTCAGCTCCAGTTCCAGCAGTTGCGCCTGCAGTTGGGGGGTGTTTAACCCGGTGCGCGCCTGCAGGGCGTCGAGGCTGACGGCGTCAAAGCCCAGCGCGGACAACAGAGGCGTCTCGGCGGCCGGCTCGTCGTCAGGGCTCTGCGGCAGGCTCGGGGCCGTGCCGGCCTGTGACAGATGGAGTTCTTCCAGCACGTCCTGCGCCAGTTCGACCAGCTTGGCGCCCTGCTTGATCAGGGCGTGGCAGCCGCGCGACTGCGGCGAGTGGATCGAGCCGGGAATCGCAAAAACTTCCTTGCCCTGCTCGGCCGCCAGCCGCGCCGTGATCAGTGAGCCCGATTGCAGCGCCGCCTCCACCACCAGCGTGCCCACCGAGAGCCCGGAAATAATCCGGTTGCGCCTGGGGAAATTGGCCATCAGCGGCGGTGTGCCGAGCGGGAATTCGCTGATCAGCATGCCGTGCTGGGCAATCCGGTGGGCCAACGCCAGGTGTTTTTTGGGATAGACCCGGTCCAGCCCGGTGCCGACCACGGCAATCGTGTCGCCGCCACCCAGCAGCGCGCCGTCATGGGCGGCGCCGTCAATGCCCAGCGCCAGGCCCGACACCACGCACAGCCCGGCGCTGCCAAAGGCTTTGGCAAACTGCCGGGCGTTGCTTTCGCCCTGCGGCGTCGGGTTTCGGCTGCCCACGATGGCCAGGTTTTTTGCTATCGTTTTAGTAGCTGTCTGCGCTTGATTTACCTGGGCTCCGAGCATATACAGCATCAAGGGCGGGTCTTCGATGTCAAGCAGCGCCGCCGGGTAGCCGGCATCACCCAGGGTCACCACGCGCCGGTCGTCGCCGGCCTGCAGCCAGTCCAGTGTGGTCTGCAACTGGCCGGGCAGGCCGGGCGGCTCGGTCTGCAGGGCACGGGCCAGCTTGTCGGAGCCGAGTTGCCGCAGCGCGGCGGCGCTCTGCTCAAAAATCGCCTCGGCCGAGCCGTAGGCGGCCAGCAGCTTGCGCGCCGTCTCGTTGCCGACGCCCGGCGTCAGGGCCAGCCGCAGCCAGGCTTGTAGCTCTTGAAGTTGCACGTGCGGCAAAGGAAGGGGTCTGCGGGCCCGGTAGCCGGGCCAGGGCCTAGTTGGGGTTGACGAAGCGGTCGCCGACCTTGACGCCGTCGGTGACCTGCAGCACCAGCGCGTAAGACAGGTTTTCGAAGGTGCGGAACACCATCAGCAGGCCGTTGCGCTCGTTGGGCAGCTTGATCTGGGGCCGCGCGCTGTCGGTCTTGTCGAGCAGGCGCTCGCCGTCCTTGATGATGGCCATGACATGGCCGCGTTCCAGCCCGTCCTTGCGGCCGCGGTTGATCGCCACCACCTGGTTTTCGGCGGCAATGGCGACCGCGTTGCCATAGACCGAGACAATCTGGCCGCTGATGGTGCTGGCCGGTGCGTGCGGCACGTAGCTTAAAAATTCACGCGGTGGCTCGGCCATCAGGCGGTCGCCCACCCGCATTTCTTCCTTGGTCGAGACGATGTCGATGGTGGCCGGCACGATTTCGGTCTTCAGCTCGCCGTTTTTGTCGGGAATCTGGGCGGTGCTTTCGCCGCGCGCCAGCTCGGCCTTGCCGACGTACTGGGCCTCGTAGCCGAGGATTTGCTGGGTCGTCGGGTCTTTCAGCGGCTTGGCATTGCGAAACACCCGAAACGCCTGCGGGTCGCCCTTGGCGTCGCTCAGGCGCACGCCGCGTACCTCGCCGCCCACGTACTCGCCGCGCGCATAGGCGCGGTCGCCCCGGCTCAGCAGCACCCGGCCCTCCTGCGCGGCCACGATGCGCGGCGCCGTGGCAAATGCGATCTCGTCGACAATCATCGGCTCGGCCAGAAACGGTTCAATCGCATTGGGCGACAGCGTGGGGATGGAGGCATCGGCGAGCGACTCAAAGCGGGTGCGCGGCGACACCCGAAGAGTGTCGGTGGGCGGGCCGTCGGCGCTAGCCTGGCGGGTGCGCAGAATGGCCCGGCCGTTGGCTTTTTCAAGGTAGAGCTGCTGGCCGGGGTAGATCAGGTGCGGGTTGCGGATGTCCTGCAGGTTCATGCCCCACAGTTCGGGCCAGCGCCAGGGGCTTTTCAGGAACAGGCCGGAAATGGCCCACAGGGTGTCGCCACGCCGCACGCTGTAGCTGTCGGGCGCATTCGGTGCCAGGTCGGACAGCGGCACACCGGTCTGGGCGACCTGGGTGGCGGTGGCCTTCTGGCCCGCGCTGATGGGGAAATTCTGGGCCTGCAGGCCGCCGCTGGCGCCCAGACACAGGGCTGCGGCGATGGAAATCTGACTGAAACGACCAAAAATTATGTGCATCTTGAAGGCCCTGAGCGCCATTGCGGGGCTGGCGCGGTTCTGAACTGGCTGGCAAAAATTGGTAAAAATTGTCAAAAGCGCGTGATTTTATCTTGATAAATCACAAACGATTTTGTATCTAAGCCCTTGATTAAGCAACGAAACCGCGTTTCTGGGAATATTGGGGTGCTGAAAATCCGGGAAAAGTGGCGAAAATAGCGACACCCCGCTCCTTACTGACTTTGTTTGTCCGCGTTTCATGACCCCACTGACCATTCTCCGTTACCCCGACCCGCGCCTGCACACCGTGGCCAAACCCGTGGCGGCGGTGGACGCCCGCCTGCGCCAACTGGCCGGCGCCATGTTTGACACCATGTACGAAGCGGAGGGGATTGGCCTGGCCGCCACCCAGGTGGATGTGCATGAGCGCCTGATCGTGATCGACGTCAGCGAAAACCGTGATTCACCGCTGGTGCTGATCAACCCGGAACTGCTCTGGGCCAGTCCCGAAACCCGCATTGGCGACGAGGGCTGCCTGTCGGTGCCCGGCATTTACGACGGCGTGGAGCGCTCGATCGCCGTCAAGGTGCAGGCGCTGGATCTGGACGGCAAGCTGCGACAGCTTGAGGCCGAAGGCATGCTGGCGGTCTGCATACAGCACGAAATGGACCATTTGATGGGCAAGGTGTTCGTCGAATACCTGTCGCCGCTCAAGCGCAACCGCATCAAGACCAAGCTGGTCAAGCAGAAAAAAGACGAAGAGCGCGAAGCGGTGCGCTGACGCTGCGGCAAGCCGCTGGCCCGGGGTTTTTCGGGCGATGCGTCCGGGTTTTCCCTGTGAGTCCTTAGAATCGACGCCCATGCGCCTTATTTTTGCCGGTACCCCCGAATTTGCCCGCGTGGCGCTGGCGCAATTGCACGCCGCCGGCCATGACATCGCCCTGGTGCTGACCCAGCCCGACCGCCCGGCCGGGCGCGGCATGAAGCTGCAGGCCTCCAGCGTCAAGCAGTTTGCCCAAAGCCACAACATGCCCGTGGCGCAGCCGCGCAGTCTGCGGCTGGAAGGCAACTACCCCGAAGACGCCGCCGCCGCGCGCAATGCCATCGAAGCGACCCAGGCCGATGCGATGGTGGTGGCCGCCTACGGGCTGATCCTGCCGCAGTGGGTGCTGGATGCGCCGCGGCTTGGTGGCTTCAATATTCATGCTTCCTTGCTGCCGCGCTGGCGCGGCGCCGCGCCGATTCACCGCGCGATCGAGGCCGGCGATCCTGATACCGGCATCACCATCATGCAGATGGACGCTGGTCTCGACACCGGCGACATGCTGCTGACCGAAAAACTGGCGATTGGCCCGCACGCCACCACCGCCAGCCTGCACGACGCGCTGGCCGCGCTGGGCGGGCGTTTGATCGTGCAGGCCCTGGCGCTGGCGGCCGGCGGCGGCTTGCAGCCGGCCAGGCAGCCCGAGGCCGGTGTCAGCTATGCGCACAAGATCGACAAGGCCGAGGCGGTGGTCAACTGGGGTGACAGCGCCGAGGCGATTGGCCGGCGCATCCGCGCGTTTGACCCGTTTCCCGGTGCCAGCAGCCTGCTGGGCGGCGAAGTCATCAAGCTTTGGAGCTATGAAATTGATAGCGTACCGCGCGCATCCGGTGTGGACTGCGGCACGATTGTGTCGGTCAATGAGGCCGGCGTGAGCGTCGCCTGCGGCCAGGGCGTGCTGCGCCTGACCAGCCTGCAGCGCGCCGGCGGCAAACGGCTGGCGGTGGCCGATTTCCTGCACGGCTTTGCGCTGGCGCCCGGCATGACGTTTGACAGGTAAGCCCCGGTGTTTCTGCGACCTGCCCATTACCGCCATGCTGAATTTCGCCACGGCGCGCGCGACCTGCTGGCGGTGGCGCCCGGCTTTGCCGCCTGGGGCCTGATGACCGGCGTGGCCATGGTCAAGTCCGGCATGAGCGGCTTCGAGGCGGTACTGATGACGGTGTTGGTGTATGCCGGCAGTGCCCAGCTGGCCGCCATTCCGCTGATCGTGGCGGGCGCGCCGGTCTGGGTGATTCTGGCCGCCGCCTTTTGCGTGAACCTGCGTTTTGTGGTGTTCAGCGCGCACCTGCGCAGCTACCTGATGCATTTGCCGCGGCTGGAGCGCATGCTGACCGGGTTTTTGACGACCGACCTGACCTATGTGATGTTTGTGCGGCGCTTTCCGGTGCCCGGCGAAGACCCGGCCCAGCGCCTGGCGCAGCAGGCCTACCTGGCCGGCAACTGCTGCGTCGGCTGGACCAACTGGGTCGCCAGCAGCCTGATTGGCGTGGCGCTGGCCAACTTCATCCCGACCAGCTGGGGCCTGGGCTTTGCCGGCATTCTGGCGCTGCTCGTCATCACCTGCTCGATGGCCACCATCCGCCTGCGCGTGGTGGCGGCGGTGGTAGCCGGGGCGGTGGCGGTGCTGGCCTACGCGCTGCCGCTCAAGCTCAACATCCTGGCGGCGATTGCGGCGGCGGTGGCGGTAAGCCTGCTGCTCGAAAAGCCGCTGCTGCCGGCCCCGGCCAAGCCGGCCGACCTGCCGGTTGACAAGGCATGAACCAGACCGACCTCTGGACCGTGGGCACCATCGTCGGCATGGCGTTGGTGACGGTGCTGACGCGCTGCTTCTTTTTTATTTCGAGCCGCGACTGGACGCTGCCGGCTTGGGCCCGGCGCGGGCTCGACTATGCGCCGATTGCCGCGCTGGCCGCCGTCATCGTGCCGGAAGTGGTCATGACCCAGGGCCAGCTCATCAGCAGCTGGCAGGACGCCCGGCTGTTTGCGGCGGCGGCCGGCGTCGCCTGGTATTACTGGCGCCACGGCGTGCTCGGCACCATCCTGGCCGGCATGGCGGTCTATCTGCCGCTACACCTCGGCCTGGGCTGGTGAGTTGCCCCCACGGTTGCTCGCTTCGCGTAGCGCCCTGCCCCCCGAGGGGGCCGCTGCGCCTGCGGCCCGGCGAAGCCGGTTCCGCAGCCCTGGCTGGTAGATGCGGGGAGGGCCCCACAGTTGCTCACTGCGTTTAGCGCCCTGTCGCCAGCGGGCGGGCCACCTACAATTTGGGGGCGGGGCGCTCCGCCCTGGTCCCTTTCTTCACTTTGTGAGCCATCCATGAACTTCATCCGTTTTTCCGATTTGTGCGCCAGGGGCAAGGTTGCCGGCCGGCGCGTGTTCATCCGTGCCGACCTGAATGTGCCGCTTAACGAGGCCGGCCAGATCAGCGAAGACACCCGTATCCGCGCCTCCATCCCCTGCATCCAGCTGGCGCTCGACGCCGGGGCCGCCGTGATGGTGACCTCGCACCTGGGCCGCCCGGTCGAGGGCGAGTTCAAGCCCGCCGATTCGCTGGCGCCGGTGGCCAGGCGCCTGGGCGAGCTGATGAACCGCGACATCCCGCTGCTGGCCAACTGGGTCGACGGCGTTGAAGTGGCGCCCGGCCAGCTGGTGCTGCTGGAAAACTGCCGCGTCAACCCCGGCGAAAAGAAAAACAGCGAGGCGCTGGCCCGCAAGATGGCCGCGCTGTGCGACATTTTTGTGCATGACGCCTTTGGCACCGCGCACCGCGCCGAAGCCTCGACCTACGGCATTGCGCAGTACGCGCCGGTGGCCTGCGCCGGCCCGCTGCTGGCGGCCGAGATGGACGCGATTTCCAAGGCCCTGGCCAACCCGCGCCGGCCGCTGGTCGCCATCGTGGCGGGCAGCAAGGTCTCGACCAAGCTGACCATCCTGAAAAGCCTGGCCGGCAATGTCGACCAGCTGATCGTGGGCGGCGGCATTGCCAACACCTTCATGCTGGCGGCCGGGCTCAACATTGGCAAAAGCCTGGCCGAGCCGGATTTGCTGGACCAGGCCAGGGCCGTCATCGAGGCCATGCAGGCGCGTGGCGCGGCGGTGCCGATTCCGACCGACGTGGTCACCGCCAAGCGTTTTGCCGCCGACGCGCCGGCCACGGTGAAGCTTGCGGCCGAGGTGGCCGACGACGACCTGATCCTGGACATCGGCCCCGACACCACGGCCCGGCTGGCGGCGCAGCTCATGGCCGCCGGCACCATTGTCTGGAACGGCCCGGTCGGCGTGTTCGAGTTTGACGCCTTTGCCCATGGCACCGAAGGCATTGCCCGTGCCATTGCCGCCAGCAGCGCGTTTTCGATCGCCGGCGGCGGCGACACGCTGGCCGCCATCGCCAAGTACGGCATCGAAAAAGACGTGGACTACATCTCGACCGGTGGTGGCGCTTTTCTGGAGGTGCTGGAAGGCAAGACCCTGCCGGCCTTTGAAATCCTGCAGCAGCGCGCGGCGGAATAACAGTTATTCGCTCCTCTTTTAATAGCTGCTGACGCCCGTTCTGTAAGGGCTGGCGGCCTGTTTGATCGATAAAAAGGCGCACAACGGCGGTTTGCGGACGGTTTTGGCGTGGATTGGTAACGTTTCGGTAACTGTTCCGTGTGAAAATCGGGAACTAAATTACAGGAGACCCGCATGACCCGTCGCGCCACCAAGATTGTTGCCACCCTCGGCCCCGCCTCCAGCGACCCTGCGCTGCTGGAAAAAATGATACGTGCCGGGGTCAATGTGGTGCGGCTGAACTTCAGCCACGGCAAGGCACAAGACCATGTGGACCGGGCCCAACTGGTGCGCGAGGCGTCCCAGCGCGCCGGCCGCGAGGTCGCCATCATGGCCGACCTGCAGGGCCCGAAAATCCGCGTCGGCAAGTTTGCCGAGGGCAAGGTCATGCTGGAGCCGGGCGAAAAGTTCGTGCTCGATGCCTCGCGCACCGAGCCGGGCGACATCAAGGGCGTGGGGCTGGACTACAAGGAGCTGCCGCGCGATGTGAAGGCCGGTGATGTGCTGCTGCTCAACGACGGCCTGATCGTGCTGATCGTCGACGCGGTGCGCGGCGAAGAGGTGCACACCACCGTCAAGCTGGGCGGCGAGCTGTCCAACAACAAGGGCATCAACAAGCAGGGCGGCGGCCTGACCGCGCCTGCGCTGACGGCCAAGGACATGGAAGACATCAAGACCGCGATGAGCTTTCAGGCCGACTATGTGGCGGTCAGCTTTCCCAAAAACGCCACCGACATGGAAATGGCGCGCCAGCTCTGCAATGTGGCCGCCGCGCCCTACAAGCACAAGCCCGGCCTGATCGCCAAGATCGAGCGGGTCGAGGCGATTCCCAATCTGGAAGACATTTTGCGCGTCAGCGACGGCATCATGGTGGCGCGCGGCGACCTGGCGGTCGAGGTCGGCAATGCCGCCGTGCCGGCCCTGCAAAAACGCATGATCAAGCTGGCGCGCGCCGCCGACAAGGTCGTCATCACCGCGACCCAGATGATGGAAAGCATGATCGTCAACCCGGTGCCGACGCGGGCCGAGGTCAGCGACGTGGCCAACGCCGTGCTTGACGGCACCGACGCCGTGATGCTGAGCGCCGAAACCGCCGCCGGCAAATACCCGCTGGAAACCGTCGAGGAAATGGCCAAGATTTGCGAAGAGGCCGAAAAGGCCGAATACCGACAGCTGGAAGCCGATTTCAGCGGCAAGACCTTTGCCCGCATCGACCAGTCGATCGCCATGGGCGCGCTGTTCACCGCCAACCACCTGGGCGCCAAGGCGATCGTGGCCCTGACCGACAGCGGCTCGACGCCGCTGTGGATGAGCCGCCACGACATCCGCGTGCCGATTTACGCCCTGACGCCGCGCCTGGCGACCCAGCGCAGGATGGCGCTGTACCGCAATGTGCGGCCGCTGCTGATGGACACCAGCGCCGACCGCGACACCGCGCTGGAGCAGGCCGAGGGCCATTTGCTGCGCCGCGACATCGTGCAAAGCGGCGACGTCTACGCGATCACCTGCGGCGAGCCGATGGGCGCGCCGGGCGGCACCAACATGCTCAAGATCTGCCGGGTGGCTTGAGGAGCCCCCACGCTTGTCACTGCGTGTACTGCGCTGCCCCC
>NZ_JANOAL010000164.1:0-1876 GCF_031411155.1 Polaromonas sp. | reverse complement strand
GAGACCGGCAGCGGCGCGGTGGCCATGATGCGCAGCATCAAGCGCGCGCTGGACCCGAAAAACATCATGAACCCGGGCAAGATTTTCAACTGGTGACTTGAACGGCCGGCCGTGTCAGCGCACTTGCGGCGTTGTCCGGGTCAGGCTGCTGCCGGAAAATGCGGTACCGGCGCGCGGCGTGGTGATCAGGAAACCCGACGGCAGCAAGCTATTGGTGAGCACATCGTACTGGGGTTGATCTGCACCGTAAACCAGGCCGCTCGTGGTCGTGGTGACGCTTTGGCTGCCGCGGGAAATGGCCAGCATGCGCCAGGTTCCAAGGCCCGAAGTGGCCACGGCCGAGTTCAGGTAGCCATAGGCATGGCTGGCGTGCGATCCGGCCGATTGCCAGCCCTCGGGGCCGGTGAGCGCCGAGAGATTGTTCAGCGTAGGCGGATTCGCCCTTGCCTTGAGTGAGCGCAAGGCCCCGTCCTGCGTGAACAGAATCAGGTCGTTGAGGTTCAGCACCGGTTGGAAGACCGTCACGGTCGTGGCTGGCGGGAAGCTTGTCAGGCTCAGCACGATGTCATTGCCGGTGCCGATGTGCGCCAGCGTCAACTGGCCGGTCGCCGCAGAAGCGAGGCCACCGGGGTCAGCCCCGCGACCTGTTTGCTGGTGCTGTCGTAGCTGCCCTTTTGCCACACCAGGCCCAGGGCAGTGGGCGCGGCGGACGCGTCGATGACATACTCCACATCAGGACGGCAAGGGTGGACCAGCGACAGGGCGATCGCGATCGGCGTGGTGCTGGCGGAACCTTCGACCTTGAGCACCGGGCTGTAGCTTCCCGATGCAGCCCAGGACGGCGCCGCCGGGGGTGCCAGCGTGTCCCCGCCACCACAGGCGACAAGAACGCTCACGGCGGCCAGAATGGGCCAGGGTCCTGTGTTAATAGTAATAATTGTTACGGCGCGATTCTGGCGGGGCGTGGTTCTCGCATCAGCGTCACGCCACAGCTAAGGGAAAGCATGCAACTGCACAACAACAAAAAGCGCCTGCTACTGGCTTGCCTGGTCGCCATCGCGGCCGCGGGTTGCCGGAGCGCCGACCCGGTCCCGGCGGCGCGCGCACCGAATCCCGAACTGCCCGCGCGCAGCGCCTGCCAGAAGGCGGATACGATGTGGAACGACAGCATTGTTCCCACGCGCTATCAGCAGTTGCCGCCGCTGGCCAGCCCGGGGATGGTCGATCTGCTCCAGCTGATAAACAGTCATTTTTCGGTCAAGGCGCTGACGACAGCGGGCGATGAACTGGAGCCCGGCCGGCGCAAGCTGATTCATGCCTTTGGCACCGAGGCGCGCTTGCGGCTGGTGATCAACCCGCAGGCGGCGGGCGGCTATACCGGCATTTTCCGCAGCGGCGCTGAATGCGTGATCGGCCGCTTTTCCCTGGCCAGCAAGCCCACGGCCGACGCCTCTATCCCGGCGCTGGCGCTGAAGATTTTCATAGGCGGCGATCAGCCCTCGGTCAATCTGCCGCTGATGCATTCGGTGGACGGGCAAGGCGGCCACAACTTTTTTGCGCAGACCTTCAGCAACCTCCTGCCGCCGGCCAGGGCTTTCCCGAAGCGCCTGCTCGCCAGCGGGTTTGAGCGTAGCGCCGTGCTGTTTGGCGCCCACGATCCCAACCCCGGCCGGCTGACGCTGGAACACCTGGCCGCCACGCTGCCGGACGGCACGCGCATCGCTGCGCCCAACGCGCCGCACCAGCTGCTCTTCAAGCCCACGGCGCCGGCCCGCGCGCTGATGCAGGACGCCAGCGCCACCGACGACTTTCGCCTCAAGCTGGCCGGCCTGCCGGTCGGCCAGCCGGTGTACGACATCTACACGCTGGCCGAGGG
>NZ_JANOAL010000163.1:0-6726 GCF_031411155.1 Polaromonas sp. | reverse complement strand
ACCGTTGGCCTGAATCACGCCTGCCAGCATTGCACCGGGCAAGGCCAGGTCAGTGCCCAGCGCAATGCCCGATAGCGCGCAAATGGCCAAAAACGCCGTGGTCTGGCCTGCTCCAACCTGCGTAGCCCAGCTGAAAACGGCAATAGCCAGCGCCATGCCGCACAGCCAGGCGCTGCCCAGCCCGATGCGCTTGACCACCGCAAGCCAGAGCGGAATCGACAGCGCAGCAGACAAAAAATAGCTGCCTAAAAACAGCGGTTCCATGGCTGCCGGGGCCTGCAACCGGTCCTGGATAAAAAACAGCACAAGAGTGGCGGGCACGGCACTGGCAATGCCATTGAGCATGAACACCGCCAGCAGGCGGCGAAACGCGCGCTGGCGCAGGGGCTGCCAGAGCGCTAGCTTGGCACGGCTGCGCGGCAGGCGCGAAATGGGTCGGGGCGCGCGTGCCCAGGCCGCCCAGCCGACCACCAGTGCTATGAAAAAGATAGCTACCGTCGCGCGTAAACCCAGGGCTAGCGGCGTAATTGACGCCAAAATCACGCCAATCAGGCCTAGCCCTTCGCGCCAGCCGACGATGCGGCTGCGCTGGGCCTCATTGCCGCCCAGCATCGCGCCCCAGGACTGGTGCGCCACGCTGAGCGCGCTGTAGCCGGCGTAGGTCAGCAGCAGCAGGGCGGCGGCCCAGCCGGCCAGCGCGGTGGGGCCGCTGACCAGCGGAAAAAACAGCAGCGTAAAGCCCAGCGCCAGCACCGCCGCGGCCAGCGCGCCCAGCCGCAGCACGGCGCCGGCCGAACGCGCGAACAACCGGTCGCTGAGGCGGCCCAGCAGCGGGTCGATCAGCGCGTCAAACAGCCTGGCGCCCAGCAAAATCGCCCCCAGCGTGGCCAGCGGCACGCCCAACTCACGCGCATAGTGGTTCGGCAAGATCACATACAGCGGCAGCGCCACAAAGGCCAGCGGCAGGCCCAGCAAGCCATACAGCAGGCCGTTGCGCGCCGAAAAAACGGCGGGGGCGGCAGGGGCCGGCGGCGGCTGCGTCATGGTCAACCGCCCGCGCCCGCCAGCAGCGCCTCGCGCAATTGGGGCTCCGAGCTCTGGGGCGACAGCCAGATGCCGAAAAACAGCCGGGCAAACTCGGCATCGCGAATCTCGCCGCTGGCCTGGCCGTTGACCCAGAAGGCCGCGCCCACGCCCGGCCGGTGCAGGCCCAGAATGCGGTCGCCTTTTTTGACATCGGGAATCACCCGCAGCATCTGCGCCGTCCAGCGCGCCGCCTGGCTGTCGCTGAAAGCCGCGCCGCGGCGCATCTCGTGCAGCGAGCGACTGGCGATATCGGCGGCCTTGAAGTCGCGCAGGTAGGCCAGCTCCAGCGCCAGCGGCTGGCTGGCGTGGCGGCTGCGCTCAAAGCCGGCGGGCGCCCACAGCCGGGCGTCATAGACCTGAAAGCCCCAGACCGTGAGGCGGCCCTGGCCGATCAGCTGGCCGGCCGGCAGGGCCTGCTTCAATTCGGGCGGCAAGTCACCCGCATCCGGCGTCTGTGCCAGCGCCGCGCTGGCGCACAGCATAGCCGCCAGCAGGGCCAGCCACACCCGCCGCAGGCGCAGGGTGCGCGTCAGCGCCTGCGCAGGGTGAATTGCATCACGTCGGTGTTGGCCTGCGCAAAAGCCGCTTCGCAGTAGGCCAGGTAGAACTCCCATATGCGGATAAACCTCTTGTCAAACCCGAGTTGAAGCACCCGTGACTCCTGGGCCAGAAAATCGTCGCGCCAGATCTTCAGGGTGCGCGCGTAGTCCTGGCCAAACGACAACTCGTCCACCACCTCCAGCCCGGCGGCCGCGGCCTGGGTCCGGAACTCGCGCGGGCAGGGCAGGCAGCCGCCCGGGAAGATGTACTGCTGGATGAAGTCGGTCGAGCTGATGTAGCGCTCGAACAGCGCGTCGGCAATCACGATGCTCTGGATGCAGGCATGGCCGCCGGGCTTGAGCAGGCGGGCGACGGTGCGGAAGTACTCGGGCCAGTACTCGCGGCCCACGGCCTCGACCATTTCAATCGAGCAGATCGCGTCAAACGGCGCATCGGGCGTGGTTTTGCCGATGTCGCGGTAGTCCTGCAAACGCAGCTCTGCCCGAGCGCGGACGCCTGCGCGTTCCATGCGCGCGTTGGCCCAGGCCAGCTGCTCGGTGCTCAGCGTCACGCCGACGAGCGAGGCGTCAAATTCGGTGGTCGCCATCTCGGCCAACGCGCCCCAGCCGCAACCGATCTCCAGCACGCGGTCGCCCGGCTGCACGCGCGCCATGCTCAGCGCGCGCCGCACCTTGGCGTTCTGCGCTTCTTTCATCGGGGTGGCAGGGGTTGTAAACAGGGCCGACGAGTAGTTCATCGTGCCGTCGAGCCAGAGTTCGTAAAACGCGTTGCCCAGGTCGTAGTGCGCGTGGATGTTTTTCTGGCTGTTGGCCTTGGTGTTGCGGTTGAGCAGGTGCCTGACGCGGTAGGCCAGGCGGCCCAGCCAGCTGCCGTAGATCACGTCTTCCACTTCCTTGCGGTTGGCGATGAAGACCTGCAGCAGATCGCTCAGGTGCGGCGTGGTCCAGTCACCGGCGATATAGCTTTCGGCAAAGCCGATGTCGCCCGAGCGCAGCGCGGCGCTGCAGACATTCCAGTTGTGCAGGTGCAGGCTGGCCATGGGGGCGGTGCCCGAGCCAAAGCGCTGCAGCGAGCCGTCGGGCAGCTGGACCGTCAGCGTGCCGTGCTTCAGGCGCAGCAGCAGCTTCAGGGTGGTGCGCGCCGCCGACGGGGCATCGCCCGGCAGGGCAAAGGGCTGGCGCGTGGAGGAGGTGTTGAGGGTATTCATCGCGTGACAAAGGTTTTGGGGGGCTTGGGTTTGCGGATCAAGGGCACACGTTTGCACCAGAGCCTGAAGGCCTGCCAGTGGATGCGGGCCATCACGCCCAGCGTCATCGCCGGGTAGCCCCACAAGGCCTTGCGCAGGCTGGCCGGGGTGACGGGCTCCAGCGCGCCGCTGACGCTGGTCTCCAGCAGCGGGCCGGCCTTGTCGTCGTAGTCGATGCGGGCTACGGTTTTTTTCAGGCCGTCGTTGTCGATGTGCAAAAAGCGGAAACGGTAGCTGCCTTCAAGTGTGCAAAACGGCGAGACATGAAACACCTTGTCGGCGCTCAGTTCCTGGCCGTAGCGGGGGGCGTCGAGCAGGTAGCAATGGCGCTCGCCAAAGGTGTTGTTGACCTCCACCACGATCGCGCGCAGCGCGCCGTCGGCCCGGTGGCAGTACCAGAAGCTGACTGGCTTGAAGGTGTAGCCCAGCACCCGCGGGTAGGTGTGCAGCCAGACTTCGCCGCCGGCGTCATCCACGCCTTCGCGCAGCAGCAGGGCGTCGAGCCAGGTCAGCGCGTTATCGCCGCCGTCGCCGTGGTCCTGGTCAAAAAAGCTCAGCAGGCCGCGCCGGTTGTGCGCCAGCGCGCCGCTGCCGTACTGGTGCAGGGCGCGCATCGGCAGCATCAAGAAATAGGTCGGGTAAGCAAAGGCGTTGCGCGCCGGGCGCAGCCGCGTGTGGCGCACCTGGCCAAACCCAATCAGTGGAGCTCCAACGCTGTTCACTTCGTGTAATGCGCGAGGCCTTGCAGGCCGCGGCTCGCGAGACGCTTCACCTCTGTCGCCTGTCCAAACCTGCTCAAGCAGGTTTGGAGCCGCAGGCTTCAGCCCCTCAGGGGCTGTGCTTGCTAGGGGCGGCCCGTCGCTGCGCACGTGTGGCGTTGCACTCATTTTCCTGCCCCTGCGGTTTCAAGCAGCAACTGGCGGGCCGCCTGCAGGCCCGACTTGAGGCCGTCCTCGTGAAAGCCATAGCCGGTCCAGGCGCCGCAGAAATAACTGTGCTGCAGGCCTTGCAGGGCAGCCAGCTGCTGCTGCGCGCGGATCGCCGCTGCGTCAAACACCGGATGTGAATAGTCAAATTCGCCCATGATGTGTTTACGCGCAATCTCGCGCAGCGGATTCAGCGACACCAGCACCGGCTGGGTAAACGGCAGCGGTTGCAGGCGATTGAGCAGGTAGTGCAGGCAGACCGTGGCCGACTCGCGCCCGCTCGGCTGGGCGCGCTCGTAGTTCCAGGCGGCCCAGGCCAGCGGGCGCGCGGGCAGCACCGAGGCATCGGTGTGCAGCACGGCGCGGTTCGGCTGGTAGCGGATCGCGCCCAGGGCCGCGCGCTCGGCCGGGCTGGCACCGGCCAGCAGGGCCAGCGACTGGTCCGAATGCGTGGCCAGCACCACCTTGTCAAAGCGCTCGGCCTGGCCGTCGGTGACGATGCGCACGCCTTCCGCGCTGCGCTCGACCCGCCGCACTGGCGTGTTCAGGCGCTTGTCGCCAATGCGGGCGGTAATTTTTTCGACATAGTGGCGGGCCCCGCCCCGGACCGTCCACCATTGCGGCCGGTTGGTGATCTGGAGCAGCCCGTGGTTGTGACAAAAGCGGATCATGGTCGCCACCGGAAACTGCAGCATCTGGTCCGTCGGGCAGGACCAGATGCAGCCCATCATGGGCAGGAAATACCAGTCGCGAAACGCGTCGGAAAACTTTTCGGTACGCAAAAAGTCGCCGAGCGGCTGCATCATCGCGGCCTCGGCGCCCGCGCTGGCCAGCGCGGTGGTGATGCGGTTAAAACGCACGATGTCGGCCAGCATGCGCAGAAACTTGGGGCGGGCCAGGTTGCCGCGCTGGGCAAACACGCTGTTCAGGCTGCAGCCGCTCCACTCCAGGCCCTGGCCGCCGATGGCATCGACCTTGACCGAAAACGACATGTCGGACTTCGCGGTGTCCACGTCGAGCTCGGCAAACAGCCGGATCAGCTCGGGGTAGGTGCGCTCGTTGAAGACCAGGAAACCGGTGTCCACGCCATGGCAGACCGGGCCTTGCGGCGTGGGCAGGGTGATGTCTACCGTGTGGGTGTGGCCGCCGAAGTAATCACCGGCTTCAAACAGGGTGACCGCAGCCTGGCGGTGCAGTGCGTACGCCGCCGCCAGGCCAGAGATGCCGGAGCCGATGATGGCGACGCGCAAGGGGGCGCGGCTCATGCGCGGCACCCGGTCGCGGCCGGGAAGATAAAAACGTTGCGAAGCGCCCCAAAGCGAACAAGGGAGGGAGGGAGGAGGAGGACCGCCCCGGGATTGCAGCCGGACCGAAAAGGCCCGGAAGGCTTCGCAACAAGTAAACTGTTTTTGAGCCGGCGCGCCTTGACGGAGCAAATTGCGCTGGCCTGTTTAGGAGCCCGCCTTGGCCGCGTGAGTTCCCGCCGTGGCAGGCATGGTCCAGGTAAAGTTTTGTTAATGCAGAAATGACGCATGGCCGCCGCCCGGTCAGGCGTCGGCGTCGCCTGGCTCTTCAAAAAAGATGAAATTACCGATTGGTCGAAATAGTGACTGATTGGTAACTTCTTGTCAAGCCCACCCAAACCCCGGCTTGACGGGCTTGACGGTCTTGGGGACTGGACGGCGTAAAGACCTATTGGACGGCGAGCTGCTTCTCGATTTCCTTGACGAACTGGCGGCTGGACGGGCTGGCCAGCGAGTTGAAGCCGACCACGCTGAGCCCATCGCGCGCAATCACGTACTTGTAAAAATTCCAGCGCGGCGGGGTGTCGGTTTTGGCGGCCAGTTGCTTGAACAGCGGGTTCGCGTCCTTGCCGGCCACGCTGCTTTTGGTGAACATCGGGAATTTCACGCCAAAGGTGTTCTCGCAGAAATCGGCAATCTGCTTGTTGCTGCCGGTTTCCTGTGAAAAGTCGTTGGACGGAAAGCCCAGCACCACCAGCCCCTTGTCCTTGTACTTGGCGTACAGCGCTTCCAGGCCCTCGTACTGCGGGGTGAAGCTGCAAAAGCTGGCGGTGTTGACGACCACCACCACCTTGCCGCTGTACTGGCACAGCGACTGCGGCTGTTCGTCCTGCAGGCGCAGGAAATTGTGTTGCAGCAGCGCGCTGCAACTGGCGCGGGCGGCTGGGGCCGCAGCGGGTGCGGGCGCGGGCGTGGCGGCGCGGGCCGCTGGCGCCGACAGTGCGCAGCCCAGAACCAGAACGCTCAGGCAAACGGGTGAGACGCGAAATTGAGGGAAGGGGGTCATGGTGAACTCGCTGGCAAGACATGAAACAGGTACGCAGCCACCATGCCCGCAGATTCAATCCAGGTCAAGCGCCTGGCCTTTTTTGTCGGCCAAG
The DNA here is from genome assembly GCF_031411155.1 of Polaromonas sp. Lineage (GTDB taxonomy): Bacteria > Pseudomonadota > Gammaproteobacteria > Burkholderiales > Burkholderiaceae_C > Polaromonas. The sequence continues at coordinate 503 of NZ_JANOAL010000163.1, read as the reverse complement.
GCGCCGTCCAGGGCTTCCTGAACGCCTGAACCGGGGCCTGGGGCAGCCGCAAGTCACCACTTGTCACATTCGCCGCCTAAAATCGTGTTCTTGACCAGGATGGGGCGGCCGCACATCCAGGGCAGGTTTCCCGGCGTATTCCCGGCAAGGAGTTCACATGCTGTATCCCGAACTGTTCAAACAACTCGAATCTGTCCGCTGGGACATGGACAAGGACATTCCCTGGGCCAGTTTTGACGCGTCCAGGCTCACCGACGAGCAGGCCCAGACCATCAAGATGAACGCCATCACCGAATGGTCGGCGCTGCCCGCCACCGAGATGTTTTTGCGCGACAACAAGGACGACAGCGATTTCTCGGCCTTCATGTCGATCTGGTTTTTTGAAGAGCAAAAGCATTCGCTGGTGCTGATGGAATACCTCAGGCGCTTTCGCCCCGAGCTGGCGCCGACCGAGCAGGAACTGCACGAGGTGCGCTTCGAGTTTGAACCGGCGCCGGCGCTGG
>NZ_JANOAL010000162.1:0-11125 GCF_031411155.1 Polaromonas sp. | reverse complement strand
GCTGCGCGATGACTGGCGATCGCGCCTGGCCGGTCCGATTGTGCTGAGCGGCATCATCGGCCCGCGCGGTGATGGCTACATCGCCGAGGCACCGGGCAGCGTGGCCGATGCCGCCCGCTACCACGGCGAGCAGGCCCAGGCACTGAAAGACGGCGGCGTGGACATGCTGGCGGCGGTGACCATGACGACCAGCGCGGAAGCGATTGGCATCGCCCGCGCGGCCAAGCAGCTCGATCTGCCGGTCGCGATTTCGTTCACGGTGGAAACCGATGGCCTTCTGCCCAGCGGCGAGACGCTGCGCGCCGCCATCGAAGCGGTGGACGCGGACACGCCGCCGGCCTACTTCGCCGTCAATTGTGCGCACCCGCTTCACCTGGAGCGCTGTTTTGCGCCGGGCGGCCCCTGGACGGCGCGCATTCGCGGCCTGCGCGCCAACGCATCGACGCGCAGCCATGCCGAACTCGACGCCGCGACCGAGCTCGACAGCGGCGATGCGCCGGACCTGGCCGGCCGCTATCGCCGGCTGCGCGCGCCCCTGCCCGCGCTCAATGTGCTGGGCGGCTGCTGCGGCACCGATCTGCGGCACCTGCGCGCGATTCGCGACGCCTGGCTGCAGTAGGCCCGGCCTCAGGCGCCGCCGCGCAGCCGCTCGATCAGCCCGTTGAGCTCATCCAGCGAGCTGAACTGGATCGCCACCTCGCCGGTGTCTTCGCGCCGGCCGTTGCGCTTGACCTGCTTTTTGATGCGGACCTCGACCTCGGCCATCAGCAGGTCGGCCAGTTCTTCCTCGACCCGGCGGGTGTCGCGCGACTTTTCCTTGGCGGCTTTTTGCGGCTTCAGCGAAAACTCGGCGCTGAGCTTTTTGACCAGGCTTTCGGTTTCGCGCACCGACATTTTCTTGGCGGCAATCTGGTTGGCGGCGGTGATTTGCGTGGCCCGGTCCAGCGCCAGCAGGGCCCGGGCATGGCCCATGTCGAGGTCGCCGGCCATCAGCATGGTCTGTACCGGGTCGGCCAGATTCAACAGGCGCAGCAGGTTGGAGGCGGCGCTGCGCGAGCGCCCCACGGCCTGCGCGGCCAGTTCGTGAGTGAGCCCAAACTCTTTCACCAGGCGTTGCAGGCCCTGGGCTTCTTCCAGCGGGTTGAGGTCTTCGCGCTGGATGTTTTCAATCAGCGCCATGGCCGCGGCCGACTCGTCGGGCACGTCGCGCACCAGCACCGGCACACTGTCGAGGCCGGCGATTTTGGCGGCCCTGAAACGCCGCTCGCCGGCAATGATTTCGTACTTGCCGTCGTTGGCGCCGCTGGTCAGGCGCCGCACCAGAATCGGCTGCATGATGCCCTGCACCTTGATCGATTCGGCCAGCTCGTACAGCGCGCCCTCGTCCATGCGGGTGCGCGGCTGGTACTGGCCGGGCACCATGTCGCCAAGGCGCAAGGAGGCCGGCAGGCCGGGACTGGTGGCGCTGCTGTTGGCGGCGAAATTGGTGTCGCTCAGGTCGGCGGATTCGTTGACCTTGGGGCCCAGCAGGGCTTCGAGTCCGCGGCCCAGGCCTTTGGGTTTTTTGGTGACCATGGTGGTTCTGTCTTTCGTTGGCTATCAGGTGGGCGCGGCGTGAAGCTGCATCAATTCGAGCAGCCGGCCATGGGCCTCGGGCCAGTCGCCCAGACCGCTGTCGGCGTTGAGGTGGCCGCGCGGGCCGGCATCGTTCCACTCGGCGCCCCAGGCGGTGGCAAACTGCAAGGCCCGTTCGGGCGCGCAAAAGGAGTCGTTGCTGCTGGCGAACAGCACGCTGGGAAACGGCAGCGGCTGCCGCGGCACCGGTGCCCAGCCGGGCAGCATCTGCCGGATATCGTCACGCTCGGCATCGGGCGGCGCCACCAGCAGCGCGGCCTTGACGCGCTGGGTGTTGCGCGAATGCGCGGCCCAGGCCGCCGTCTGGATGCAGCCCAGGCTGTGCGCCACCAGCACCGCCGGTTCGTCGCAGGCCAGCAGCACCTCTTCGAGCCGCGCAATCCAGTCGCCGCGCAACGGCCGCATCCAGTCATGCTGCTCGACCCGGCGGTAGCCGTGGGCGCGCTGCCAGCGGCTTTGCCAGTGATCGGGGCCGCTGTTTTGCCAGCCGGGAAGAATCAGGACGTTGCCTGCCTTCATGCCCCGGGTGTCCATGTTGCTATTGTTTTGATAGCTATCCACGCGCGATTTACATGGACTGCAGCCATTATTTGCCTTGAAATAGCCAATTTACATGCCCTTGATGCGCTGCACCATCTCTTCGGCAAAGGCGACAAAGGCCTGCGCACCCTTGGAGGACGGGTCGAACACCACGCCGGGCAGGCCGTAGCTGGGCGCCTCGGCCAGCCGCACATTGCGCGGAATCACGGTGTTGAAGACCTTGTCGCCAAAATGCTGCTTGAGCTGCTCGCTGACCTGCTGCTGCAGCGTAATGCGCGGGTCGAACATGACGCGCAGCAGGCCGATGATCTGCAGGTCCTTGTTGAGGTTGGCATGCACCTGCTTGATGGTGTTGACCAGGTCGGTCAGGCCTTCGAGCGCAAAGTATTCGCACTGCATCGGCACGATCACGCCGTGCGCGCAGCACAGGCCGTTGAGCGTCAGCATGCTCAGGGACGGCGGGCAGTCGATCAGCACGAAGTCGTAGTCCGCGGCGACCTCGGCCAGCGCCAGCTTGAGGCGCTTTTCGCGCCGCTCGACCTCGACCAGCTCGACCTCGGCACCGGCCAGCTCGCGGTTGGCGCCCAGCACGTCATAGCCGCATTTTTCACTGTTGACCCGCGCCTCGCGCACCGACGCCGATTCGAGCAGCACGTCGTACACCGTCAGCGCAAGCTTGCGTTTGTCGACGCCCGAGCCCATGGTGGCATTGCCCTGCGGATCGAGATCCACCATCAGCACCCGCTGGCCGACCTTGGCCAGCCCCGCCGCCAGATTGACCGTGGTGGTGGTCTTGCCCACCCCGCCCTTTTGGTTGGCAACGCAGAATATTTTCGCCATGTAGTGCTTTGAGTTCTTCTTTTTAAAGGGTCCGGCAACGGCCCGGATGACCTGACTACCGGGAGATAGCCAGCTTGATGCCAAAAGCGATCAGGAACATGCCCGCGGCTTTTTGCAGCAGGGTCGAGATTTTCGGGTTGGCCCGGATGCGCTCGGCCAGCGTGTAGGTCAGCAGCACGGCCACCAGGCCATACAGAAACGTCAGCACCGCGATGGTGGCTGCCATCACGCCGAAAGTCTTCAGGCCCTGGTGCCGGGCCGGGTCCACGAACAGCGGGAAAAAGGCCATGTAAAACACGATGGCCTTGGGGTTGAGCAAGGTGATCAGCAGCGCCTGGCGCAGGTAGTGGCGCGGTTTGATGTGCAGAATCGGCGCACTGCCGGGCTTGGCCAGCAGCATCTTGAGCCCGAGCCAGGTCAGGTAGGCCGCGCCCAGCCACTGCACCGCGCTGAAAGCCGTCGGGTAAGCCGTCATGACCGCCGAGACGCCGGCCACCGCCGCCCACAGCAATACCTGGTCGCCGGCGATGACGCCGAAGGTGGCCGCCAGGCCGCCGGCGATGCCGCCCTTGCTGGTCGAGGTGATCAGTGCGAGGTTGCCGGGGCCCGGGATCAGCAAAAAAATGATGATGGCGGCAACAAAAGCGCCGTAGTCGGCAACGCCAACAAATGAGCCCAGCATGGAATTTCCCCAGAAGAAGAAGCGAAACAGAGGCTTGAGTTTACGACAGCGCCTGCCGGCTACAGCGCGGCAAGCGCCTCTTTCGGGTCTTTTTGGACCCGAATCCACAGAATGCAACGCTCCGCAGCCAGCCCAGGCACCTGCAACTGTTCCACGTGAAACACTTCGAGCGCCGACGGCAGGGCCGCCAGTTCATCCGCCGGGTGCTTGCCTTTCATGGCCATCCAGACGCCGTGCGGCGCCAGCGCGCTGGCCGACCATTGGGTGAAATCAGCCAGCGAGGCAAAGGCGCGCGAGCAGATCACATCGAAAGGCTGCTCCATCGACTCGACCCGCGCGTGCAGGCCGGCCAGATTCGGCAATTTCAGCGCCAGCGCCGCCTGCCGGATGAAGGCGACCTTCTTGGCCACCGTGTCAACGCAGGTGACCGCCAGCGTCGGGCAGCAAATCGCCAGCACGACGCCGGGCAGGCCAGCGCCCGAGCCGACATCGAGCAGTTTTGCGCCCTGCTCCAGCCCGGCCTGCTGCAAATGGCGCCGCAGCGGCAACACCGCCGCCAGGCTGTCGAGCAAGTGGTGCGTCATCATTTCGGCCGGGCCGCGCACCGCCGTCAGGTTGTAGACCTGGGTCCATTTGGCAATCAGGGCCTGGTAGTCGAGCAGCTGGACCAGCTGCCGCTCACTCAATTCCAGCCCCAGTGCCTTCAGCCCCGTCAGCAAACCGGCGCGCAAGTCCTTTTCAGCACCCGCCATCAGGCCTCCGCCTGCTCGGACGGCTTCAGGGGCGTGCTGTTTTTCCAGAGGTTCTTTTTCAGGTGCACCAGTAGCAGCGACACGGTGGCCGGTGTAATGCCGGAGATGCGCGAGGCCAGGCCCAGGGTTTCGGGCCGGTGTTTGGCCAGGGTTTGGCGCGCCTCGAAACTCAGGGCCGACACCTGCAGGTAGTCCAGATCGGCCGGCAGCTTGAGGTTTTCGTAATGCGACGCGCGCTCGACCTCGACCTTTTGCAGGTCGATATAGCCCGCGTACTTGGCGCTAATCTCGATCTGCTCGACCACGCTTTTGATCAGGTCCGGCGGCAGGGCTGTTTCACGTGAAACATCATTCGCCGTGGTCGGAATGTCGGGGTTGGCATATTTGCCCTCGCCCAGACTCATCAGCCCGGCATACGTTACGTCGGGCCGGCGCAGCAAGTCAGCCAGGTTGTACTCGCGCTCTATCGCCTTGCCCAGCACGCGCTCGGCCTCGGCCGCCGGCAGGTTGTTCGGGTTGACCCAGATGCCGCGCAGCCGCTCTGTTTCACGTGAAACAGCATCGCGCTTGCGGTTAAAGGCATCCCAGCGGGCGTCATCGACCAGGCCGAGTTCCCGGCCCTTTTCGGTCAGGCGCATGTCGGCGTTGTCTTCGCGCAGCATCAGGCGGAACTCGGCCCGGCTGGTGAACATGCGGTAGGGCTCGGTCACGCCCTTGGTGATCAGGTCATCGACCAGCACGCCGAGGTAGGCCTCGTCGCGCCGGGGCAGCCAGGCACCCCCATGGTCGTTGGGCAAGCCACCGAGTGCCCTGCACTGCAGCGCGGCATTGATGCCGGCAAACAGGCCCTGCGCCGCCGCCTCTTCGTAGCCGGTGGTGCCGTTGATCTGTCCGGCAAAAAACAGGCCGCCAATGGCCCGGGTCTCGAACGTGGTTTTCAGCGAGCGCGGGTCGAAGTAGTCGTACTCGATCGCGTAGCCGGGCCGCAGGATGTGGGCGTTCTCCATGCCCGCCATCGAGCGCACCAGCGCGTACTGGATGTCGAACGGCAGGCTGGTCGAGATGCCGTTGGGGTAGATCTCGTGGGTGCTCAGGCCTTCGGGCTCCAGGAAAATCTGGTGCGCCTCCTTGTCGGCGAAGCGGTTGACCTTGTCTTCGACGCTCGGGCAATAGCGCGGCCCCACGCCGTCAATCTTGCCGGTAAACATCGGACTGCGGTCAAAGCCCGAGCGGATGATGTCGTGCGTGCGCGCGTTGGTGTGGGTGATCCAGCACGGCATTTGCCGCGGGTGGGCAATGCCAGCCCCCATAAAGCTAAACACCGGCACGGTGTCGCCGACGCCGCCCGGCATGCCGTCGCCCGGCTGCACCGTGCATTGGCTGAAGTCGATGCTGCGCCCGTCAATGCGCGGCGGTGTGCCGGTTTTGAGCCGGCCCTGCGGCAGCTTGAGCTCTTTCAGCCGGGCTGATAGCGACAGCGCCGGCGGATCGCCCGCCCTGCCCGCCGCATAGTTGTTGAGGCCGACATGGATCTTGCCATCCAGAAAGGTGCCGGCCGTCAGCACCACGGTGCGCGCGCGAAACCGGATGCCGACCTGGGTCACGGCGCCGACAACACGCTCACCCTCCACCATCAGGTCATCGACGGCCTGCTGGAACAGCCACAGATTGGGCTGGTTCTCCAGCTTGCGGCGAATCGCCGCCTTGTAAAGAATGCGATCGGCCTGGGCCCGGGTGGCGCGCACGGCCGGGCCTTTGGAGCTGTTCAGAATGCGGAACTGGATGCCGCCCTCGTCAGTCGCCAGCGCCATCGCGCCGCCCATGGCGTCGACCTCTTTCACCAGGTGGCCCTTGCCAATGCCGCCTATCGAGGGGTTGCAGCTCATCTGGCCCAGGGTCTCGATGTTGTGCGTCAGCAGCAGGGTCTTGCAGCCCATGCGGGCGGCGGCCAGCGCGGCCTCGGTGCCGGCATGGCCGCCACCGACCACGATCACGTCAAATTCTTGCGGGTAAACATAAGGCGAGTGCATCACGCCTCCTTCGGTAAAGTGGCCATCAGGCCTGATGCCCGTGCGCCATGACTGGCCCCTGCCTGAACCGTTGACCGGCCGGTCTGTCCCCAGGAGCGAAGACGGATTTTATCAGGCGGGCGGTTTGCTATGATTTTTATAGCTGTATGCGCATATTTTGCGTGGGCTAGAGCCCGAATTGACCAAAATCCGGCCGGTATGACCGGCCCGCGCGCTTCCTGATGCGGGACTTGCCAAAGCGCCGGCTTTGCGGCCCAATGAACCTCAGCCACCTCAGCCACCCCACCGGCCCCAGTCCGCATGACCGACCTTCAGAAACTCGTAGCCGCCGCCATCATCGTGGCCGTCGTGCTGGCGCTGATCAAGCTGTTGCGCGTCTTCAACTCACCCGACGGCGAGCGCTACCTGCGCCTGCGCACCCAGGGGCCTTTCGTGCCGCACGATGCAACGCCCGACCAGGGCAGGCAAGCCGATACGCCGGCCAAACCCTAGGCCTGCCCCCGACGTGGCTGCCAATTGGCCAAAATAGTCGCCACAATAGCGGGCATGAAACTCCTGATCTTCGCGGGCAGCACCCGCCAACACTCCTTCAACCGCAAGCTCGCCCATGTCGCCGCCGACCTGGCACGCGCCAGTGGCGCAGCGGTGACGCACCTGGAGCTGGCCGACCTTGACATCCCGATGTACAACGCCGACCTGGAGGCCCAGGGCACGCCGCCCGATGTGATGCGGCTCAAGCAGATCCTATTCGAGCACCCGGCCTGGATCATCTGCTCGCCCGAGTACAACGCGAGCTATCCCGCGCTGCTGAAAAACACCATTGACTGGGCCTCCAGCCCGGTCAAGTCGGACCCGGCCTGGACCGACGAATTCAAGTTCTCGCGCGGCAAGGTGGTCGGCATTTTGAGTGCCTCGCCCGGCGCGCTGGGTGGCCTGCGCTCGCAAAGCCATCTGGCGCCGTTGCTGCTCAACGTGCAGTGCTGGGTCGCGCCGCGCAATTTCGCGCTGGGCCATGCCGGCACCGCGTTCGATGCCGACGGCCGGCTGCTCAGCGACCTGCATCGCCAGAAGGTGCAGGCGGTGATTGACCAGGTGCTGTTGGCCGCCACCCGGCTCACCGATGCCGGGTCCGGCCCCGCGTAAGCCCGTAGTTGAAATCACGTAGCCGGACGCGCTTTTTATCGCCCTATAGTGAGGTCAGCACAACGACTGGAGACTGGCTCATGAACCCCTCAAGCACGCGCCGCGGCGCCCTGCAATTCGGCCTCAAAACCGGCACCGCACTGGCCGCCGCCTCGGCCTTTCCGGGCCTCATCAGCAGCGCTTACGCCCAGAGCGGCTGGCCGACCAAGCCGATTCGGCTGCTGGTGCCGTTTGCCCCCGGCGGCAGTTCGGAAATCGTGGCGCGCTCGGCCGCCAATGAGCTTGGTAAAACCCTGGGCCAGAGCGTGTTCGTCGAAAACAAGCCCGGCGCCGGCGGCAATATCGCGATGCAGGAATGCGCCGCCAGCAGCGACGGCCACACCCTGATCCTGGGCCATATCGGCACGTTCGCGGTCAACCCCTATATGTACGACAAGCTGCCGTTCGACACCGACAAAGACTTCAAGCCGATCTCTTTGCTGGCCAAGGTGCCCAGCCTGTATGTGGTCAACGCCAATGTGCCGGCGCAAAACCTCAAGGAATTCATCGCGCTGGCCCGGGCCAGGCCGGGCCAGCTCAATTACGGCTCGGCCGGCAATGGCAGCGCCGGCCACCTGGCCTTTGAATACCTGAAGATGGCCAGCAATATTTTTGTGCTGCATGTGCCCTACCGCGGCACCGGCCCGCAGCTGACCGACCTGCTGGCCGGCCGGCTCGACGCCGCCAGCGTGGGCGCACCGGCGATTCTGGCGCACATCAAGTCGGGCAAGCTGCGCTGCATCGCCACCGGCACCAAGGAGCGCCTGCCGCAGCTGCCCGAGGTGCCGACCGTGGCCGAGAGCGGCTACCCCGGCTTCGAGATGACGCAGTGGTACGGCCTGAACGCGCCGGCCAGCATGCCGCAGGCCGCCATCGACAAGCTTGCCGAGGCCTGCGCCAGGGCCATGCGCAATCCGCAGGCCACCGAACGCCTGCGCGGCGACACCGCCCAGCCCATAGGCGACACGCCGGCCCAGTACGCCGCCTTCATCAAGACCGAGCAGGCGCGCTGGAAACAGGTGATCGCGCGGGCCAAAATCAAGGCCGACTGAGCCGCCAGCGGCTTGGGCCCCCGATCAGGCATGCTATTGGCCATCAGTCCAGTCAGAACAAGCACTGAATGCTATTTTTTTTGTAGCAAACGAAGAACCGGCCAACCGGCCCGCAGGGGCCCAAGGAGAGCACCGATGACACACAAGCTAGGCTGGGGACTGGTGGGCGCCAGCACCATCGCGCAGGAATGGATGATAGGGGCCATGCGGGCCCAGCCGGGCAACGAGGTCGTTGCGGTGTTGAGCAGCGACGCGCGGCGCGGTGCGGCCTATGCGGCCGGGCAGGGCATCGCGAAGTCCTTCACGTCGATCGGCGATCTGCTCGCCGACCCCGCCGTCGATGCCGTCTACATCAGCACCACCAACGAGTTGCACGCGGCGCAGGCCATCGCCGCCGCCGCGGCGCGCAAGCATGTGCTGTGTGAAAAACCGCTGGCGATGAACCTGGCCGATGCCCACGCCATCGTCGCGGCCTGTCAGCGGGCCGGCGTGGTGCTCGCCACCAACCACCACCTGCGCAATGCCGCGTCGCACCAGGCGATGCGCCAGCTGGTGCGGGACGGGTCTATCGGCAAGCCGCTGTTCGCGCGCGTCTTCCACGCCGTACGCCTGCCCGCGCACCTTCAGGGCTGGCGCCTTCACCGGCCCGAGGCCGGCGGCGGCGTCGTGCTCGACATCACGGTGCACGATGTCGACACGCTGCGCTTCATTCTCGATGCCGAGCCCATCGAGGCGGTGGCCATGACGCACGCCGATGGCCCGGTGGAGGACGGCGTGATGGCGGTGCTGCGCTTCGACAATGGCGTGCTGGCCCAGCTGCATGACGCCTTCAACGTCGACCATGCGGGCACCGGTCTCGAGATCCACGGCAGCGCCGGCTCCCTCATCGGCCGCGACGCGATGACGCAGCATCCCGTCGGCGAAGTGCGGCTGCGCAATGCCGACGGCGAGCGCGTGATCCCGCTGCAGCCGCACAACCTGTATGTCCATTCGCTGGCGGCGTTCAACCGCGCGGTGCAAGGGCTGGGCACGCCCTCCGCCAGCGGTGAAGACGGCGTGCGCGCGCTGGCCGCCGCACTGGCGGTGCTCGAAGCGGCGCGCACCGGGCAGCGCACGCCGGTGCGCGTCGGCTGAAGCCGAGGCCACGGCATTCATTGATTCACACAACCGAGACAAACCATGCACATCCCCTCCCTCAAGGAAGTCGTCAGCCCCCAGGAATGGCAGCTGCGCTGCGAACTGGCCGCCTGCTACCGGCTGGCGGCGCTCTATGGCTGGAGCGACCTGGTCTTTACCCACATCAGCGCAAAAATCCCGAATCAAGTGCCCGGGGAAGTGGCCGGCACCGGCGCGCATCATTTCCTGATCAACCCCTACGGCCTGATGTTTGACGAGATCACCGCCTCCAGCCTGGTCAAGGTGGATGAGCACTGCAACAAGGTCATCGACTCGCCGTTTCCGGTCAACCCGGCCGGCTTTGTGATTCACAGCGCGGTGCATGAGGCGAGAAGCGACGCCGCTTGCGTGCTGCACACCCACACCCGCGCCGGGGTGGCCGTCAGTGCGCAAAAGGGCGGCGTGCTGCCGATCAGCCAGCAATCGACCTTTGTGCTGGCTTCGCTGGCCTACCACGGCTATGAGGGCGTGGCTTTTCGCGATGAGGAAAAACCGCGCCTGCAGGCCGACCTGGGCCAGGCCAACTTCTTGATGCTGCGCAACCACGGCCTGCTGGTGGTCGGCCAGACCATAGCCGACGCGTTTTTGAGCATGTACATCTTCGAGAGCAGTTGCCGCATCCAGCTCGACGCCCAGGCCGGCGGCGCCGAGCTGATAGCGGTCAACCCGCTGATCGTCAAGGGTGTGGCCGAGGCCCTGCGGGTGCAGACCGGCGGCATGGGCGGGGCCTTCGTCTGGCCCGCGCTGATCCGCAAGCTCGACCGGCTCGACGAAAGCTACAAGACCTGAGCGCGGGCCGCGCTACATCTCCAGAATGGTCCGGGCAATCTGCCGCGGCGAGGCCAGCGCCGGCGTCATGACCCAGCGGTCCCGCACGGCGTTACCGATGCGCACCATGCCGGTGTGCTGGGAGATATCGCCGTCAACCGCCGGGTCGCTGTCATAAAACCCTAGCGTGCGGCGTATGGTTTCCACGTCAGCGGGTCTGCCGGTCAGAAAGGTCCAGCCCGGCTTGATGCCGTACTGCGTCACATAGGCCTGCAGCGCCCTGGGCGTGTCGAACTCGGGGCGCAAGGTCAGCGAGTACATGAAGATGTCCCGCCCCAGCCGATTGCCCAGCATCTGCTGCACCTGCAGCAAGTTGGCGGTGTTGCCCGGGCAGATGCCGGTGCAGACGGTGTACATCATGTTGATGACGACGATCTTTCCGCGCAGCACATCGTCGTAAAACCTCAG
>NZ_JANOAL010000161.1:0-1872 GCF_031411155.1 Polaromonas sp. | reverse complement strand
TGGCCGGGCCGCAGCGCCAGCACCAGCGGGTCGGCATACAGGTGCTCAAAGCTCAGGCCCAGCATGTGCGCCGGCTCGGCAAAGCGGCCAATCACCAGGTCCAGTTCGCGCTGGCGCAGTTGCGCCAGCAGCTGCGGGTTGGCGCCGGTATGAATGCGCAGGCTGGTGCGCACGCCCGCCTGGTCCAGCCGCCGCAGCAGCGCGGGCATCAGCCACGGCGCCACCGTGGGCAGCACGCCCAAGGTGACCACCGCACTGCCCTGGCGGCGGGCCGGGTCCACGCTGGCCACCGCTTCCCGCAGTGCGCTGACGCTGGCGCCGGCATGGCGCAGGAAGGCCTCGCCGCCCGGCGTCAGCAGCGCACCCTTGCGGCCCCGCTCGAACAGGCGCACCGCCAGCATGCTTTCGAGTTCCTTCAAGGTTTTGGACACGGCCGGCTGGGTAATCGACAGCACGCCGGCGGCTTTTTGCAGGCTGCCATGCTGCGCCACCGCCAGAAAGCACTGCAGATGGCGGAACTTGATGCGCTCATCGATCATGGGTTGACATACAGGAATGGTTATAGATAGTGGCTAAAAATGTCACTATACATAACCATAAGCGTTTATTAAAGTCACGCTTTCTGCGCAAACCGCGCTTTGTGACCCATTCACGACCGATTTCACGACCCAAGGAGACACCTTTGAGCACCGACCTGCAAAACGCTTATCTGGCCCCGCGCGACTGGGCCGGCCAGCCCTCGCCTATTTACCCGTATTACCAGTCCACCCTGCTGCGCGGCCCCAAGCAGCCGCTGCTGCCGATCAAGCAGGCCCTCAGCCAGCTCCATGCCCCGGTGTATGGCACCGACCAGCTCGGCCCGCTCGACCATGACCTGACCCGCAACGCGGTGAAAAATGGCGAACCGCTGGGAGAGCGCATCATCGTCACCGGCCGCGTGTCGGACGAAGACGGCCGCCCAGTACGCAACACGCTGGTCGAAGTCTGGCAGGCCAATGCCGCCGGCCGTTATGTGCACAAGGTCGACCAGCACAATGCACCGCTGGACCCGAATTTTCTGGGTGCCGGCCGCTGCATGACCGACCACGACGGCCGCTACACCTTCATGACCATCAAGCCCGGTGCCTACCCCTGGGGCAACCACCCCAACGCCTGGCGGCCCCAGCACATCCACTTTTCGCTGTTTGGCGACTACTTTGCCAGCCGCCTGGTCACGCAGATGTATTTCCCGGGTGACCCGCTGTTTGCCTACGACCCGATGTACCAGGGCGTGCCGCCCGACGCGCGCGAGCTGATGGTGTCCCGGTTCAGCCTCGACGTGACCCGGCCCGACTTCGCGCTCGGCTACGTATTCGACATCGTGCTGCGCGGCCCCAGGGCCACCCGTTTTGAATAAAGAGAAGCTGCCATGACTCTACTGAAGCAAACCCCCTCGCAAACCGTCGGCCCCTACTTTGCCTACGGCCTCACGCCCACGCAATACGGCTACGACCTGAAAAGCCTGTTCACCCCGGTGCTGGCCCAGCCGCATGCCCAGGGCGAACACATCCGCATCACCGGCCAGGTGTTTGACGGCGCCGGCAACAGCGTGCTCGACGCGATTGTCGAAATCAGCCAGCCAGATGCCAGCGGCCAGCCGGTGACCTCGGTGGCGGACGCCGAGGCCAAAGGCTTCACCGGCTTTGGCCGCTGCGGCACCGGCACCCTGGCCGGCAACCATTTTGCGTTTGACACCGTCAAACCCGGCGCCGCCGCCGTCGGCCAGGCCCCGTTCATCAACGTCTGCGTCACCATGCGCGGCCTCTTGGTGCATACCTTCAGCCGCATCTACTTCGACGACGAAGCCGCCGCCAACAGCCAGGACGCGGTGCT
>NZ_JANOAL010000160.1:0-12032 GCF_031411155.1 Polaromonas sp. | reverse complement strand
CTGATTGGCCACACCACCCTGCGTTTTGCCTGCATGGGCGACCTGAGCCGCGCGGCCAGCGCCGATGAGCTCGACGCCATGTGTGCGCTGCTCGCGCAGTGCATGCAAAGCGGCGCGACCGGCATGTCGTCGGGCCTGTTTTACGAGCCGGCCTTTGCCGCCCCGGCCGAAGAGGTGGTGCGGCTGGCCCAGGTGGTGGCGCGTTTTGGCGGCGTTTACAGCACCCATCTGCGTGACGAAATGGCCGCCATCGTCGAGGCCCTGCACGAGGCCGGCGACACGGCCTTCAGCGCCGGTGTGCCGCTGATCGTCTCGCACCACAAATGTGCCGGCCCGGCCAACTGGGGCCGCACCCGGCAGACGCTGCCGCTGATCGAGTCACTGGCCCGCCGCCAGCCCGTGGCCATGGATGTTTACCCCTATCTGGCGGGCTCCACCGTGCTGCGTGAAGACCTGGTCGACGGCGTGATCGACGTGCTGGTGAGCTGGTCGACGCCGCACCCTGAAATGACCGGCCGCACGCTGGCCTCGATTGCGGCCGAGTGGGGTATTGACCAGAAAACCGTCTGCCGTCGCCTGCAGCCCGGCGGCGCCTGCTATTTCCAGATGCACGAGGACGATGTGAAGCGCGTCATCGCCCATCCGCTGACCATGATCGGCTCCGACGGCCTGCCGCATGACCAGCATCCGCATCCGCGGCTGTGGGGCGCCTTTCCGCGTGTGCTGGCGCGCTACTGGCGCGAGCAGCAGCTTTTTTCCCTGGAAACCGCCATCTACAAGATGACGGGACTGTCGGCCCGCAATTTCCGCCTGCAGCAGCGCGGGCAGCTGCAACCGGGCTGGCATGCCGACGTGGTGCTGCTGGACCCGGCCCGGGTGCGCGATGTGGCGACCTACGCGAACCCAATGGCGCTGTCCGAAGGCATTGAAAAGGTCTTTGTCAACGGTGCGCTGGCCTATGCCGCGGGTGCCACGGCGGTGGGCGGTGCCCGGGTGCAGGCGCGCGCCGGCCTGCTGCTGAAACACCCTGCGCCGCGGGCGCTCGCGACCGCCGCCGCCTGAAACCAGCGTCAGTCGGGCCGGTCCGTCTTCGGGTCCGGCACATCGCCCACCGCCCTGCGGGTTTGCGCCGCCTGGTCTGTCAGCCATTCGCAAAAGGCCTGCACCTCGGGCCTTGCCACATAGCGTGGGCTGGTGACCAGCCAGTAGGCCATGGGCGAATCCAGGCGCATGTGGGGCAGCGGCTCCACCAGGTCGCCGGTGGCCAGGCTCTCGGCGATCAGCGGCAGGCGGGCCAGCACCACGCCCTGGCCGGTCAGCGCGGCCTGCACCATCTGGTAGGCATAGTTGAAATAAAGCCAGCGTCTGGCCTCAAACCGGGGTGACGCGTGCTGGTCGAGCCAGCGCTGCCAGGTCAGCCATTCCAGGTGGGCCGACTGCGAGTCGCCCGCTTCAATCAGGGTGAACTGGGCCAGGTCGTCGGGTTGCCTGAGCGCCGGGCCGCTTTTGAGCAGCCAGGGACTGATCACCGGCGTGATCTGCTCGCCAAACAGCCGCACCGCATGCGGCGGCATGTGCTTGGCCGGGGCATAGCGCAAGGCCATGTCCAGGTCTGACACCTCCAGGTCCACCGTCACGTCTGACGCATCAATCCGGATGTCGATGTCGGGGTGGTCGCGCTGAAATTCCTCAAGCCGCGGAATCAGCCACATCGAGGCGAACGAGGCAAAGGTGGTCAGCGACACGCTCTTGCGCCCGGCGCTCTGGCGAATCTGCCGCACCGCGCTGTCGATGCGGGCCAGGCAGGGCGTGACCGCGTGCAGCAACAGGCCGCCGGCATGGGTCAGCTCCACCGCCCGGGTGTGGCGGTGAAACAGGCTGACCCCGACATCGTCCTCCAGGCTTTGAATCTGGCGGCTGACGGCCGACTGGGTCAAGGCCATTTCTTCCGACGCCACGCGAAAGTTCAGGTGCCGCGCCACCGCCTCGAAGGCGCGCAGCTGGCCGGCCGAAATCGGCCGGGAGCGTAAATGGGTTTGCGAGTGCTGCATGACGGGGCAGGCCGCCCGGGGCGACCTGATTAATGCGTTTCAGGAATCAATAGGGTAACCCGAATTCATTGGACTGAAAAGCCCGCAGGTTTGATCATGCATGCACCCTCATCTCATTTTCAGGAGCTCATCATGAATGATTCAGTTGACCTTTCCCTGTTGCAAGCCGCCGATGCCCACCATGCCCAACACGCCCAGGTTGAAGTGGCGCGCGCCCGGCAAGCGCTGGCAGAGCAGCCCGACTACTGGAAGCTGGGCGCCGGCCAGGCGCTGAGCCTGCGCGCGCGCCGTGCCGGGATGCTGCACATCACCCATGGCCGGGTATGGGCCACGTTTGACCATGCCGATGCGCGCCGCAGCACCCGCGCCGGTGACCATTTCTTGAGCCGGGGCGACAGCCTGTGTCTGCAGCCGGGCGAAAGCCTGGTGATGGAGCCCTTGGGTCGGGGCCACCAGCCCTCGGCCTACCTGAGCTGGGAGCCGGTGCCGGCGAGCCGCGGCGCAAGCGTCTTGCCCACCAGCGGGCACCCGGTGATGGGCGCGGTGAGCCGGGCCGCGAACCGGCTGGCGACCGCGTTTGCTATTACTTTTATAGCTGCTCGCGATCGTTGCACCAGGGCTGAGCGCCCTTTCATGGCTCAAACCTGCAAATAAGGTGGCGGCGTTCGCGGCGGCAGGGGCAAATGGCGGCCCGGCATGGAAGTGCCGGGCCGCCTGCCCTTGAAGCAGCCGTCGCCGCCCTCTTGGGCCAATGCGTCAAAATAGGCCGAAGCCGAAGCTGGCGCTGACGCCCCACAGGAGAAGCCATGCAACTCATCGGAATGCTCGACTCGCCTTACGTGCGCCGCGTGGCGATCTCGCTGCAACTGCTCGGCCTGCGCTTCGAGCACCGCTCCCTCTCGGTCTTCAGCACCTTCGCCCGGTTTCAACAGATCAATCCCGTCGTCAAGGCGCCCACGCTGGTCTGCGATGACGGCGAAGTCCTGATGGATTCGACGCTGATCCTCGAGTACGCCGAAGCCCTGGCGGCGGCGCGCAAGAGCCTGATGCCGACCCGTCTGTCAGAACGCCAGCACGCCCTGCGGCTGATTGGCCTGGCCCTTGCCGCATGCGAAAAAAGCGTGCAGATCATCTACGAACGCACCCTGCGCCCGGCCGAGAAACTTCACGAGCCGTGGCTGGCGCGCGTGAGCGGCCAGCTACTGGCGGCTTATGCAGCGCTCGACTCCGAACTGCAGCGCAGGCCGCTGGCAGTCAGCAGCGAAACCATCGATCAGGCCGGCGTCAGTGCGGCGGTGGCCTGGCATTTCACGCAAATGATGCTGCCCGAAGTCGTCAACGCCGCGGACTATCCGGGCTTGTGCGCCTTGTCGTCCCGGGCGGAGTTGCTGCCCGCGTTTAGCGCCGCACCGCACGGTGCCAGCACCTACTTGCCGTCATGATGGCCAGGCTTGGCTCTGGTTGAGGCATTTTGAGGCGCTTTCGGGGAGGCCTTGACGCCAGGCTTGCGCGCCTTCAGGGCGCAGTCCAGCGCCAGCCGCGCCCAGGGCGCCATCAGCTCGGGCGATTCCATGGCTTCTTCGGGGGCGCTGTAGTGGTTCATGCTTCTGGCCACCGTCACACCGTCTTTTGTGACGCGGTAGACAAAGCGCTCGCAGCCAGCGGCTTCAAACAGCGGGCGGCTGTCCGGGTCGGCCTTGAGCCACAGCTTTTCCCCCCGGCCCAGGTCGGCCACCAGGGCAATGCTCAGGCCTGCCATGCTGATGCCAAAGCCGCCAAACATGCGCCGCGCCGTGCAGGGCCCGACGCTGGCAAGCAGTTCACAGCAGTAATTGGCAAACGACAGAGCAGCAGCCATGGCGCACTGTAGCCCAGGGCCAATTGGCCATCGCCGGTTTTACTATTCGTAATACATTACGGATCGTAAAATGATCGGCTAGCCCGAAAGAACCTCCCATGTCCAAAGCCTTTGCCTCGCAGTCCGACCTGACCGACAAGACCATTACCTTTGAGCAGCTGAGCCCGCATTGCTGGGCCTATACCGCCGAGGGCGACCCGAACTCGGGCGTCATCATCGGCGACCAATTCATCATGGTCAGCGATGCCACGGCCACCCCGGCGATGGCGCAGGACCTGATCGCGCGCATCCGGCGCGTCAGCGACAAGCCCATCAAGTACGTGCTGCTGACCCACTATCACGCGGTTCGGGTGCTGGGGGCCAGCGCCTATCTTGCCGAGGGTGCTACCGAAATCATAGCGAGCCGGGGCACTTACGAGCTCATCGTGGAGCGCGGCGCGCAGGACATGCAAAGCGAGATGGAGCGTTTTCCGCGCCTGTTTCGCAATGCCGAAAGCGTGCCCGGCCTGACCTGGCCGACGCTGGTGGTGGGCAACGGCGAGCCGGGGCGGCAGGGCTCGCTGACGCTGGACCTGGGCGGCGTCAAGGTGCAAATCTGGCACCCCGGCCCCGGCCACACGCGCGGCGACACGATTGCCTGGGTGGAAGAGGAAAAAGTGCTGTTTTCCGGCGACCTGGTCGAGTACGAGGCCGGTGTCTACACCGGCGACGCGCAGCTGCAGGAGTGGCCCGCCACGCTGCAGGCGCTGCGCGCCCTGAATGCCGAGGCCATCGTGCCGGGCCGGGGCGAGGCCATGAAGGGCCATGCCGACGTCAACAAGGCACTGGACTACACCCAGCGCTGGGTCGAAACGCTTTACCAGGCGGGCCAGGAAGCGGCCGCCGCCGGCATGGACCTGAAAGCGGCCATGGCGCACACCCGCAAAAGCATGGACCCGATCTTTGGCCATGTGTTCATCTACGAGCACTGCCTGCCGTTTGACGTGAGCCGGGCGTTTGACGAAGCCAGCGGCATCAAGAACCCGCGCATCTGGACCGCCGAGCGCGACCAGCAGATGTGGGCCGCGCTGCAGGCCTGAAGCGCTTCGCCCTCAAGCGTTCAGGTCTAGCGTCGGCAGTATTGCGATAAAGGCATCCATGGCCGCCTGCCCCTCAAGCTGCAGCAGCCGGCCCAGCGGGTCGCTATCTCCGACCTCGGTGTAGCCCAGCCCGAAACACTTGAAACGCCGTTCCTGCAGCGGGCCATGGTGCAGCGTCAGCATCTGGACGTGGCGCGGGTCAAGCAGCAGTTGGCCCACCAGCGCCTCTACTGTCTTTTTCTCGCCTTCCACTTGCTGACAAAGGTGCAAACCATTAAAGATCAGCAAGCCGGTCAGGCCATGCCCCTCATTCTGGGCCCGCGTTTTGCTGGCAATGTCGGCAACGAAGTTAGTGGGCGCGTCCGGCGCAAGAGTGCTAAGCCAGAGCACTTCATAAAGAGGTGTGTGTTTTTTCATGGTTTCAGGCAATGTAAACGGCCAACTGCAGTTCTGCAATGTAAAAAGACACAGCGCCCCACGGAGCGATCCGCTTAAAATCCGGCCATCATGGACACTGCCTCTGCTGCCGCCATCCAGCCCGGAACCTGCCCGCCGGCCTGCTCGGCCTGCCGCTTGCGCCAGACCCAGGTGTTTACCTCCGTCAGTGCGGAAGAGTTGCAGTTCATCGAGGCGTTTCGCAGCGCCACCTCGGCGCTGCCGGCGGGCGCCACGATTCTTCATGAGCAAAAACCCAACGGCAAGCTGTTCACGCTGTACTCGGGCTGGGCTTTTCGCTACAAAACCCTGAGCGACGGCCGGCGCCAGATCCTGAATTTTTTGCTGCCCGGCGACCTGATCGGCCTGCAGCAGGAGTTTGCCGAGGGCGCCCTGCACGGCATCGAAGCCGTGACCGAGGTGTCGCTGTGCGTGTTTGCGCGCGACGGCCTGTGGGATTTGTTTCGCCAGTACCCCAGCCTGGGCTATGACATCACCTGGCTCAATGCGCGCGAGGAGGGCTTTGTCGACGACCAGCTGCTCAGCACCGGCCGGCGCAACGCCACCGAGCGCGTGGCCATGCTGCTGATGCACCTGTACCGGCGGCTGGAGCGCCTGGGCCTGGCCGAGGACAACACGGTTCAATTCCCGATCAACCAGCAACACATTGCCGATGCGCTGGGCCTGTCGCTGGTGCACACCAACAAGACCCTGCGCCGCCTGCACCAGCTGGGCCTGCATGAAATCGCCAACGGGCGGTTGCGCCTGCTCAACCCGAGGGCGCTGCAGCGCATTGCCGATTTTTACGACACGCCGCCCAGGAAAGTCCCCTTGCTGTAGGTGGCGGCTGACGACGACGGCCCTTGGCGGATGACAGCGGCGGCCCGGGCGGGCTCTTAAGCTGGGCTTGAGCCAATGCCCCCGCCAAGGAGATCAGCATGAAAGACAGCCTCACCGGCACGCGCGTGTTCAGTCCGCCCCTGCAGCAGCAACCGCGCCGTCCCATGGACCGCCAGCAACAGCAAAGCAGCGGCTCCCACGAGTTTCAGCCCCGTCCCACGCAGGCCGGTGCCCCGCAAGATGGCGGCAACAAGGACAAGCAGATGGGCGAGGGCAGCTATGAAGGCAGCCGCGACTACCAGGACAGCGTGGACAACTACCTCAAGAAAGCCGATGTGAAGTCCGACGCGCAAGCCGCGAAACCGGGCAGCCCCGAGGAAGCGGCGGCGCTGAAAAAAGCCGAGCAGCAAGGCCTGTCGCATTCGAAGGCGCCTGGCCAATAAAGCGCGGGCCGCCTTCAGGGTCTTTGCGTGCCCAGCGCTTTGAAGTGCCGGGCGTAGCTGCCCAGCTTTTGCACCGCCTTGCCGCGCTGCTCGGGCGTGCTGCTGTTGTGCAGTTCGGCAAAACTGCGGCAGCCCTGCTGGGTCAGCGCCGCCATGTAGTCGCGGTAGACCGGGTTGGGCGACACCAGCGCGCGCTCGGTCAGCCCGCGCAGCGCGAGCTGGATTTTCTCGGGCGCCGCCTGGCCGGCAATCAGCGGGCGCAGGGTTTGCAACAGGTCCTGCTGGCGCCGCAGTTTTTCGGCATACGACAGCTGCGCGTCAAAGCGCGACTGGTCGGCCTGCTGGCCCAGCACCGCCAGCTGCTTTTCTTCCAGCCCGCCGTACAGCATCTCGGCCCGATTCACCGTCTGCTCGTAGCGCTTGTCGCGGCTTTTTTGCGGCGGGCCGTCCAGGTAGTCGTCGCGAAACTCGGCATTCATTTTGGCGAACCGACGTTCCAGATGCGCCAGCTGGCGCGCGCCCAGCGTGCCGACCACCTGCGCCGCCGCCGGCTGCGCCTGTTCGGCCACGGTCATCAGTTTTTGTTTGGCGTCGGCCCACAGCGCGCAGGCCTGCTCGGGCGCCATGTCGGCCGGCAGGCGTTGCTGCAGTTTTTGCAGCGCCTCCACATAAACGGGTAGCTGGCTCTTGCGGTGCCAGGCTTGCAGCTTGCCCAGCTCGTCCTTCACCTGCAGCGTTTGCGCGTCGCTCAGGTCGAGCTGGCGGTCCAGGTAAAGGTAGGCCAGCTCCGGTGCCTGGTTGTAGACGATCCTGACCGCGCTGCAGGCCTGCAGCAGGCAGGCCACGGCCAGCAGACCGATAATTCGCCTCAGCCCCAAAAATCGCCCGGCGCGTGCCCAGGCCGCGCCCCTTAAAAAACTTTCAGGAAAATTCATGGCAATTCCAGTTGATGTCGTCATCATGGCCGCGGGCAAAGGCACGCGGATGAAAAGCGCGCTGCCCAAAGTGTTGCACCGTTTGGGCGGGCGCGCACTGCTGGCCCATGTGATTGACTGCGCGGCGCGGCTGTCGGCGCGCCAGGCGGTGGTGATTTGCGGCCACGGTGCTATCGAAGTTGAAGCAGCTTGCGCAGGTTTGACGGGGGCTGGGAGCACTTTGGATCTGAATTATGCGCGCCAGGAGCCGCAACTGGGCACCGGCCACGCGGTGCAGCAGGCGCTGCCCTTGCTGGCCGACGACGGCGTCACGCTGGTGCTGTCGGGCGACGTGCCGCTGACGCAGGCCGCCACGCTGCAGGCCCTGCTCGACCAGTGCGACGGCCAGCGGCTGGCGCTGCTGACCCTGAGCATGGCCGACCCGACCGGCTACGGCCGCATCGTGCGCGACCAGGCGCACCTGGCCGGGCCCTTGCACGCGGGCGATGCGCCGTCTGCCCAGGTGCACGCCATCGTCGAGCACAAGGACGCGACCGAAGCCCAGCGCGCCATCCACGAGATCTACAGCGGCATCATGGCCGTGCCGACCCGGCTGCTGCGCGGCTGGCTGGCCCGGCTCGACAGCCACAACGCCCAGAACGAGTACTACCTGACCGACATCGTGAAGTTTGCGGTGGCCGATGGCGTGGCCGTGGTGGCGCACCAGATTACCGACGCGGCCCAGGTGGCCGGCGTCAACAGCCCGGTGCAGCTGGCCGAACTCGAGCGCGTGTACCAGCTGCGGCAGGCCGTGGCCTTGATGGAGCAGGGCGTGCGGCTGGCCGACCCGGCGCGGCTCGACGTGCGCGGCACGCTGACCTGCGGCCAGGATGTCGAGATTGACGTCAACTGCCTGTTTGAAGGCCAGGTCAGCCTGGGGGCCGGTGTGCGCGTGGGCGCCAACTGCGTGATTGCCAACGCCAGCATCGCGGCCGGTGCGGTGATTCACCCGTTCACGCATATCGACGGCGAAAAGCTGGGCGTGCAGGTCGGCGAGGGCGCGCTGATCGGCCCGTTCGCCCGGCTGCGGCCCGGTGCGCGGCTCGGTGCCGAGGTGCACATCGGCAATTTCGTCGAGGTCAAAAACTCCACGCTGGCCAAAGGCGCCAAGGCCAACCACCTGGCCTACCTGGGCGATGCCACGGTGGGCGAGCGCGTCAACTATGGCGCCGGCAGCATCACCGCCAATTACGACGGCGCCAACAAGCACCGCACCGTGATCGAGGACGACGTGCACATCGGCAGCAACTGCGTGCTGATCGCCCCGCTGACGATAGGCGCCGGCGGCACCGTGGGCGGCGGCTCCACGCTGACCAAAAGCACGCCGCCGGGCGCCCTGAGCATCGCGCGCGGCAAGCAAAGCAGCCTGCTCAACTGGCAGCGGCCGCAGAAAAACAAGGCTTGAGCGAAGACGCGAGCGGGCGTTGCTTGCTATTTATTTGATAGCTACATGTCCAAGTAATTATTGGGCTAGAAGCACTTTTGGCCTGAATTTTGTGCGTTTGGTGCTGAAAAAGGCCTTCACGTTGCGCACATTGGCGTCGCTGGTAAACAGCCGCTGCGCCAGCGCCAGGTAGCGCGGCATGTCGGCCACCTGCACCAGCAGGATAAAGTCCGGCCCCGGCGACACGCGGTAGCACTGCTGCACCGCGTCGTCGGCCGCCACCCGCAACTCAAACGCCTGCTGCTGCTCGTCGCCCTGGCGGTCCAGCGTGATCTCGACAATCGCGCTCAAGCCATGGCCCAGCGTGCGCGCCAGCCGGTCGGGGCTGAGCACGGCCACCACGGCTTCAATCAAGCCGGCGTCGCGCAGCCGCTTGACGCGCCGCAAACAGGTAGGCGGCGACACATGCACGCGCTCGGCCAGCGTCTGGTTGCTTTGCGAGGCGTCCTCCTGCAAGGCCTGCAAGAGCTTGAGATCAGTGTCGTCTATGTTAATTTGTTCCATATTTTTATTATTTATGAAATAAAATTAAATATCAAATAATTAATGAAATTAAGTTTCATTTAAATACAAAAATAGATGAGATTTAAAAATAGTAAAGCCCTAGCATCAGCGCATTGTCAAATTTGCCTTGATGGCAGGAGCGTTTTATGTGCGGCATTGTGGCGGCGGTTTCGACCCGAAATATTGTTCCCATCCTGGTGCAGGGCCTGCAGCGGCTCGAATACCGCGGTTACGACTCCTGCGGCGTCGCGGTGTATGCCGACGGCCTGAAGCGGGCACGCAGCACCTCGCGCGTGGCCGAGTTGCAGAGCCAGGTCGATGCCGACGGGCTGGCCAGCGGCACCGGCATCGCCCACACGCGCTGGGCCACCCATGGCGCGCCGGCCGTGCACAACGCGCATCCGCACTTCAGCCACGGCACCGGCGCTGCCGCGCAAAAGCCAGGCAAGGAGGCGCTGGTGCACAACGGCATCATTGAAAACCACGAAGAGCTGCGCGCTTCGCTGCAGGCCAGGGGCTATGTGTTTGACAGCCAGACCGACACCGAAGTCATCGTGCACCTGATGGACAGCCTCTACGACGGCGACCTGTTTGACGCGCTCAAGGCCGCCGTGGCCCAGTTGCGCGGCGCCTATGCGATTGCCGCCTTTTGCAAGGACGAGCCGCACCGCGTCGTCGGCGCGCGCGCTGGCTCGCCGCTGATCCTGGGCGTGGGCGCGGGCCATTCCGAAAACTTCCTGGCCAGCGATGCGATGGCGCTGGCCGGTGTGACCGACCAGATTGTTTACCTTGAAGAGGGCGATCTGATCGACCTGCAACTGGGCAAGTACTGGGTATTGGACCGCAGCCACAAGGCCGTGCAGCGCGAGGTCAAAACCGTGCATGCGCACAGCGGCGCGGCCGAGCTGGGCCCGTACCGCCACTACATGCAGAAAGAAATTTTCGAGCAGCCGCGCGCGATTGCCGACACGCTGGAAGGCGTGGCAGGCATAGTCCCCGAACTCTTTGGCGACGGCGCGCACCGCGTCTTCAAGGACATCGACTCGGTGCTGATTCTGGCCTGCGGCACCAGCTACTACAGCGGCTGCGCGGCCAAGTACTGGCTCGAATCGATTGCCGGCATCGCCACCCAGATCGAAGTGGCCAGCGAATACCGCTACCGCACCAGCGTGCCCAACCCCAAAACGCTGGTCGTCACCATCACCCAGAGCGGCGAAACCGCCGACACCCTGGCCGCGCTGCGCCACGCGCAAAGCCTGGGCATGACGAACACGCTGACCATCTGCAACGTTGCCACCTCGGCCATGGTGCGCGAATGCAAGCTCGCCTACATCACGCGCGCCGGGGTCGAGATTGGCGTGGCGTCGACCAAGGCCTTTACCACGCAGCTGGCCGGCCTGTTCTTGCTGACGCTGGCGCTGGCCCAAAGCAAGGGCCGCCTCAGCGAAGAACAGGAAGCCGGCCACCTCAAGGCCATGCGCCACCTGCCGGCGGCGTTGCAGGCGGTGCTGGCGCTGGAGCCGCAGGTCATCAGCTGGGCCGAAGACTTTGCCCGCATGGAAAACGCGCTGTTCCTGGGCCGCGGCCTGCACTACCCGATCGCGCTCGAAGGCGCGCTCAAGCTGAAAGAAATCAGCTACATCCACGCCGAGGCCTACCCTGCCGGCGAGCTCAAGCACGGCCCGCTGGCCCTGGTCACCAGCGCCATGCCGGTGGTCACGGTGGCGCCCAACGACGCGCTGCTGGAAAAACTCAAAAGCAATATGCAGGAGGTCCGCGCCCGCGGCGGCGTGCTCTATGTGCTGGCCGACGCCGACAGCCACATCGCCAGCAGCGAAGGGGTTCACGTCATCCGCATGCCCGAACACTACGGCCCGCTCAGCCCGCTGCTGCACGTGGTGCCGCTGCAGCTGCTGGCCTATCACACGGCTTGCGCGCGCGGCACGGATGTGGACAAGCCCAGAAACCTGGCCAAATCTGTCACTGTCGAGTGACAGATTTGGGGCGGCATGGAATGCCGCCGGCGAAGCCGCCAGGTTTTCGGCTTGGGGGAGCACTCATATCGCGCAGCGATGTGATGGGCTCACCGCAAGCCGCGCAATCTTGCAAAGAGCGGTACAGTGGAATGACGGGCGCAGCGCCTGGCGCGCTGAGTGGTTTTCCGCGCGCGAAACAACCTGATTGAATCGACTGGCGGGTCGGCGCATGAGGTCGCAAAGCTGCTCCGCCGGTGTGAGGGGATCGCACCGCGCCGGATCATCCCCGCCTCACAGCGACTTCAGATATTCGGCCACATCCGCGATCTGCTGCGGGCTCAGGCCCAGCGCCTGGCGCGTGTTGTAGGTGGCGACCACGTCGCCCAGCGTGGCGGCCGAGCCATCGTGGAAGTAAGGCGCGTGCTGCC
>NZ_JANOAL010000159.1:0-1982 GCF_031411155.1 Polaromonas sp. | reverse complement strand
ATAGGCTTGGTAAAGCATGTTGCTTTCTTTCGTTTGGCTGCGCTGGTAGCGCCATCCCTTCGTTCAGCAATTTACGGGCCATGACCTGGAAACTGGCGGCTGGCACAAGGCTTGCACAGTAACTGTGTGTCAAACTATTTTTGATGCGGGGACGGCGCCAAAACGCTGATGCTTACCTTTTGTAAACACCTTTGTGAAAGACCTCGTCATGACTCAGGCCGTCCTTACCCTCAGTAGCAGCAAGAATTATGGTGCCTGGTCTTTGCGGGGCTGGTTGCTGCTCAAATTGTCCGGCCTGGAGTTCACTGAAAAATTGCTTCCGCCTGACGATGCCGACATGCGTGCCGAGATACTGTTGCTGTCATCGTCCATTCGGGTGCCCAGCTTGCTGCACGATGGCATCAAGGTGTGGGACACCCTGGCCATTGGCGAATACCTTCATGAAATCAAGCCCAAGGCCGGCCTGTTGCCGGCCGACAGGGCTGCCCGCGCCTATTGCCGCGCCATTTGCGGCGAGATGCATTCGGGTTTTTCGGCCATGCGCTCCTCGCTGCCCCTGAACATCAGGGGCGTTTTCCCCAAGTTCAAGACCTGGACGCGTGTGGACGCTGACGTCAAACGCATTGCGGACATATGGACAGACTGCCTGACCTGCTATGGTGGACCTTTTCTTTTTGGCAAAAAACCCTGCATGGCCGATGCGATGTTCGCCCCAGTGGTCAGCCGCTTCAGGAGTTACGACATTCCGCTGGACGCCTTGTGCGTGGACTACTGCACCCACATCTGGACATTGCCGGCGATGCAGGAGTGGATTGCCGCGGCGCAGCTGGAGCCGGATGACTTTGACGAGCTGGATGCCGAGTTCTAAGCGCTTGTCCGGTCAGCAGGCGCTCATTTCCACGGTGTGGGTGCTGGAATGTCGCATACCGGTTCCACATCAATGCTCTTGAAGTCGGCTGGCGAGACGATTTCCAGGTATTCCATGTCGGGCGAGTAGTCAAACAGGTAGTGGCGTATGCCGGGGCGCTGGTGCACGCAGTCACCGGCTGAGACCAGGGTTTCCTTGTCTTCGTACATGAATTTGGCCCAGCCCTTGAGCATGATGACGATCTGGAAGTCCGCCTCATGTCGGTGCCAGCCCGTGCCTTTTTCTGGTGCCCTATTGGTCTTCACAAGGTGCGCGATGACTTTTCCGTGCGTCGCCTCGGCGATGCCCAGGTCGCGGTAGAGGAAAAAATCACGCAATCCATCGGATTCGAATTGCGTATCGCCGGGTTTGACGTGAGAGAACAGGGTGGTGGTTCGATCAAGCATGGTGCCCTCCGGTAGTGCGCAGCGATTTGCGCCCCTCTCGTCATGCATGAAGTGTTCCAGCAAAAAAGGGCAATGCAGGGCAGTGAGCAGACATGGGCGCTCCAAAGTGCGCAGCGCAGGGCCGCCCCAAGCAAGCACAGCCCCCGCGGGGGGCAGAGAGTTACACGCAGTGAATGAACGTGGGGGCCACAATATCCGACGGTTAAAATTGCGCCACTATGTCTGGCAGCACTTTTGGCACTCTCTTCGCAGTCACCAACTTTGGTGAATCCCACGGCCCGGCCATTGGCTGCGTGATCGACGGCTGCCCGCCAGGCATGGACCTGAGCGAGGCCGATATTCAGGGCGACCTGGACCGCCGTCGCCCCGGCACCAGCCGCCATGTCACCCAGCGCAACGAGCCCGACACGGTTGAGATTTTGTCAGGCGTGTACCAGGGCAAGACCACCGGCACGCCGTTCTGCCTCCTGATCAAAAACACCGACCAGCGCAGCAAGGACTACGGCAACATCCTGGAAACCTTCCGGCCCGGCCATGCCGACTACAGCTACCTGCACAAATACGGCCGGCGCGACCCGCGCGGCGGCGGCCGGGCGTCGGCCCGTCTGACGGCGCCCATGGTGGCGGCCGGC
The DNA here is from genome assembly GCF_031411155.1 of Polaromonas sp. GTDB lineage: Bacteria > Pseudomonadota > Gammaproteobacteria > Burkholderiales > Burkholderiaceae_C > Polaromonas. The sequence goes on along the minus strand of NZ_JANOAL010000159.1, from coordinate 36 downwards.
AGCGTGGCCAAGAAGTGGCTGTTTGAAAAATACGGC